>NZ_JANPCD010000147.1:0-45178 GCF_031430775.1 Sandarakinorhabdus sp. | reverse complement strand
ATCCGGGGAAGGGTGGCAGCACGGACGGGGCCACCGCCGACCCGGCAGCAGAGGCACAAGGCGCGCGCCTCCACGGTAACCGGCTGTTCCTGCCGGCGTTGGTGGTGCCGGCCGTGGCGCTGGGCGGCACTTTTCTTTTTCCCGTTCTCAGCCTTGGTGGGGCTGCGATTGTCGATCCGAAACAGGTGACATTGGTGAGCCTGGGTCTTGGCGCCATCATCGCGGTCTTCGTGCTGATGCTATGGCTGCGTCCGCCGCTGTTGGCGCCGGTGCGCGAGGGGCAACGCCTTGCCGAGGCGGTGGGCTGGGCCATCGTCCTGCCCCAGATGCTGGCCAGCCTGGGCGCGGTGTTTGCCGCCGCCGGCGTTGGCAATATTGTCGGCGATATCGCCGCCATGGTGATCCCGGATGGTGCGCGGCTAGCCGCCGTGCTGGCCTTCACGCTGGGCATGGCCGGCTTCACCATGATCATGGGCAACGCCTTTGCGGCGTTTCCGGTGATGATGGCGGCGGTTGGCCTGCCGGTGCTGATCGGGCAGCTGGACGGCGATCCGGCGGTGATTGCAGCGGTCGGCATGCTGGCGGGCTTCTGCGGCACGCTGATGACTCCGATGGCAGCCAATTTCAACATCGTGCCGGCCGCGCTATTGGAGTTGAAGGACCGCAATGCCGTCATCAAGGCACAGGTGCCGACGGCACTGGCGTTGCTGGCATTCAACACCGCGATGATCTGGGGATTTGCCTTCCGATGACGCTCGATTCCGCCATGGCGGCGCATATGGCTGGCATCGCGCTCGGTCATGTCACGCGGCAATATCCGCACAAGCTCGACCACGTCATGGACGGGCCGGGCGATGTGCGTGGCCCGCGCGACCTGCACCCGATTTTTTTCGGCAGTTTCGACTGGCACAGCTGCGTGCATGGCTGGTGGCTGCTTATGCGGCTGCTGCGGCTGTTCCCGGATCATGCCCGCGCCGATGATACCCGCGCGCTGGCAGCAGCGTTGTTCACGCCCGAAAATGTCGCTGCGGAATGTGCCTATCTCGATACACCATCGTCGCGCGGGTTCGAACGGCCCTATGGCTGGGCCTGGCTGCTGGCCCTGCACGACGAGGTGGCCGAGGCACCGATGGGGGCGTTGCTGGCGCCAATGGCGACACGCTTCGCAGCGCGATTTCATGCGCATCTGCCGCAACTGACATATCCCATCCGCACCGGCGCGCATAGCAATACGGCGTTTGCGTTGGTTCTGGCAGATGATTGGGCGAGGCGGCACGACCCGGCACTGGCCGCGCTTATCACGGCGCGGGCGCTGGACTGGTTTTCGCGCGATGCCGATGCCAGCGCCTTCGAGCCGGACGGCGATGCCTTTTTGTCACCGATATTGTGCGAGGCGATGCTGATGGCGCGATTGCTGCCACCGGCGCAATATCGGGACTGGTTCGACCGGTTGCTGCCGCGCGCGGCGCAGAGCCTGCCCGCCAGCCTGTTCGTGCCGGCAAGCGTGTCGGACCGCAGCGACGGCAAGATCGCGCATCTTGACGGGCTCAACCTGTCGCGGGCCTGGTGCTGGCGCCACATCGCAGCGGCGCTTGGACCGGGCCACGGCGCGGCGGCGCTGATGGCCGATACCGCCGAGGCACATCTGTCAGCCGGGCTGCCGCACATCGCCGGCGATTATGCCGGCGAGCATTGGCTGGCGACCTTTGCGTTGCTGGCCCTGACGGCCTGAGCACCAACGGCCTCACCGCCGGCGCCGCGCCAAGGGGGTTCAGGCCGAGTGCAAACGGCCCTTGCGCGGCGGCGCAGCAGAGGACGGGCCGGATGAGTGACGCGGGCCAGACGATGGTCGCGAGGCGCCGGCGGCACCGCCGCGCACCGCTTCGATGCGGATGGAGTCTTCCGGAGAACGGCCCTTGCCTTCGGTGCGCTTGAGCGCGGCCTGGAAACGGTCGGCCATTTCCGGCGATATTTCGACCAAGGTTTCGGCCGGCATGATGCGGATCGTGCCAATATCGGGCTTGGTCACATGGCCACGGCGGCACAGCAGCGGCAGCAGCCAGCGCGGGTCGGCGTTGTGGCGGCGGCCGACATCCATGCGGAACCAAACGCCTTCGGGGCCATCGCGCGGTGCGTCGTGCGCCGAGCTGTGCTGGCCAGCACCATGCACGGGCGCGTTTGGCCGGTCACGCATCGGTGCGCGTTCGGCACGTTCGGCGCGCTGCGGCGGGCCGGCATCGACCATGTCCTCGACCTGCGGCTGGCGGGCGCGGTGGGCGCGCACCAGTGCAGCGGCGATTTCCTCAGGCGTATGCGCTTCCATCAGGCGGGCGCCCAATGCGCGGTCCTCGTCCTCCAGGCCGGCGATGCCTTCGGCAACCGTGGTGATCAGGCGTTCCTTGTCCTGCCCGGCAATGGCCGCAGCCGTTGGCACAGGCAGCCACTGCGAATTGATCTTGGCGCCTTGCAACATGCGGTCAACGCGGCGGCGCGCATTATAGGGCACGATCAGAACGGCGGTGCCCTTTTTGCCGGCACGCCCGGTGCGGCCCGAACGGTGCTGGAGGATTTCGGCATCGCGCGGCAGTTCGACATGCACGACAAGGCTGAGCGTCGGCAGATCGATGCCGCGCGCCGCCACATCGGTGGCCACGCACACGCGCGCCCGGCGATCGCGCAGGGCTTGCAGGGCATGGTTGCGTTCCGACTGGCTGTGTTCACCGGACAGGGCGACAGCATCAAAGCCGCGCTCGATAAGGCTGGCGTGCAGGCGGCGGACATTGTCGCGCGTGGCGCAGAACAGCATCGCCGTTGGCGCCTCGTGGAAACGCAGGATATTGACCACCGACGCTTCGATATCGGCCGGCGCAACGGTGACGCACTGATAGCTGATGTCGCCGTGGCCGCGATCTTCGCCAACGGTGCTGATTCGCAGCGCATTGGACTGGAAACGCTTGGCCAGCGCAACGATCGGCTTGGGGATAGTTGCCGAAAACATGAAGGTGCGGCGGGTGGTCGGCGTGGCATCGAGGATTTCTTCGAGATCCTCGCGAAAGCCCATGTCGAGCATTTCATCGGCTTCATCAAGGACGGCGACCGTCAGCGCGCCCAGCTGCAACGCGCCGCGTTCCAGATGATCGCGCAGGCGCCCCGGCGTGCCGACGACAATATGGCAGCCGGCGCCCAGCGCGCGGCGTTCCTTGGACGGGTCCATGCCGCCGACGCAGGTGACGATGCGGGCGCGGGCCGAGGCGTAGAGCCAGGCCAGTTCCTTGGCGACTTGCAGCGCCAGTTCGCGCGTTGGAGCGATGACCAGCGCCTGGGGCATGCCGGGGGTCGCGGCAAATTCGGCCTCGCCAAGCAGTTCGGGGGCCATGGCCAGCCCGAATGCGACGGTCTTGCCGGAACCCGTCTGGGCAGAAACCAGCAGGTCGCGCCCTTCGGCTTCGGGGGCGAGGACAGCAGCCTGGACAGGCGTGAGATCGGTGTAGCCGCGTTCGGCCAAGGCCCGCGCGAGCGGTCCGGAGAGTGTTTCAAAAGGCATTTGCAGCCCTGTGACAGATATTCGTGCGAAAGGCCAATGATGGTGTGAAGGGGGCTTTGGGCGGCGAGTCGTCGAACGGGCTTCGGTCAAGCTTCTGCCGCGGCAAAGCCGCAGCGCCGGCTTGCCCGAACCCGCCGGCCGGCCTTGCGGAGTCGGCGAATAGCGCCGTTGCGCTATTCACACGCCCGCTGGCGGCTCAGTAAACCTCGAACAAGCCTGCCGCGCCCATGCCGCCGCCGACGCACATCGTCACGACCACATATTTGGCACCCCGGCGCTTGCCTTCGATAAGGGCATGGCCGGTGCAGCGTGCGCCAGTCATGCCATAAGGATGGCCGATCGAGATGGCGCCGCCATTGACGTTGAGCAGTTCGGGATCGATGCCCAGCACATCGGCGCAGTGCAGGACCTGCACGGCAAACGCCTCGTTCAATTCCCAAAGGCCGATGTCGTTCATGGTCAGGCCATTGGCCTTGAGCAGCTTGGGCACGGCATAGATGGGACCGATGCCCATTTCATCCGGCTCAAGCCCGGCCACTGCCATGCCGCGATAAGCACCCAACGGGGTGAGCCCGCGCCGCGCTGCCTCGCCGGCTTCCATCAGCACGCTGGCCGAGGCACCATCCGAAAGCTGGCTGGCGTTGCCTGCGGTGATGACGCCGCCTTCCAGCACCGGCCTCAGGCCCTTGAGGCCTTCCAGTGTGGTTTCCGGGCGATTGCCTTCATCTTTGGACAGGGTAATTTCGTGGCGGGTGACTTCCTTGGTCTCCTTGTTGACCATGGCCATGCTGGCGGTCATCGGCACGATTTCATCATCGAACTTGCCGGCAGCCTGTGCAGCGGCGGTGCGCATCTGCGACTGGAAGCCATATTCGTCCTGACGGTCGCGGCTGATGCCATAGCGCTTGGCGACGATTTCGGCGGTCTGGAGCATCGGCATGTAAATGGCCGGGTGCATGGCAACGAGGGCGGGATCGCCTTCGACGCGCATCTTGTCGTTCTGCACCATCGAGATCGAATCGACGCCGGCACCGATGGTGACCTGCATGCCATCGACAATGATCTGCTTGGCCGCAGTGGCAATCGACATGACACCCGACGAGCACTGCCGGTCCATCGACTGGCCAGAAACCGTGACTGGCAGGCCAGCACGCAGCAACGCGGTGCGGGCGATGTTGCCGCCCTGCACGCCCTGTTGGAGCGCGGCACCCATCACGACATCATCGACTTCGGCACCTTCGATGCCGGCGCGCTTGACGGCATGGGCAATGGCATGGCCGGCCAGCGTCGGCGACGGCGTGGCGTTGAAGGCGCCGCGAAAGGCGCGGCCGATAGGCGTACGGGCGGTCGAGACAATTACAGCTTCACGCATGGTAAGGTCCTTTTTTGCAAAACGCCGTCTCCCGGTGCGGGAGAGGAAAAATCGATCAATCAGCCGACATATTGCAGCGTGATCCATTCCGCTGCCAGCGCCGGTTTGGTTTCGCCTTCGATTTCGACACTGACGCTGGTGGTGGTCTGCCAGGCGCCATCGGGGCGCTGCGTCACGTCGGCAATGGTGAAACGGCCGCGCACCTTGCTGCCGGACTTGACCGGCGCCATGAAGCGCACCTTGTTCAGCCCGTAATTGACGCCCATTCGGGTGCCTTTGATGCCCGGCATCGCCGAATAGGCCATCACCGAAAGCAGGCTGAGGCTGAGATAGCCGTGCGCAATGGTGGTGCCGAACGGCGTCTGTTTCGCCAGTTCCGGGTTCACATGGATGAACTGATGGTCGCCAGTGACTTCGGCAAAGGCGTCGATCTTGGCCTGGTCGACCAGAATCCAGTCGGAGACCCCGACCTCATGGCCCACCATGGCGCGATATTCGTCCAGTGTCAGTGACTTGCCGGCCATTTTTTCGTCCCCATGCCTGAATTTTGCAACGCGGGTCGAACCCTAGGCGTGCGCTGACGCTTGCGTCAACCGTTCGGGCCATCCGCATGCCTCATCGTTCACGAAAAATTAATTGATTGGTCATCTTGACTCTGTGGTGGAATAAAATGAATATCCGGTTACCAAATAATAAATTCTCGTCATTTGGCACTTTATCAGGAGGGTTTGATGAAGACTGTAGCGTTCATGATGGCTCTGGCGTTCGGGGCGACTGCCGCCAACGCGGTCGGCGTGGTTGGTGCGTTCGGCGCGCCGGATCCGGGCAAGTCTGCCAACCAGGATTATGTAGTGACATTCGATGCGCCCGATGCTGCGGGCTACAGCTGGACAGGCGGCCTCGGCACGAGCTGCGCCTCGCTGCCCGGCGTGGCGGCGGCACCAGCCGGTGACGCAACCTGCTTTGGATATGTGTCGAGCGATCTCACTCCCAATACGGCTACGTTGGATACACCGGACCTGCAGTCGATCAGCTTTTACTGGGGCTCCATCGATCTCTACAACACGGTGGAAGTGCTCGATCAGTTCGGCAATGTCCTGCTGACCGAAACGGGTGGCATGTTGCCGCCGTCCAACGGCGATCAGAGCCTGGGTTCGACCAATCGCCGCATCTTCTTCAGCGCCGGCGCTGGCGAGCGGATTTCCGGCCTGCGCTTTACCTCGACCGGTGTCGCCTATGAGTTCGACGATTTTGCAGCCAATGTGCCTGAACCGGCCAGTTGGGCCATGCTGATCGCCGGCTTTGGCCTGGTGGGCGCCACCGCGCGTCGCCGCCGGATGACCAGCGTCACAGCCTGACCACGACCAAGCCAGGGGCCTGCGCACCCGCGCGGCCCCGACCGAAAAGGCCTTTTGCGGCGAGCAGCCCAAAAGGCCTTTTTGCTGTCTTGATCGATTCGCAACCAGATGTGGCGCCTGATTCGCGCTCCATGGCGAAAATCGCATCCTGAATGAGTCGGCCAGCTTTACAGTCGCGAATGGGAAATCGCAGCAACCGATTGAATCTTCACGATTCACGATTCTGGCACGAATATTGCTTCTTTCTTAACACGCCACTTGGTGATAACCTTTGGGGCGATTGAATACACGAGCCTTTTGTCATCGATCGACAGGTTCTGTCGCGAAGATCCAAAGAGCTCGGTTGGGCAGGGTCGCGCCCAACCCAACGTGCTATCTGGCTCTGGGCGTGCAACCGGCGTTCCATGTCCACAGCCAGATGACTGGCCCTCCATCGTCCCGGCGGTGGAGGGCCTCTCACCTTCTGGCCCAGGGCCTGCACCCTTCCACACATGGGTATCACCGGCGCCGCGCGGTGGAATATCGGCGGCGACTGGCATATGGGCATTTGTCATGACTGATGCCCCCGCCCCCGCCCCCGTCTCGGACCTCGCCGCTGCCCGCACCCGACTGCAGCCGCTGCACCGCGCCGATGAAGCAAGGGTGCTGGCTGAATTGTTGCCCCAGGCCAGCCTGACGCCTGCGGCCCGCACGGCCGTGGTCGGCCGCGCGCTTGGCTTGCTTGCCGATTTGCGCGCGGCCCAGGGTGAAGGCTGGGTCAATCGCTTTCTCCAGCAGTATCGCCTTAATACAGCCGAGGGGGTCGCCCTGCTCAGCCTGGCCGAAGCGTTCCTGCGCGTCCCGGATTCAGAAACCGCGGATCTGCTCATTCGTGACAAGATCGGCACCGCCGACTGGGCGGCCCATGCCGGCGAATCCGATTCCGCGCTGGTCAATTCCGCCACCTGGGGGCTGGTCATCACCCGGGCATTGATGGGCGAACAGGAAAAGGCCAGCGTGCTGCGCCGGCTGGTGGCGCGCGCCGGCGAACCGTTCGTGCGGCAAGCCGTGGGCGGCGCCATGCGGATGATGGGCCAGGTGTTCGTCATGGGCCGCACAATCGACGAGGCGCTGGCAAGGGCCGGCGACAAGGACAACCGGGGTTTCACAGCCAGTTTCGACATGCTCGGCGAAGCGGCGCGCACACACGACGACGGCAAGCGCTATTTCGCCAGCTATCTGGCCGCCATCAGGGCCACGGGCGCCGGCTCGAAAGCCAATGCCATCACCGATCGCCATTCGGTGTCGGTCAAGCTGTCGGCGCTGCACCCGCGCTATGAAACCGCCAATGCCGGAGCCTGTGTTCCCGAACTGACCGACATGCTGCGCACCCTGGCCGAAGCGGCGCGTGATGCCGGTATCTGCCTGACAGTCGATGCCGAAGAATCCGAGCGGCTGGAGATGAGCCTCGACATCATCGGCGCCGTGGCGGCCCTGCCAGGCCTGAAGGACTGGGACGGGTTCGGCATGGCGGTGCAAGGCTATGGCAAGCGGGCGCGGGCCGTGATTGCCTGGGCCGATGCGCTGGGCGCCGCGACGGGCCGCAAAATGACGGTGCGGCTGGTCAAGGGCGCCTATTGGGACAGCGAGATCAAGCGCACGCAGGAACTGGGCCTGTCCGATTATCCGCTGTTCACCCGCAAGGCGGCGACCGATGTGTCCTATCTGGCCTGCGCGCGCGACATGCTGGCGGCGCAGCATCTTTATCCCGCTTTTGCCACGCACAATGCGCTGACCGTGGCGACCATCCTGGAATGGGCCACGGATATTTTGGGCAGCGAAAGCCGCGATTTCGAATTCCAGCGCCTGCACGGCATGGGCGAAGGCCTGTTCGAACGGCTGGTGCGCGAACAAGGCTATAAATGCCGGACCTATGCGCCCGTCGGTGGCCACCGCGACCTGCTGGCCTATCTGGTGCGGCGCCTGCTCGAAAACGGCGCCAATTCCAGCTTTGTACATCAGCTTGCCGATGCTGCCGTATCCGACGAATCGCTGCTGGCGGACCCGGCCGTGAGGATCAAAGCCGTTGGCGGCACGCCGCACCCGTCGATTCAACTGCCGGTGCGGCTATACGGCGACAGCCGCGATAACAGCGCCGGGATCGATCTCGCCGATGCCGGCATACTGGCCGGCGTTGCGGCGCGCATCGCCGCAACTGGGCTTGGCCCGGCGCCGGCACCGGCCGATGTCGGTGCGGCTGTGACAGCGGCGCACGGTGCGTTTGCCGGCTGGGCAGCGCAACCGGTGGCGGCCCGGGCTGCCCTGCTGGACAGGCTTGCCGATCTGCTGGAACGCGACCGCGAGCCGCTGATGGCGCTGCTGGTGCTCGAAGCGCGCAAGACCATTCCCGATGCGCTGGCCGAAGTGCGCGAAGCCGTGGATTTCTGCCGCTATTATGCCGCCGAGGCCCGCACTCGCATGGTCACCATGACCTTGCCCGGCCCTACTGGCGAGCGCAACGAGCTGCATCTGGCGCCGCGCGGCGTGCTTGCCGCCATCGCGCCATGGAATTTCCCGCTGGCGATTTTTCTGGGCCAGGCGGTGGCCGCGCTGGTCACCGGCAACACCGTGGTCGCCAAACCTGCACCGCAGACACCGCGCATTGCCGCCGCTGCGGTCGCGCTGGCGCATGAAGCCGGCATTCCCGCTGATGTGCTGCGGCTTGTCACTGGCGGCGGCGAAATCGGCGACGCGCTGGTCCGCGACCCGCGCATCATGGGCGTGGCGTTCACCGGATCGACGGCGACGGCGCGGCGCATCGCCCGGGCGTTGCTGGATGACGAAAACCGTCCGCTGGTGCCGCTGATTGCCGAAACCGGCGGCATCAACGCCATGATCGTCGATTCCACTGCGCTGACCGAACAGGTGGTCGCCGATATCATCACATCCGCCTTCCGGTCTGCCGGGCAGCGTTGTTCGGCGCTGCGGCTTCTGCTGGTGCAGGAGGATGTGGCGCAGCGCACGCTGGACATGCTGCGGGGCGCGATGGATTGCCTGGTCATTGGCGATCCGGCCGACCCGGCAACAGATGTCGGCCCGGTCATCGACACGGACGCCCATGGCCGGCTGGAAGCTTATCGGCTGTCCCAGAAGGCGCGCTGGCGGCACAGCCTGGCGGTGCCGGCCGGTGACTTTGTCGCGCCGACGGTCATTGCGCTCGATGCCATCGGCGATCTGCGGAACGAATGGTTCGGGCCGCTGCTGCATGTCGTGACCTGGAAGGCCGGCGAACTGGGCCAGACCATCGCGGCGGTGAACGCGCTGGGTTATGGCCTGACCATGGGCCTGCACAGCCGCATCGCCAGCGTCGCGGCCATGGTCGAGGCCAGCGCCCATGTCGGCAATCTTTATGTCAACCGATCGATGATCGGCGCGGTGGTCGGCAGCCAGCCCTTTGGCGGCGAGGGCCGCTCAGGCACCGGCTTCAAGGCCGGCGGACCGCATTACCTGCTGCGCTTTGTGCACGAACGCACGGTATCGACCGATACGACCAGCGCCGGCGGCAACGCCTCGCTGCTGAGCATCGAGGATGTTGCCGCCGTGCCGTGACGAAATGGTCAGGCAGCGACCTTGCGCACACGCCGGCGCTGCGCCGCGCCGACGAGGCCAAAGCCGGCAATCAGCATGGCCCAGGACGACGGCTCGGGAACTGCGACAACCCGCATGACCAAGTCATCATGATTGTCGTCGAAGTTGTTGATCTGGTCGTCAAATCCCAGATAAAGCACGTTCGTGTTATAGGTCGAACCCACATTACCGGGCAAGAAAATGCCGAAGTGATGCGAGCCGATCAGCGCGATATTCCCGTTGCCGCTGGTGGTGAACTGCCAGTCGGTGATGGCGCCAGCGCCGTAGTTCAGCGTGCCGAAAACGATGTTGGTCCACGCTTCATTGTTTTCGGTGAACGACAGCGGGCCTGACAGCGCGGTGAACGTGTCCCGAAAGCCGCTCTCGGCGCCCAGGAATTCAAAGCGCAGCTTGCGCGGCAGGTTGAGCGTAACCGATGCGCCGGCAGCGGTGTAGGCACTGAGGCCCTTGCTCGCCAGCTGCGACTGAAAGTCATTGTTGCCGGGAATGGCCTGAACCGGGCTTCCGACAGTGACCGTGAAGGATGAAGCTGCTGCTGCCGGAACGGCGGCACCCATCAAAAGGCAAGCGATAGCAACGGTGCGCATTGGTTCCTCCATGATAATGCCCGGAGGGCCCCGGGACACGTTCAGAGATGCAAAACTCGTGCCAATCTGAACAAAATACTAATATTTTATTAATTAATTGAATCGAAAGATTTATTGCTTCTCGGCCCGAAATGGGCTTGGCGTGCGCACCGCGAAAAAGGCGGGAAAAGTGTCGGCTGGCTTTACACATCCAAAAACCAAGCGCCCGTTTTCGGGCATCAGCAGGGCCGACCGCCCGGCACTTAATCAGTTTTCCGATTGCCCTGATGGAAGCGTTCGGTTTCTTCTCCCACAGACATCGGGGTATGATGCGGAACTAGAAAATGTTTCTTGGGAGGCCGCCATGCTCAGAACCACCGTTTCCGCCATCGCACTGTTGACGGCCACTTTGTCGCTCGCGCCGCTTGCCAGCCCGGCGGCGGCTGCCGATAGCAATGTTTCCGTCCAGTTCTGGTGGCCTGAACAACTGAATCTGGGGCCGCTGCGTCAGAACGGCGTCGAATCCAATCCGCTGGGCGGCAATTTCAATTATGCCGAAGCGTTCGCCAAACTCGACCTCAAGGCGGTCAAGGCCGACATTGCCGGCGTGCTGACCACGTCGCAGCCCTGGTGGCCATCGGATTATGGCAATTACGGACCGTTCTTCATCCGCATGGCGTGGCACAGCGCCGGGACCTATCGCACCGCCGATGGCCGGGGCGGCGCCGGCGGCGGCCAGCAGCGCTTCGAGCCGCTCAACAGCTGGCCGGACAACGCCAACCTCGACAAGGCGCGCCGGCTGTTGTGGCCGGTAAAGCAGAAGTACGGCCGGGCGCTGTCATGGGCCGATCTCATGGTGCTGGCCGGCAATGTCAGCCTTGAAAACATGGGCTTCAAGACGTTTGGCTTTGGCGGCGGCCGCACCGACGATTGGGAAGCCGACCTGGTCTATTGGGGCCCGGAAAAGAAGTTCCTCGCTGATGAACGCTACAGCGGCGAGCGCAAGCTGGCGAACCCGCTGGCCGCCGTGCAGATGGGCCTGATCTATGTGAACCCCGAAGGCCCGAACGGCGTGCCCGACCCGCTGGCTGCGGCGCGCGACATTCGCGAAACGTTCGGCCGCATGGCGATGAACGATGAAGAAACGCTGGCGCTGATCGCCGGCGGCCACACCTTTGGCAAGGCGCACGGCGCCGCCAAGCCGGAAGGCTGTGTCGGCAAGGAGCCGGCCGCCGGCCCGGTCGAAGCGCAAGGCATGGGCTGGACCAACACATGCGGCAAGGGCAATGGCGCCGACACCATCACCAGTGGGCTGGAAGGCGCCTGGACATCGAGCCCGGCGGCCTTCACCACGCAGTATCTGGAAAATCTGTTCCGGTTCGAATGGGTGCAGACGCGCAGCCCGGCGGGTGCCATCCAGTGGGAACCCAAGAACGCCAAGGACGCGCAGTTCGTGCCCGACGCGCATATTCCGGACAAATTCCACGCGCCGATGATGTTCACCACCGATCTCGCGCTCAAGATGGACCCGGCGTACCGCAAGATCGCCATGCGGTTCATGAAGGACCCCAAGCAGTTCGAGCTGGCCTTTGCCAAGGCGTGGTTCAAGCTGACACACCGCGACATGGGTCCGCGCGCCCGGTATATCGGCACCGACGTGCCGGCCGAAGCGCTGATCTGGCAGGATCCGCTGCCCGCAGTCAGCCACCCGCTCGTCACAGACAATGACGTGGCCTATCTCAAGACCAAGGTGCTGAACACCGGGCTGACCGTGCCGGAACTGGTGCGCACCGCCTGGGCCTCGGCTTCTTCGTTCCGCAGCACCGACATGCGCGGCGGCGCCAATGGTGCGCGCATCCGGCTGGCACCGATGAAGGACTGGAGCGCCAACAATCCGGCGGAACTGGCCAAGGTGCTGAAGGCGCTGGGCGCTGTGCAGGCCGAATTCAACAGCACATCGATGGGCGGCCGGAAAATTTCGATGGCCGATCTCATCGTGCTCGCGGGCGGCACGGCCATCGAACAGGCCGCCAAGGCTGCGGGTGGCAGCGTCACGGTGCCGTTCACACCTGGCCGCGCCGATGCCACACAGGCCCAGACCGATGTCGCCAGCTTTGCAGCGCTGGAGCCGACGGCAGATGGTTTCCGCAACTATTATGCCAAGGACAATCGCCTGTCCCCGGCAGAAGCATTGATCGACCGCGCCAACCTGCTGAGCCTGAGCGTGCCGGAAATGACCGCGCTGGTCGGCGGGCTGCGCGCGCTGGACGCCAATGTCGGCGGCGGCGCGCACGGCGTCTTCACGGCGCGGCCGGGCACGCTGAGCAACGACTATTTCGTCAACCTGCTCAGCATGGACACCAAGTGGCAGAAGTCGGGCGTCGAAGGCATTTACGACGGCGTTGACCGCGCGACGGGCACGAAGAAGTGGACGGCAACCCCCGTCGATCTCGTGTTCGGCTCGCATTCGGAACTGCGCGCAGTAGCCGAAGTCTATGCCGCCAATGACGGGGGCGACAAATTCGTCGCCGATTTCATTGCCGCATGGAACAAGGTGATGACGCTGGACCGCTTCGGCAAGTAACGGTTGCGGGCGTGTCCGGGGCTGCGGCACCGGACACGCCCGAGCTTGCTCAGTCGGTGTGTACGACCACCTTCAGGAAGGTCGCGGGGATGACAGTCCGATCGGGCCCGCCCTGGTTTTGTGCCGCGAACAGCGCCGCCAGCTCTGCTTGAAGCTCCTCTTCGCGGCCATTGGCCTGCGCGGCGGCAAAGGCGTTCATGGTCGGGCCGTAGAACATGCGAAACCGGTCGAGCAATTCGGACGGCGGGCCGGCATGGCGGAACACATAGGTTTCGGGCGTGCAACTGATCCGGTCGGGCGCGATGCCGGCGCCGCCGAAACGTTCGTGGACATTGCCTTCGATTCCCCATGTCACCGGGCTGATGAAGCCTTCGGGCGGCGGCGGTGTATATGCGGCACTTATCTTGAGGATCTGCGCCACGAGCGTGGGATCGCCGGGAATCCAGTTGCCCATGACAATCCTGCCGCCGGGCCGGGTCACGCGCACCATCTCGCGCGCGACATCCATGGGACGGGGCGCAAACATCGCACCAAAGACGCTCAGGACCAGATCGAAGCTGTCGTCTGCAATGTCGGCAAGACCCGAGGCATCGCCTTCCTGAAAGCGCAGGTTTGCCATGCCGGCTGCCGCAGCCCGCGCATTTCCGGCCGCCACCAGATTGCTGGCAATATCGACCCCCAGGACATTGGCGCCCAGCGCGGCCGCCGGTATCGCCGTGGTGCCGTCGCCGCAGCCAAGATCCAGCACATCAATGCCCGCTGCGATGCCGAGGCCTTCGACCAGTTGCTGCCCGCTTTCACGCATCGTCACCGCGATCTGCGTGAAATCACCCTTTTCCCAAAGTGCCTTGTTCTGGTTGTTCATGACCCCCCCCGGATTGCCTGCAGGATACATACAATCGCAACCACGTAGTATGCCGAAGATGCAGCTTTGGCCCTTGCTTTGCAAACGGCTGCTGCCCGCAGATACGCTGCGTCACTTTCCAATATGTGCCGGATCGTTCCACCACGAGATTGTGTGCAGGTCGTGCGCCGTGGTCCAGATGCCGGCAGGCGTGTAGCGTAGGGCGCCGCTGCCCGATGCCTTGCCGACCCGCAGGAGGATTGCGAGAGAGGCAGCATCAATCACCACAAACGTCTGGCCTATCGTGGTCCGCAGCCATATCTTGCCGCCGCCGGTGTCGATGTCACCATATTCGAGCGTTTCGTCGACCTTGACGCGGCCAGACACATCTCCGGTCACCGGATCGATCCGGGCCAGCGTGCCGTCGCCCTGTTCCTGCACCCAGACACCGCCTTCGCCGGCCGCAAGAAAGCCGGGCTGACGGCCAAGCCGGGTCCGCCCTGCAACGCGGTTGGTGCGCGGGTCGATTTTTTGCAGGGTTTGCCGGGCGGCGCTGACTGCCCAGAGGTGTCCATAGCCGAATGCGAGAAAATGCGTGCCGGGATCGACTTCGATCGATGCCGTCATGCGGTTGCTGGCCGGGTCGATGCGTGCGACCGTGCCCTTGTCATCGCTGGCCATCCAGACTGATCCGGCCCCGGCAACGACGTTGAGTTCGCCGTCGGGGTTGGCGACTCCGCTGGGAATTGTCGCTGATATTCTGGCCGTGACGAGATCAATGCGATTGAGTGTCCGATTGCTGCAATCGGCGACCCACAATGACCCTGCGGCAATGGCCATGGCGCCGCACGGGTTCGACATGGCTGTTTCCGCGAGTTTTCCCTGTGCCGACCAGCGCTCGACGCGGCCCTTGTTGGTGACCCAGATGCTGTCGCCGTCAACTGCTATGAAATCGGCATAGCCTGGCACGTGCAGCACGTGCTCGACTGGCGCAGCGCCTTGTGCTGCACCAGCGGTCCCCAATCCCAGCAGCATGAACGCCAAGCGTCTTTTCAACGTCGCCTCCCCCGGACATGCGCGGCGCCAGTATCTCCGTTCCCGTCCGCTGCCGTCACAATCCGGATGAAGCGGCGCGTTTTGCCTTGAACTTCGCAACAAGGGGCCGGAACGGAAACATGAACTGTTCGCCGATCGACAGGCGCTTGCGTTCATCCTGGCCGACAATGGCCGATTCACCTTCTCGATAGGTGCCAAAGATGCGGTCGAACAGGATCAGCGCATTACCATAGTTCCAGCGCGTGTCTTCATAACTCAGCGCCGTATGATGCAGGCTGTGGTGCCTGATCGTCGTGAAAAAATACCCATACCAGATCGGCGGGTCCGACCGCACATTGGCGTGCGCAAACGCCACCACGACAGTCATGACATTGAAAGCGGCGAACAACGCAGTCTGCGGGAAATCGAACAGAGCCAATATGCTCAAGTTGATCAGGAACATCTCGATCGGGTTGCCGACCGCGCCTTTCATGGCATTCAACTGGGTTACATGATGGTGCGGCGCATGCGTCGACCAAAGCAACGCATTGTTGTGCATCAGCCGGTGCATCCAATATTGGCCGAATTCGAACAGCACCAGCACTGCGCCAACCTGAATCAGGAACGGCCAGTCCTTGATGCCCGGCGTGGCGATACCCAAAGCGTCCTTTGCAGCCCGCACCGGATCGTCGGCAAACGTCGCCGCCGCCCACGAAATTGCCGTCGCGCTGAGACCGACGTAGAACATGTCAGTCAGCAATTCGCGCCAGTTGATGCGCCAGCCCGGGTGACGTTCTGCAACCAGTTCCAGCGCCTGAATCAACGCCATTGTCACCCATGCCGCGACCGTTATCGACCATGACGGTTTTGTCCAGGTTGCAGGCGCATAGGCCCAAAAGGTCAGGACAGACGCAACCATGGCTGGCGGCAGCAGATCCAACAGCGTCTTTTTCATATCGGCCAACCCCGACCGCGTAACCGCAGCAATCGAAGTTAACACTTTCATCGTGAATTGCCAGAGCCTTGATTCATGCAACTACTCTGCCTTTTCAAACGGGCCTGCATGATGTTTTCATGGCCGAGAATGCCACTGAGGTGGGTGCGGCAAACCCGGCGCGCTTCAAAACCGGCAGCAGCGCAGTTACGTAAGAACCCCGATTGGTGCGCCGGATTGTTGCGGATAAGATGCGGTCGTGGATATTGGCAAAGGCATGCATCATGCAGGCATATGTGGCCCCGACCTTCGCGCTGACCCTGGCAATGGCCGTCACCGGTACCCCGGTACTTGCCGGTGTCACGATCAGCAACGGCACCTATAGCGTCGGGATCGGCCAGAATGGCGAATTATGGGATCCATCGACCGGTATCGGCTTTGTCCGGTTGTCGGATGGCTTTGACCCAATGGCACCGGGTACACCGCGTGATTCATGGGGAGTCTCGCTCGGGACCGATGGCGGACCATGGGCCGATCAAACCTACTTCGGGTCGATCGTCACCACCACCCTCAGCCAGACAAGCGCCGCCTCGGCAACCGCCTACACCAATGTCGGGTATCTGTCGTTTGCGGTCGAGCAACACTACAGTTTCGTCGCACCGAACATCCTCAAGATCAGCGAAGTCATTCATAACGGTCAGTATCGGAGCTTTTTCTGGTTCCAGCGCAACTGGGATGTCGATGTCACCCCGACGGAATTCGCCGAAAACAGCTTCGCGGCGGGCAGGACAGCGCCCGGCATCCTGGATGCGACCTATTACGGCTTTGAACACCCCGATGCGTCGATACCGTACACTCGGAGTTGCCTGAGCTTTTGCAACGTGACCGGCAATGTTGGCGGCGGCATCAAGGTCGATTTCTTCGGCAGGATTATCCCGGCTTTCGGAACGGCGCGCGTCGATTATTACTATGGCATCAGCCAGCCGGGCCAGAGCAGCAGCGATTTGATCCGCCAGGCCTTGGGCGTCGGTGCCCAATTCCTGATGGTCACCCAGAGCGCTGAAAACGGGGCGTGGCCCTATAGTGGGCGCAACTCGGCATTCATCGGCGTCGACACCAATGTGCCCGAGCCGGCAAGCTGGGCAATGATGATTGCCGGCTTCGGCCTTGTCGGCGCCGCAAAGCGCAGGCGGCGCATGACGGTGAAGGAATTCAAAGGCTAAGGCTTGATGAGAAATGGGGAACTGGCTGACTGCAAGGGATCCAGTTCGAACCCGACGGGTTCTCAAGCCCGAACGGGCGCCGCGGCCAGTGCCGCGCCCTCGCTGAGAGCTTCGCTCGTAAGCGCAAAAAATGTGGCGGAGCGGGAGGGATTCGAACCCTCGATGAGCTTTTGACCCATACACACTTTCCAGGCGTGCGCCTTCGACCACTCGGCCACCGCTCCGCAGCGGGAAGCGGGGGCGATAGCAGTGCCGCCGGGCGGCGTAAACAGGAACGCGCAAAAAAGACCACAAATGGTTGAAGGGGCGGCGCCATTGCTGGCACCGCCCCTTCTCCCTCGCCGGCTCGGGGAGCCGGTGGGCCCGGCCCTCCCGGACGGAACCGCGGGTGGCTTACTGCAACAGCTGCGTGACCTGCTGCTGCGACTGGTTGGCCCGTGCCAGCATCGCCTGCGCCGCCTGGCCCAGCACCTGCGATTTGGCGAGATTGGTCGATTCCGCCGCGAAATCCGTGTCCTGGATGCGGCTGCGCGACGCAATCAGGTTGGTCGAGTTCGACGACAGGTTGTTGACCGAGGCTTCGAGCCGGTTCTGCACGGCACCGATGTTGGCGCGGTCGAGGTTGACCGAGTTCAATGCCTCGTCGATGGCGTCCATCGCAGCCGTGGCACCTTCGACGGTCGAGACATCGACCTCGGAGATGCGCAGGCCACCCTTGTCGGTGCCATAGCTGTTTTCTTCAAAGCCGAGCGCCGTGAAGTTGGACGTGGAGCCAAACGCCAGGCTGCCGGCCTTGACGTCGATGGCCTTGGCCGATTCCAGCCGCACTGTGGCATAGGCGGTTTCCGCCGTTGCGACCGAGGTGGGATCGGTGGCACCGACCACTGCATAAGCAGTGTTCGTGCCTTTGATGGTCGCGCCGCCAAGACCCATGTTGGCCGCCGCCGCTTCGTCGCTATCGACCACAATAGTGATGTTGCGGCCATCGGCAGCAGTGAGGTCAAGTCCGCCACGGCCGTTGTCGGCAGCGGTCACGCCGGTCAGGCCAGTGAATTTGTTGATTTCCTTTGCAACATTCTCGCGGGTTGCCTGGGCGCTGTCGGCAGCGTTCAGATTGACGTCGATCAGCGTGCCATTGATTCCCAGCGTGGCCGCTGCCGATGTGGCGATGACCGTGGTCGTGGTGCTGCTGATGGTCTGGCTGTTGGCGGTGGCCGTCACGCCGGTTTCCGCCGACGATGCGTTGATGGCGTTGGCGATGGCAATGGCGCTGCCCGCCTTGGCGGACGAGGCATAAGCCGATGACGAGAACGTGTCGTCGGTTGCCGATGCGGCACGGATGGCGACGCCGTTGATCGACAAGTCACCGCTGTTGAGCGTCAGCGCGGTGGCGGCGCTGCTTGCCACGCCGCGGGCGTCGGAGGACACGGCCGACACACCGCGATCGAAGCTGCCTTGGGCCAGACCGGCCCGGCTGATGCGGCCGGACGAGGTGGAGCCGATTTCGATCGGCTGGCCATTCTCGCTGACCAGGCTCAGGCTGCCGCTTTGTGCGCCGACTTTCACGCCGGTCTGCGCCGCGGTCAGGGTGCCTAGCGAGACGGTGATGTTGCGGCCGTCGCCGGCTTCGAGGCGGATGCCGCCATTGGCGTCGCCGGTGTCGACGGCGCGGACGCCGGTCTGGCCGGAAATGGCGTTGATGGCATCGCGGACCAGCGTGCGGCTCTGGGCGGCATTGGCTGTGGTCGCGACCGATTCCGTGGTGATGCCGTTGATGGTGATGGTGCCAGCGTTGGCACCAGCCGTCATGGCCGTGCCGGTCATCACGGTCTTGCCGACAACGGCGCGCACGCCGGTTTCTGCCGAGGCGCGGTTGATGGCAGCGGCCTTGGCCAACGAGGAAGCAGCCTTGTTGTCGGCAGAGACATTGTCGTCATCGCCCACGCTGCCGCCGATGCTGACGCCGTTGATGGTCAGGTCGCCGGCCAGCAGCGTCTGGTTGGCGGACAGGTTCGCGGCCGTGGCTTCGAAGGCGCCCGACGCCGTCAGCGCCGGCGAGCTGCCGAGACCGAGATCGCGGGCGCGGGTCGAACCGATGGAGAAGCTGACGGTTTCGCCGGCGCGGCTGCCGGTCTGGAGCTTGACGCCCTTTGCCGAGCCGTCGAGCAGCTTGAGCCCGTTGAAGTTGGTTCGGCCGCCGACATTGTCGATTTCGCCGGTCAGTTGCTTCACTTCGGCCTGAAGTGCCTTGCGGTCGGTGTTGGTAATGGTACCGTTGGCAGCCTGCACGGACAGTTCGCGCATGCGCTGCAACATGTTGGTCACTTCGCCCATGGCGCTTTCGGCCGTCTGGGCCATCGAAATACCGTCGTTGGCGTTGCGCATGGCAACCGCAAGGCCGCGGACATCGGATGTCATGCGCTGTGAGATCGCAAGGCCGGCAGCATCGTCCTTGGCAGAATTGATGCGCTGGCCGGTGGACAGGCGCTGCATTGCCATCGAAAGGCTGTTGTTGGCAGTCCGCTGCGCGCCTTGGGCGGTCAGTGCGTTGATATTGGTGTTGATCACGGTCATGGATGTTCTCCCGCAGTCCGCACCTGCGTTTTGCAGGAGCGCTGTGGTGGGAAACGGCCATGGCGCAGGATGATTAACTGTCTTTGTGATTGACAGGCGAAAAAGTCAGATGAGCGATCCCTTCCCATTTCCGGTCCTGTATCGCGATGCCGATGTGGCGGTGATTGCCAAGCCGGCTGGCCTTGCCGTCCATCCAGGGCCGCGCACGCCGGACAGCCTCGAGGATTTCCTGCCTTCGCTGGCCCCCGGTCGCCGGTTGCCGGTGATGGCGCACCGGCTGGACCGCGACACATCGGGCTGCCTTGCCATCGGCCTGTCACCGCGCGGCGTGCGGCAATTGTCGGCGCTGTTTGCCGGCAGCATGGTGCAGAAATTGTATTGGGCGCAGCTCACTGCTATGCCCGCGCAGGACGAGGGCAGGATCGAGGCGCCGCTGATCAAGATATCGAGCCGGGAACAGGGCTGGCGGATGATCGTGGACCCTGCCGGCAAACGCGCCGTGACCCATTGGCAGGTGCTGGAACGCGCATCGGGCCTGGTGGCGTTTCGCCCCGAAACCGGGCGCACCCACCAGATCCGAGTCCATGCCGCCCATATCGGCTGCCCGATTATCGGCGATCCGGTCTATGGCGATGGCGCGAAAGGATCGGTGGGCGCGATGATGCTGCACGCGCGACGGCTGGTCCTCCCCATCGATCCTGATGCGCCGATTGTCGCCGAAGCGCCGCTGCCGGCGGGCTGGGCGCTGCCGACGGACTGGCCCGTGCTGGACCATTAGGGAGGGACCATCCGGCCCGGTGGACAGGGCCGCAACCCGGCGCGCATCATCCATGCAATTGCATTGCAGGGGAACACGGATGCGCCGAATCTTGCTTTTGGGAGCGGCCGCCATGGTCGCCGTGGCCGCACCGGCGGCGCTTTGGGCCACAGGCTATTCCGCAGTCTGGCGGGCCGGCAGCGGCGCGCAATGGTGGCGCGCCGGCATGACGGTCGATGAATTGAAGGCAGCCGACACCACGCATTTCGGCAACGGCCTCAGGCTCACTTCGCTGTCCATGCGCGGCGGGCGCTATACCGCCCTTTGGCAGCCGGGCAGTGGCACGCAATGGTGGCAGGGCGGCAAGAGCATATCCGAGATCGATGCCAAGGACACCGTGCATTTCAAGAACGGCCTGCGCCTGAAATCGCTGAAGCGCGACGGCAATGTCATGGCGGCGGTGTGGCGCCCGGGCAGCGGCGCACAATGGTGGAAGACCGGCATGACCGGCGACGAATTCAAGGCCAAGGATGCTGTCCATTTCAAGAACGGCCTGCGGATCACGGCGCTTGATTATGACAATGGCCGGCTGACCGCCGTTTGGCGGCCAGGCAGCGGCGCGCAATGGGTGAAATGGAACATGACCGGCGCAGCGTTCGATGCGCAGGACAAGACCTATTTTGCGCAAGGGCTTTACCTGACCGCCATGGCCGTGGACGGCGACAAGTACGCGGCAGTGTGGCGGCCCGGCACCGGCTCGCAATGGTACAGCCGTCGCCGCTGCACCACCGATCTGGTTACCGAGGATCTGGATGCATTCGGCCGGGGCTTGCGCCTGGCCTTTGTCGAGCCGCAGGAAGAATCGCGCGGTATGTTCCGTTACCCATGGGCTGGCGGCGTTTCGATGGGTGTCGGCCAGGGCAACAACAATCCCGGCGGGTCACACAATGGCAGCCAGGCCTTTGCCTTTGATTTCTCGCTACCGGCCGGTACCACCATAAGGGCTGCGCGCGGCGGCACGGTCGAATGGCTGCAAGAGGGCCAATCGGCAACCTTCAATCCCAATGCTCCGACCGGCCCGGGCAACCAGCCGTTTGCAGGCGGCAGCCTGCAGAATTGGGGCAATGCCGTGCGAATCCGGCACCGGGGCGGGCTGACCAGCTGGTATTTCCATATCCAGCAAAACGGCGTGCTGGTGAATGTCGGCGACACCGTGACCACGGGCCAGGCCATTGCGACATCGGGCGGCACCGGGCGATCATCAGGGCCGCATCTGCATTTCCAGGTGCAGGCGAACAGCGCCGACTGGGGCCAGTCAGTGCCGATCACCTTTGCGAGCTGCAACGTGCCAACGGGCGGCGACACTGTGACATCGGATAACAACTGATCGGCGACCTCAGCGGGCGCGGCCCTGAAAGCCGATGAATTCGGCATAGTGCCCGGTCAGCCGCGCCAGCCGGGCGTGGACGGTCTGTGCCCCGATCACCCCGACCACGCCGTCCACGGCGAGGTTGAGCAGCGATGCCAGCGCCGTGTTCATGTCCCAGAAGTGCCCGAGCGCCACTTCGGCGGTCAGCACATGCGGGGTCAGGTCGCGCGCCCATGGGCAATAGGGGTCGGTGATGACCACCAGCGGCACGCCAGCGGCGGCGATTTTTTCGGCGATAAGCCGAAAATGCCGGGAATAGCGGCGCACATCGATGAGCACGGCGACATCATCGGCGGTCATCGCCAACAGTGTCTCGAACAGGCCGGAATCTGTCTCGATCGTCACCACGCCGGGCCGGACATAGGCCAGATGCCGGGCAAAGCCGGCAGCCAGCCCAGCCTCGGTCTGGAAGCCGGCGACATGCACATGGGCAGCGCGCGCCAGCAACGCCACGATGGCGGCCCAGTCCGGCGTTTCGGCAAGACGGTAGACACCGGCAATGGCAGCGGTTTCGGCGCGCAGTCGCGCATCGGGTCCGGATGCCGCATCGGGACCGGATGCCGCATCGGGGCCAATTCCCGCTTCGGCGAGCAGCCAGGGTGCGCCGTCACCGGCGCCGCCGCTGCGCAGGTCATCCTTGAGCGCGGCGAGATTGGCATAGCCCAGCTTGGGCATCAGCCGCGCCACCGTCATTGCCGAAACGCCGACACGTGCGCCGATGCTGGCGGCGGTTTCAAACGGCAGCTGCGACAGGTTTTCCCTGAACCAGCCGGCAATCATGCGTTCCGAAACAGTCAGTCCTTGCGGCGGCGGCGACAGCCGCTCGAAAAGCGGACTGGCGGCAAGCGATGGGGAGTTAATCGGGCGCGGCATGTGCACTGGCTAACATGCAGGCTGCCATGTGAGAAGCCTCACTTCGCCGGCATCGCCTCGGCCAGCCATCGCGCGCTTTTGGTCAGCATGTCGGTGCGGGCGGCACTGTCGTTCAACTGGTGCTCCAGCCCCGGATACACCACCAATTGATGCCGCTTGCCCGCCTTTGCCAACGCCGCATCCATGGCGCGTGCCTGCGCGATATCGACATTCAGGTCGATGCTGCCATGGAACATCAGGACCGGCACGTTGATCTTGTCGGCATGGCGGGTGGGTGAGCCGGCTTGGATGTGCGGGCCATCGCCAACAGCCGCCGCCACCTGCTTGTAGTTGGTAAAATTCAGGAACTGCTGTTTCCACATTGCAAAATCGGTCAGCGGCGCGATGGCGACGGCGGCCTTGTACAGCCCCTGCTCCACCACATTGGCCTGCAGCGCGGCATAGCCGCCATAGCTCCAGCCGACGATAGCCAGCCGCGCCGGATCGGCACCCTGCCCGAGCAGCCAGCGCCCGGCGTCGTTGACATCACCGATCGCCGTCGCCCAGCTTTTGAAGCCATTGTCGAGGTACCAGCTGTCGCCATAGCCGGTCGAACCGCGAAAATTCGGCTGGATGACAGCATAGCCGAGCGCTGCAAAATACTGGCTGAGCCAGTCGAAACCGAGCGCGTCACGCGCCCATGGCCCGCCGTGCGGCATGACAATGGCCGGCAGGCCCTTCATGTCCGTGCGGCCCGGCGGCAGGGTCAGATAGGCCGGCACAGCGGCGCCGTCGCGCGCCTTGTAAGTGATGGCGCTCTGCTGGCCAAGCAGCACTCCATCAAGTTCCGGCCGGACCGGCAGCAGCGCCGCCAGTTGCCGCGCCTTGGTATCATACAAGTAATAGCGGCCCGGGTCGGACTGGCCGCCGGCAAGGATCAGATTCTTCGTGCCATCGCCATTTTCGTCAAAGACGATGACGGGAGGTTTGCCAGGCAGCGCAGCAGACAGCGCGCGCGTGCGTTTTTCCAGCACGGGGTCGAAGAACGCATACTGCCGGGCATCGTCGGTATAGGTCACCGCCACCGGCCGCCGCCATTTTCCGATGCGCAACAGGCCATCCACATCCACGCGGGGATGCGCGTACAGCATTTCGCCAGCACCGCCTGCCGCAGGTTCGCGGTAAAGCGCCATGCGCCCATCCTTGGGCCGCAGGGCAAGGTAGGCGTCACGGTCCGAGTCGAACCCCCTGAAAGCGAAATCCGTGCCGGCGTCATCATCGGTGACGGCGATCTGGCGCCAATCCTTGCCATCGCGCACACGGACATAATGTTCGGATTTGGAGGACATGTAGCCGGCGGCGTTTGTGCTGCGCAGTACCTTGTAGCGAACCTGCCCGCGATCATCGGTATCCCAGCCGGTGACGCCGCGCGCGGGGCTTTCGACCATGGTCATGCGACCGGTCGCCAGTTCGACCTTCTGCACGGACACACCGGACCGGCCGGACTGCACGATGGAACCGATGTCGGATTTTTCGGCGACATTGACCTGCATCAATATGTGATCGGGATCATCCGGCAACCAATCGACCAGACTGGCGCCGCTCTGGTCCACGCTCACGGTGCGGTCGGTTACGCGTTCGCCAAGCTCGATCCGCGACTTGCCGTCGGCCGAAACCGAAAAGGCGCGGCCAAACGTGAGTCGCGTACCTGCCGACATCGAGATGAAGGTGACATTGCAGATCAGCCGCTCGTCGGTCTTGAAACTGCATCCACCGGGGATGACGTCGGGCTGGTTCGAACTCAGGATAACGGCACTGTTGCTGCCCTCGATATCCGCAACGCGGACCGCAACGCCGGCGGTGCCGAGCGGCGTCTGATAGACAATGCGGTTACCGCTGGGCGACAGCCGCATGTCCGTGGTGCCTTCACGCGCGCCGAATTTGGCCGCGAGCCGGTCTATCACGTCCGCTCGCGCGCAAGTTGCAGCCAGCAACGCGATAGTCGCAATCCAGTGAATTTTCCGCAATGCCGGCTCCCGTACCCGCGAAATTCGCTGTCGATGCCATTGTTCCTAAGGTTTTGGGACCGCTTGCGAAAGACCGAAGTCGAAATCCACCGCCTTGAACCGCTGCGACACGAACAACGGTGACTGATCGGCATAGTGCGGCGACCCGGTGCGCGTGGTCGCGGCGCCGAACTGGTGGATGGTTTCGGAACGGACCGAGCCGACTGCCGGCCATTCGACCAGCATGACAAAGCCGTCGCCATTGTTGCCCACCCGCCGGCCGTCGGCAGCGATATCGCCATAAACCGCACGCAGCGCGTCGGGGCCGCCAATCACCGGCAGATCGATGGTGCCGCGCCGCAGCCGCTGGAAATCACCAAGCGGGACATCGAGCCGGCCGAAATTGTTCATCAGCAAGTCGGTGACTTCGCGCAGCTTCGGCTCGGCCGGCGGCAGGGGTTCGCCGCGATAGGACTGCCGCCCGACCGTGCCGAAGAGGGCGACAACCAAGGAGTCGGCAGGGCCATCGCCATCAAGCGTCCAATCCCAGGCACGGATCAACCGCTGCGCCGCCGCCATGCCTTGTGTCTTGCGCGTATCGACCGCCAGCACCTTGTCCAGCCAGGCCTTGGCTGTGCCGGTACGTTCATAGCCCTTGTCGAATTTGATGCGCAGCAGGGCGTCGCGGCTGATCGGGCCGTTGATGCCGGCAAACAGCGCGGCAAAGCGGTGCATGCGGTTGGTTTCAAAGGTCTCGATGCCAAGTTCGGGTGCGAAATCGGCGCGTTTCAGATTGTCGGCGGGCGCGGTCGCCACAAAAGGATGGTTGTTGCTGTTGGCGACCCAGCCCGAAGCCGGATCGACGACCATCGGATCGGCGCCCCACGGCAGGTACCGAGTCCAGAGTGTTTTTGATGTGTCGCCGGGCAGCACGCCCTTCCAGTCAAAGCCGGTTGCCCGCGCCGGAAACAGCGCGTTGTAGAACATGCCGATATGGCCCTTGGCATCGGCATAGACAAAATTGGTGCCGGGGATCGCCTGCATCGCCATGGCAGCGCGCCACTGGCCGAAATCCTGCGCCTTGTTCAGCCGGTAATACTGCTCCACCTGCCGCACGTCGCCGATGCCGGCATAACGGATGGCAAAGGCGCCTTGGTCGTTCACAATGACGGGGCCGTGCGCAGAGCGATAGACGGTACGCGGCACCGGCAGCACCAGCGGGCCGACCTTGACGCGCAGCCAGATGCGCTGGCTTTGCAGCGGCAGCCATTTGCCGTCAAAGCGGTATTTGGTGCCGCTGTCGTCCATCACCAATTTGTAGGTGTCGATCAAGTCGGGGCGGTTGACGGTGTTGGCCCAGCCCAGGTTGCGATTGTGGCCCAGCAGCGGGAACGGCGCGCCGGGAAACAGGGCGCCGGCAAAATCCCAGCCTTCATCGGAATGCACGACCAGTTCCCACCATGTCACCGGCCCTTCCCAAGGCTGGTGCGAGTTGACGATCAACCGTGTCGTGCCATCGTCGCTGCGCCGCGCCGAGACGGCAAAGGCATTGGAGCCGCGCTCGTCGGCCGGGCCGGCATCACGCGGCGGCAGCTTGCCCTCGATCAGAGCGCCAAGCGGCCGGTCCAGCCCGAAGAAGAACGGCGAGCGCATGGCAAAGCCAGCCACAACGTCATGGCCAGTGACCGGGAACAGCCCGCGCAGCCGCACTTCGCCGGGATGGCTGGCAGCATAATCGTTAAGGCCCTGGGCATAGGCTTCCACCAATCGCCGTGTGGGCATAGACAATGTGGTGTAGCGGCGGTCAGCGACAGCGCGGGCATCCAGCAACGCGCCGGCAAAATCGATCCGGGCGCCCTCCTCGCCAAGCAGTGCGCCGGCACGCCCACGTACCGCCGCAAGTGTTTCCTCGAGGTTGCGGAAATCATCCTGCGCATGGGCCAGCGCAATGCCATAGCCGACATCGGCATCGGTCTTCCCATAGATGTGCGGGACGCCCCAGGTGTCGCGTACGATGCGCACGTCATGGCGGCGTACCGGATCAGGGGCGGGCGCGGTGGCCGTCAGATTGTCCCAGCTTGCAAGCCCGACAAACAGGGCCGCAAGCACAAGGGCGGAGGCAGCAGAAATCTTGACCCAGCTGGGCATTGTTGTTCCAGTCATTGCGGATGGCACTGAGGCTCAGCGGGCGTCCTTGACGATCTGGCCGTCCTTGATGACTACGGCAATCTTGCGCAGAACCGTCACGTCGCCCAATGGATCGCCCGCCACCGCGATAATGTCGCCGAAATGGCCGGGTGACAGGCTGCCGACATCGCCGGCCTTGCCCAATGCCTGGCCGGCATTGACCGTGGCGGTCTGGATCGCCTGGAGCGGAGTCATTCCCCATTCGACCAGCTTGGCAAATTGCAGGGCATTGTCGCCGTGGGGATAGACGCCGGCATCGGTGCCGAACACCATCTTCACCCCGGCCTTGTGCGCAGCCTGGAAATTCTGACGCTGCTTGAGGCCGACCTCGCGCTCCTTGGCCAGATTTTCCTCCGGCACGCCGTTCCTGGCGCCTTCGGCAAGGATGTAATCGTCGTCATAGATATCCATCGAGAACCAGGCACCGGATTTCTTCGCCAGTTCAAAGCTGGTGGCATCGGCAAAGCTGGCGTGTTCGATGGTGTCCACGCCCGCACGAAGCGCGGTGTTGATGCCGCTCGTGCCATGCGCATGGGCGGCGACCTTCATGCCCAGCATATGCGCCTCGGCAACCAGCGCATCCATCTCGGCTTGTGTGTATTGCTGCGCGCCGACACTGGTGCCGGCAGAAAACACGCCGCCGGTGGCGCAGAACTTGATCACCTCGGCGCCGCGCCGGTGCAGTTCACGCACTTTGCTTCGGATGGCGTCGGGGCCATCTGCAATGCCGGGACGGGCAAATTCGAATTCGGCTGGATATTGGTTGGTATCGCAGTGGCCGCCGGTCGCGCCGATGGCATAGGTGGCCGGCACAATGCGCGGGCCGGGGATATAGCCGTTTTCGATTCCCTGTTTCAGCGCCAGATCGTCAAAGCCATCGGACCCGACGTTGCGTACGGTGGTGAAGCCGGCTTCGATGGTCACCTTGGCATGGGCGACGCCCATCACCGCCTGAAACGAGCGCACAAATCGCAAGGCCCGGTCGCCGCCCAGACGCGGATCGCTGGACAGATGCACATGCATGTCGATGAGGCCGGGCAGCAGCGTCAGGCCGGCCAGATCGAGGCCGCGCGCACCGGCAGGCGCGGGCGTGGTGGCAGCAGGGCCAGCAGCGGTGATGCGGCCATCGGTGATGACGATGCGCGGATTGTCGATAACGCGCCCGGTTTCCACGTCGAGCATCCGCGCCGCTGTCACCGCCAGCGTATCGGCCGCAGCAGGAATAGCCGCGCCGGCAAGACAAAGCGCCAGAAATCCGCGCAAAAACATGGTGATTCTCCCCTGAAATCTCAGGGGCACGCTAGGTCACTGGCCGGGTTCGTCAAGCGGCTTGCGGCACAGGGTTTTGCAGGGGCTCGGGCACAGGTACAGGCTGGGCGCCGGCCAGCGCCGCGAGAAACTGATCGCAGCTATGATCCCAGCTGAACAGCGCGCCTGCCTTGGCGCAGTCAACACGCCGCGCCGACAGCGCGTTCACCATCGCGGCGCCAAGATCATCATCAACCGCGCCTACCGGCGGGCCTGTGCCTGATGCGCCCCTGCCCTGCGGCCCGATGATGTCGAGCGGGCCGGCCACTGGATAGCCGGCGACCGGCGTGCCGCAGGCCAGAGCCTCGATCATCACCAGTCCAAAGGTATCGGTGCGGCTGGGAAACACCAGCACATCGGCGCCGGCATAGGTCGACGCCAGCGCATCGCCGTGGAGCGAGCCAAGGAAATGCGCGCCTGGAAAGCGGCTCTGCAACGCCTCAAGCGCTGGACCATCGCCGACGACCACCTTCGACCCATGCCAGTCAGCGGCCAGAAACGCCTCGATATTCTTTTCCACGGCCACGCGCCCGACATGCAGCGCAATCGGGCGCGGCAGATCGGCAAAGGCCGGATGCGCCGCGACATCGGCGCGAAACAACGCCAGATCAACACCGCGCGTCCACGGCTGGCACCGTGTCAGGCCGTGGCTGGCCAGTTCTGCGGCAAGGCGCGGCGTTGCCACCATCACCGCTGTTGCCGGGATATGGAACCGCCGCAGCACGCGCCAGACCGGCGCCGGATCAAGCCCGGTGCGCGCCGCGACATAATCGGGAAAGCGCGTGTGGAACGATGTCGTGAACGGAATGCCGCGTTTCATGCAGCAGGCACGCGCCAGCCAGCCCAGCGGGCCTTCGGTGGCGATGTGCACGGCATCGGGCGCAAAGCCGGTGATGGTGGCAGCCACACGGCGCCGGCTGGTCAGGGCCAGGCGGATTTCCGGATAGCTGGGCATCGGCACCGACCAGAACTGGTCGGGCGTGATGGTATGAACTCGGTGGCTACGCGCGCGCAGCAGGCCCACGATGGTGGTCAGCGTGCGGACAACGCCGTTGACCTGCGGCGACCAGGCGTCGGAGACGAGCAGGATTTTCATGCGGGAACTGCCTGTGCAAGGACTGGAGGCAATGGCGCGGCCATGACCTTGCCGGCACAGGGTGCGGCCACATCCATGCCCGCTGTGCGGGCGGCCACATCCATGCCCGCTGTGCGGGCGGCCCAATCGATGATTTCCATGCGGCCATCGGCATGTTCCACCAGCGCGGTGCAGCTCTCGACCCAGTCGCCGTCATTGTAATATTGGATGCCATCGAACTCGCGGATTTCGGCGGAATGGATATGGCCGCAAACGACGCCATCGACACCGCGTTCGCGCGCAGCATGGGCGACGACTTCCTCGAAATGGCCGATGAAGGCGACCGCGTTCTTCACCTTTTTCTTGATATGGGCCGAAATCGACCAATAGGGCAGGCCCAGCCGCCGCCGCGCCATGTTGAACCCGATGTTGAGCCGCAGCAGCGCCCGGTAGCCAAGGTCGCCCAGCAGCGCCAGCCAGCGATGGTACAGAACCACGCCGTCGAATTCATCGCCGTGCAGCACCAGCAGGCGGCGGCCATCGGCGGTTACGTGGATGGCTTCGTTCATGATTTCAACGCCGCCGAAATTCAGCCCGGCATAATCGCGCGCCGCCTCGTCATGGTTGCCGGGCACATAGACAACGCGGGTGCCCTTGGCCGCCAATTTCAGGATGCGGCGGATGATATCGTTGTGGCGCTCCGGCCAGTACCAGCCGCGCTTCAGCTTCCAGCCGTCAATGATGTCGCCAACGAGATACAGCGTCTCGGGCTTGATGCTGTGCAGGAAGTCATGGAGCAGCTCGGCATTGCAGCCCGATGTGCCCAGATGCGTATCACTGATCCAGACCGTGCGGTAACGGATCTTGCCGCTTCGTGTTTTTTCGTCGGGGGTCAGCTCGTCGTCATCCCGGTGCCACACCGGCATCTGCGGCGCGCGCAGCGGCGGCGGGGACGGATCACGAAACAGCAGCGGCACTGCGGGCGAAAGCGGGAGGGAAGCCATGGCCGGACCCTTTGCAACGGATGGTGTTATCCTGTTGCCCGGACCCCCTATATGTTCCGCATTACGGCGGCATTGCGGTTAAATGACATTTCAGCACATGCCTGACTGACACCGGCCGGCAAAAGGCGGCGCTGCCCTGCGGCACGCGCTTCTTGCAGCCAGATTTGATAGGTTATGGGGCCAGCGGGCCGGGACCCCGCTTGGCCAGTTCCACATGGTCGGGGCGAGAGGATTCGAACCTCCGGCCTCTGCCTCCCGAAGACAGCGCTCTACCAGGCTGAGCTACGCCCCGACGCGTGGAGAAGCGGCGCTATAGCCGGGGGCGGCAGGCAGCGCAACCGCGCATTGCGGCCTTTTCGCGGGGTCCGCGCAACATCATGTGGATTGTGGCCATGCTCTGTGGCAACACTCGGCACATCGTACGGCTCAGAAGGGCAAGGCGATGATCGAACGCAAGATCCGCACAGGCATGATGCTGGACTTCCCGATGCCGACATTCGGGGCTTATGCGGATACCGGCAATTTCCTCCAGCCCGTTCCGACCATCCGCTGCCATGTCTGGCGCGAGGGGACGTTTTCGACAACGCGCGGGGTCGGTGGCGGCATGTTGCACCGGCAGGGCCACCGCAATTTCGCCTGGCTGCCTTATCGCCCCGGCTGGACGACCTTTGCCTCGCTTGACGCCTGCGATATCCTGTCCGGGCCGTTTTCAGGCTGCCGGATGCTGCTGTGCGAGGTCAACGGCGTCCGCCAAGTCTATCACATCGGCACATGGAACGGGCCGGAAACGGACAAATCGCTGCGCGCCAAACGCGCCATGTTTGCCCATCTGGGTGATGCGTCCGTCACTTACGTCGCCGGGTTTTCGCCCTTTGCCAGTTACAACCCCATGCCCGACGGCCTGCCCGGCGAATCCGTCATCCCGCGCGTGCTGGGGCTTTTTACCGACGACGGCGACATGTTTTCCATCTTGATGCGCAAACAGTCCGGTGACGGCAACATGTTCCGTGTCGTCGATGTGCAGCCGGGCACGCCCATCGCCCTTGCCGACGCGCTGGCGTTCTTCAACGTCTGATCGTCAGCCCACCAGCCCGAGCATTTCGCTGACCGACACGATCTTTTCGCGCGGGGCGCCAGCGCGGGCGCGCGCCACTTCGGCGGCATCGATGCGCTGCCAGCCAGCAAAGCTGACCGGCGCCGCGCCGCGGCTGGCCAGCAGGGCGTCCAACGCCGCCGGGGCATCGCCGCCCCTGGATACCAGCCCGTCTGCCACCATCGCCTCGACAACACCGAAACCGTCCGGTCGGTTGGTGCCGATGGTGCCCGATGGCCCACGCCGCGCCCAGCCGCTGGCATACAGCCGATTGGCGATGCGCCCGGCGTCGTCGCCGGGAAAACGCCCCAGCGCGTCGGCATAGGGCACGCCGGGAATCTGGGCCGTGCGATAGCCGATGCAGGCAATCACCAGCCCGCAGGGAATGGCGTGCAATTCTCCAGTGCCGACCGCGCGGCCATCCTCAAGCCGTGTCGTTTCGACAATCAGGCGCTGCGCCCTGCCCGCCCCTTCGACCGCGACCGGGCGGCGGAAGAATTCGAAATGAATGGTCACCGGCTTGTCGCTGCGCGGCTGTTCGGCAAAGCCGCGCAGATGCGTGACCATCTTGCGGTGGCCGGGCTCCAGCGCCGCATCCGCTTCGACAGGCGGCAGGTCGCCCGACTTCAGCAAAGGCTGCGCGCGTTCGAGATGGCCAAGCTCGCCGGCTTCCTTGGTGGTGAAGCTGGCCTGGTGCGGCCCGCGCCGGCCGACGATATGAATGTCGCGCACCGCCGAGCGTTCCAGCGCGTGCAGCGCATGCTGGGCAATGTCGGACACGGCAAGTTCGGCGGTCGTCTTGGCCAGCACGCGGGCGCAATCGATGGCGACATTGCCATTGCCGATAATGGCGGCACCGTGATGATCCAGCGGAACTTGCAAATCGGCAAAATCGGGATGGCCGTTGTACCAGCCGACAAACGCCGCCGATCCGATGACGCCGGGCAGGTCGTCGCCCGGAATGCCGATGGGCTTGTCATGCGGCGCGCCCACTGACAGCACAACGGCGTCATAGATTCCAAGCAATTCATCCACCGACACATCGCGCCCGACCATGACATTGCCGACAAAGCGCACGCCCGCGCCCAGGTTGGTGGCTTCATAACGGCGCGTCACTGCCTTGATCGATTGGTGATCGGGCGCCACGCCGGCGCGGATCAGGCCATAAGGCGTCGGCAGCCGGTCGATGATATCGATGCGGGCGCCGCCGCCCCAATGCTTGAGGGCGGCTTCGGCGGTGTAGTAACCGGCCGGGCCGGCGCCAATGATGGCGATGTTGAGAGTCAAAGGGGCCTCCAAAACGAATGCCCCACGGCTAAAGCGTCACTGCAACCGCCGGTCAAGCTACTCCGGCTTTCAAGCGGCCAAGGACGCGGTGTCGCCGCATTGCGGTGCCTGTGAATCCAAAGCCGGTGATCAGCAGCGCCCAGCTCGCCGGCTCGGGGACGATCCCCAGCACCTCGACCCCCGAGCGGGAAATCCAGTTGCTGAATTCCGGGTCCAACCGATAATATTCGACGGAAGATTGAAAGCAATTGCAGTTTGCAGATGTAAACAAATATGATGGGCTTTGTACACCAAAAAAACCTTCGCCGGAGTCAAAGTCGAACAATAACTTGCTCCCGGTCGCCGAAAGGCTGGTGCCGTTCAGGACCACAGGTTCATATTCACTTGATTCGATACTGGGATGCCAACCGTAATTGGCGATGTCTCGTTCATCCAGACCCGAAAAAGTCAGCTTGAATTTGAGGATATTGGCCGCACCCAGAACCCCCAGCGTGCCATCGGTCGTCACTTCAAGTGCGCCAGTCGTGCAACAGCCACCATAGGTCCGTATTCCGCGGTAGATCGCCGCGTCAGCGGGCATGGCGCTCGCCAAAAGCGTCAGCGCCCCGGCACGCAATAATGCCATGCGGTTCACGGACATGATCATCATCCTCGAATTGGTTAACGACAGGTGAAGAATGGCACCATAATGCTGGCAAGTCACGCCGGGTTTTGCCAGCGCGTTTCGCTTGTCCCGCTGGGCCACCCCGCTGTCCGACCCGTATCGCCGCATTGCCCTTCCCGCCCCCTCTGCTACAGGCTCGGGCCATGACTGCAGACATCTCCCTCATCCGCAACTTCTCGATCATCGCGCACATCGATCACGGGAAATCCACGCTTGCCGACCGGCTGATCCAGACCACGGGCGGGCTCACCGCGCGGGAAATGTCGGAGCAGGTGCTCGACAACATGGATATCGAGAAAGAGCGCGGCATCACCATCAAGGCGCAGACAGTGCGGCTCGATTATCCGGCCAAGGACGGCAAGCGCTACATTCTCAACCTGATGGACACGCCGGGCCATGTCGATTTCGCCTATGAAGTGTCGCGCAGCCTTGCGGCCTGCGAGGGCGCACTGCTGGTGGTCGACGCGGCACAGGGTGTCGAGGCGCAGACGCTGGCCAATGTCTATCAGTCCATCGAGCATGACCATGTCATCGTGCCGGTCATCAACAAGATCGACCTGCCCGCCGCCGAGCCCGAGCGCGTCAAGAAGCAGATCGAGGATGTCATCGGGCTGAGCACCGATGACGCCGTGCTGACCAGCGCCAAATCGGGCATCGGCATCGAGGATCTGCTAGAAGCCATCGTCATTCAGATTCCGCCGCCAAAGGGCGATATCGACGCGCCGCTCAAATGCATGCTCGTCGACAGCTGGTATGACCCTTATCTCGGCGTCGTCATCCTGGTGCGCGTCATCGACGGCGTGCTGAAAAAGGGCCAGCAGATCGCCATGATGGCTGCCGGCACCACGCATCTGGTCGACCGGGTCGGCTGTTTCCGGCCCAAGATCGAAGTGCTGGATTCGCTTGGCCCCGGCGAGATCGGCTTCATTACGGCGCAGATCAAGGAAGTCGCACAGACCAATGTCGGCGACACCATCACCGATGCCAAGCGCCCGACTGCCGAAGCGTTGCCCGGCTTCAAGACCGTGCAACCGGTGGTGTTCTGCGGGCTGTTCCCCGTCGATGCCGCCGATTTCGAAAAACTGCGCGACAGCCTTGGCCGTTTGCGCTTGAACGATGCCAGTTTCAGTTTCGAGACCGAAAGCAGCGCCGCGCTGGGGTTCGGGTTTCGGTGCGGTTTTCTGGGCCTGCTGCATCTGGAGATCATCCAGGAACGGCTGACGCGGGAATATGATCTCGACCTGATCACCACGGCGCCATCTGTTGTTTACAAGATGCTGCTGCGCGATGGCCGCACGCTGGAATTGCACAACCCGTCCGACATGCCCGACCCGAGCACCATCGAATTGATCGAGGAGCCGTGGATCGAAGCGACGATCTTCACGCCCGACGAGCATCTCGGCAGCATCCTCAAGCTGTGCCAGGACCGGCGCGGCATCCAGAAGAACCTGACGTACGTGGGTGGCCGCGCGCAGGTCGTCTATGACCTGCCATTGAACGAAGTCGTCTTCGATTTCTATGATCGGCTGAAATCCATCAGCCGCGGCTATGCCTCGTTCGACTATCACCAGATTGGCCATAGCGAGGGTGATCTGGTGAAAATGTCGATCATGGTCAACGCCGAGCCGGTCGATGCGCTCAGCATGATCGTCCACCGCGATGCAGCCGAATCGCGCGGCCGCCACATGTGCGAGCGGATGAAGGACCTCATCCCGCGCCATTTGTTCAAGATCCCGATTCAGGCGGCCATCGGCGGCAAGGTCATCGCCCGCGAAACCATCGCGGCGATGCGCAAGGACGTGACGGCCAAATGCTATGGCGGCGACGCCAGCCGCAAGCGCAAGCTGCTCGACAAGCAGAAAGAAGGCAAGAAGCGCATGCGCCAATACGGCAACGTCGATATCCCGCAGGAAGCGTTCATAGCGGCGCTGCGGATGGGCGACGACAAGTAATCATCCGGCGGCGAGCCGGACAAAAAAAGGGCCCCGCCGGAGCGGAGCCCTTTTCAGAATGTGGTGACCGGTCAGGCCGCGACGGCGACCCGGCGGCGCATCACGCTGCCGACAGCGCCGAAGCCGACCATCATCAAGGCCCAGCTTGCCGGTTCCGGCACGGCACCCGACACAAGGCGGAAGGCAAAGTTCAGGCCCGGCTGGCCGTCGCAGCTGGCTTCCGGATTGGAGTACCGAATACCGCAGCTGTGATCGAGCACATAGGCCGAATAGGACGGAGGTCCGTCGTAGCCAGTGCCGGTCTGCAGGCTGAAGCTGTGCGAAACGGCCGTGGTCAGAAACTGGGAATCACCATAGCCATCCACGAACGAGCTGAAGTTGATGTTGGCAACGTTGCTGTCGATGGTCGAGATCGCATATTGCGCGGCGGTGCCGCCAAACAGCAAGGCGGCGGCTTGCTGGCCGGTGTAGACGGCAGGATTGGAGGTCCAAACCGGACCCTGGCCGACGTGCCAGCTGCCGACATAGACATAGGTTGCAGCCTGAGCCGCATTGGCGGATGCCAACGCAAACGTCGCCGACAGTAACAAAGTCTTAAGTTTCATGAACAAATCCCCCTGTGACAAGTAAATGTCTAAACTTGTTATGCAAGCATTACGCCAGTTCACAAGACAATTGTTTTCAATGCATTGTCATTTCGCGCCTTGCAGAAGTGTAAAGCCAGCCGACATTTTCGGTGTCCTCGCGGCAAGGGCGGCTCATCGCCTCACAGGGGATGCGGCAGGACAGATGGCCGTCAGCTATAGCCCAATTGCCGGCCCGCCAGATCGAGCATGATCTCCTCGCTGCCGCCGCCGATGGCATTGACCCGCACCTCGCGGTAGATGCGCTCGACCTTGCTGCCGGTAATATAGCTGGCGCCGCCCAGCACCTGTGCCGCCTCGCGCGCGACATGTTCGAGCATGCGGGTGGCCTGCACCTTGAGCATGGCGAAATCGGCCGGCACGCCATTGCCCTGCTTGACCTGCCAGGCACACAGATCAACCCAGGCTTGTGTCGTGTTGATCTGGCGCTGACAGTCCGCAAGCTTGATGCGGATCGACTGGTGCTGCGCCAGGCGTTTTCCGAACGTCTCGCGCGTCGTCGCCCATGCCACTGCTTCGGCAAGCGCGACCCGCGCCATGGCGCAGCAGCCATGCGCCATGCCCAGGCGCTCGCCGTTGAAATTGCGCATGATGCCAAGGAACCCACCATTTTCCGGGCCGATGAGGTTTTCCGGCGGCACTTCGACGTCCTGGAAATAAACCGCCGCCGTGTCCGAACAGCGCCAGCCCATCTTGTCGAGCCGGGTGCGTGTGACGCCCGGCCGGTCGGTTTCAATGAGCATCAGCGATATGCCGGCCATGCCCGGCCCGCCGGTACGCACCGCCACGGTGATGTAATCGGCACGCATCGCCGATGTGATGAACATCTTGGAGCCGTTAACAATATATTTGTTGCCGACCCGTTCCGCCCGGGTTTTCAACTGCGCCACGTCCGACCCGCCCGAAGGTTCCGTGATGGCCAGGCTGATGATCTTGTCGCCCGACAGCACTTCGGGCGCGATGCGGCGCTTCATTTCGTCCGATCCCATGGCCAGGATCGGCGGCAGGCCGATGCCATGCGTCATCAGGCTGGCACCCAGCCCGCCGGCGCCGGCTGCTGCCATTTCCTCGGACTGGGTCAGGCTGTGGAAAATGTCGAAGCCTTCGCTGTGCCCGCCATATTCTTCGGGGTAATTCAGCCCCAATATGCCGGCCTGCGCCGCTTTCTTGTGCAGGCTGCGCGGCAGTTCGCCGTCCGCTTCCCACTGGTCGATGTTGGGCAACACCTCGGCGGCCATGAAACGCCGCACGCTTTGCGCGACCGCCTCGTGGCTTTCGTCATAATATGGGGAACGGGCGCGCCATTGGTCGAATTGCGTGGTCATGGCCGGGCTTTCTGTACGCGGGAGTTGCGAGGCAGAATGGCGCGCTTATGGTCGAAGCGTCAGCCCTCACAAGAATCAGGACCGCCATGAAATCCGCGATTGTCGCACTGCTGCTCACCGCTGCCCCGGTCATGGCCGCCGCGCCCTTCGAACCGGCGGATCTTTACCGCCTGTCGATGGTCACCGACCCGCAGGTGTCGCCCGATGGCCGCCATGTGCTGTTCACCCGCGCCAGCTTCGACATCCAGACCGACAGGCGCCAGGGCGAGATCTGGCTGGCGACCCTCAATGGCAGCAGCGTGGACAAGCGCTTGCTCATCGGCGCGGCAGTCGGAGCCAGCGGTGCAACCTGGTCACCAGATGGCACGCGCATTGCCTATGTCGCAGCGTATCTCGGCAAGCCGCAGCTTTGGGTGATGAACGTCGCCAGCGGCATCGGCGCGCCTGTGACCAGTGGGAAACTGGCGCCGCAGGGGCTGGCTTGGTCACCAGATGGCACGCGCATTGCCTTTGCCGCGCGCGCTGAAGCCCCGGCGCCAGTGATTGCCGGCATGCCGAAAAAGCCGGACGGCGCCGTCTGGGCGGCCGATCCGCGCATCATCACGGACTATAGCTGGCGCACCAACGATGGCGGCTATGTCAAACCCGGCGCCGACCATCTGTTCGTGGCCGCGCTTGATGGCAGCGCGCCGGTACAATTGACGCAAGGTGCAGCCAACCAGATCAGCGGCGCGCCGGACTGGACGCCGGACGGCAAGGCGATTGTGTATGCGGCGCAGGTGCGGGCCGGCAATGACGCATTGTCGGGTGAAAGCGACCTGTATCGCATCGCAGCGGCAGGCGGCACCCCGCAGCGGCTGACCGATATCGACGGCGAGGAAGGCCAGCCGAAAATCTCCCCCGATGGCCACATGATCGCCTGGATCGGCGCGCCAAAGACCACGAAATTCTACAGCCAGCCCGGCCTGTGGGTGCGCGGCATCGATGGCGGGACACCGGTGCATGTGACAGCGGCGCTGGACCGCCCAGTGAACGACATGCGCTGGGCACCGGATGGCAAATCACTGGAATTTTTGTATTTCGACGCCGGCTTGACCAAGGTGGCCGCGCTGCCCGCCGGTGGAGGCCGCCCACGCGTCATGGTGGACAAGGTTGGCGGCACGCGGCTCTATTTGCCCTCGTCGGGCGGCGGCTGGTCGAGTGCGTCCGGCACCTACGCCTTTACCACCGCCGAGACCGACCGGCCGGCCGCACTGGGCATCATGCGCGGCGGCAAGCAGATCGCGACCATCGATTTCAACGCCGACTGGCGCGCCGGCAAGACCATCGGCAAGCTGGAACGCATAACCTGGGCCTCGCCCGTCGGCGGCCTGCCGATCGAAGGCTGGGTGCAATATCCGCCCGATTTCTCGCCGGACAGGAAATATCCCATCCTGCTCGATATCCATGGCGGGCCGAACACGGACTATGGCCCGTATTTTTCCATCACCCACCAGATTTATGCTGCCGCCGGCTATATCGTGCTGTGGAGCAACCCGCGCGGCTCCATCGGATACGGTGAACGCTTCGCCAATGGCATCACGCCGGAATATGGCGGAAGCTATCCGGGCGCCGACCATGATGACCTGATGGCCGGGGTGGACGAGATGCTGAAGCGCCCCTTTGTCGATGCCAAGGCGCAATTCATCTCCGGCGGCTCGGGCGGCGGCGTGCTGACCACCAACGCCATCGCGTTGACGGGCCGTTTCAGCGCCGCCGCCGCACTGCGCCCGGTCACGGATTGGTCGATCCAGGCGCTGACCAGCGATCTCCCGCCGCTGACCATGCAGAACTGGGTGCGCGGCAACCCATGGGACGACCACGAACTTTATTGGCGCCGATCAACCTTCAGCATGGTCGGCAAAGTCAACACGCCGACACTGCTGATTACCGGCGAGGCTGACTACCGCACGCCTATCGCGCAGACCGAAGCCTATTATCAGGCGCTGAAGGTACGCGGCGTGGATGCGATGATGGTGCGCCTGCCTGAAGCCAACCATGGCATGGGCCGGCCCAGCCAATGGCTGCAAAGCAATCTGGTCGTGGTGCAGTGGTTCGACAAATATCGGACAAAATAGGGGCGGCGCCCGTCACCCGGCTTGCGCCGGGTGACGACAGGGAAAGGCGCGCTACGCTGCCGGCCGCTTCAGCCTGGCAGCATAGCTTTTGCGGAACTTAGCCAGCTTCGGGGCCACCACGGCAGCGCAATAGCCGTTGGCGGTGCCGTTGCGCTCGAAATAGCGCTGGTGATAGGCCTCGGCGGGATACCATGGGGCATCAGCTTCGATACTGGTGACAATGGGTTTGTCCCAGACGGCCTGGTTGCGGGCAATTGCCGCATGCGCGGCGGCTTCCTGCTGGGGCGAATTCGGGAAGATCGCCGAGCGATACTGGGTGCCGGCATCGCCGCCCTGCCGATTCAAGGTCGTGGGATCGTGCGTGTGAAAGAAAATATCAAGAATTTCATTCAGGCTAATTGTTGATGGATCAAAAGAAATTCTGACGGCCTCAGCATGACCGGTGCGGCCGGTGCAAACAGCTTCATAGCTTGGATCGACAGCGAGGCCGCCGATATAACCGGATTCCACATCGGTAATGCCGATCAGTTCATTGAACACGGCTTCGGTGCACCAGAAACACCCGCCGGCAATTGTGACGATTTGCTGACTCATTGAATCCTCATTGTAAAACGTAAATCATTAAACTACGGTCATGATACGTGGGCTATAGTTTAGTGTGGAGTGTGTGTTTCTCATAGGCCCTGCGGCCCTGTGAGACACGCTGTCATGTGTGAGGCAGATTTGACTCAATTTTGCGACATTCAGGAATTCGTGGTCGGAATACGTTCCGCGCCATTGCTGACCGATGTCGGCGTGATCATGAAAGAGGCAACCCGCCGTTTTCGTTTCGATCATTTCGCCCTCGCACAGAAAACCCATCGCAGTGCCGGCAGTAGCAAAGCGGGCGTCGGCCCGCTGCGCTTGACCGACTTTCCCGAAGCATGGGTTGAAAAGCTCGCCAACAGCAATTTTCTTGCTGACGATCCGGTCCTGATGGCCTGCGAGCGATCAGTTGCGCCTTTTGCCTGGGACCAGATCGACTCCTTCATGCCGATGTCCGGCCGCCAGAGCAGCTATATGGCCACCGCCCGCCAGGCCGGACTTGGTCATGGCTATACTGTGCCGATCCATGTACCGGGCGAAGCCAGCGGCCTGTGCAGCTTTGTCATGCAGCAGGGCAACGACCTGCCCGAAGAATCGCTCCCGGCCGCGCAGTATCTGGCCTGTTTCGCGTTCGAAGCGGCGCGCCGCCTGCAGGTCGGCGAAACACAGGGCCGCACCACAACCAAGCTGACCCAGCGCCAACTGGACGTGCTTGTGTTGGCGGCACGCGGCAAGTCCAACTGGGTGTCCGGGCAGTTGCTTGGCCTCTCCGAAGGCACCGTCCACAAATACATCGAGGCGGCCAAGCGCCGATATGGTGTCTCCACGCGCACCGAACTGGTGGTGCGGGCGCTGTACGACGGCCAGCTCAGTTTCGGCGACATCATTGGTTGAAACCGACCGCTCACAAGTGTTTGGCTGACAGGCGGCAAAGGCGCTGCTAACCCTTGGGTGCACAGGGCCATCAGACGCCCCGGCAAAGGGGACGGATGAGCCAGTCGCAGCCCGAAGATCAACCGGCCAACGCCGTTCCTGTGTCCGATGACATGCCGCCAGTGGGCGGCGCCTATGCCAAATATGTGCTTGGAGTCCTTGTTCTCGTTTATGCGATGAACTTCATCGACCGGCAGATCATCTCGATCCTGGCAGAGGACATCAAACGCGATCTCGGCCTGTCCGATGCCGATCTCGGCTTCCTGTATGGCACGGCGTTTGCTGTTTTCTATGCCCTGTTCGGCATTCCGCTCGGCCGGCTGGCCGACAATTGGGTGCGCACCCGCCTGCTGAGCCTGGGCCTGTTCGTCTGGTCGGCCATGACCGCGCTGTCTGGCCTTGCCGGCAGTTTCACGCAGCTTTCGGCAGCGCGCATCGGTGTCGGCGTCGGCGAGGCTTCGGCCAGCCCATCGGCCTTTTCGATGCTGTCGGACTGGTTCCCCAAGGAACGCCGGGCGACCGCGCTCGCCGTCTATTCTTCCGGGCTTTATATCGGCGGCGGCGTATCGCTGTTCATCGGCGCCGTGGTGGTCAAGGCTTGGAACGCCGCCTATCCGGTGGCGGGTCCACTGGGCCTGGTTGGCTGGCAGGCCGCGTTCCTCGCCGTTGGCCTGCCCGGCATGGTCATGGCTCTGTGGATCGCCACCCTCAAGGAGCCGACGCGCGGCCGGGCCGAGGGCCTGCCCGAACCGCCGAAACTGGCCGGCACGGAAGTTTTCCGCCGCTTCATCGCCGATTTCATCAGCGTCATCCCGCCATTCACACTCATCAATCTGGCGCGGATCGACGGGCGGGCGCTTGGTTTGAACCTGGCCGCTGCCGCTGGCTTCATCGCGCTGGCTACCTTGCTCATCCGGGCCACCGGCGATGTGCCGCAATGGGTTGCGATCTGCCTCGGCGGCTATGCGGTCACCAGCTGGTCGCAGTCGCTGCGCCATCATGACAAACCGACCTGGAGCCTGATCTGGGGCACGCCGACCTTCATCCTGGCGCTGGTGGGCTTTGGCAGCATCTCCTTTGCCGGCTATTCCATCGGCTTCTGGGCGCTGCCCTATGCGATCCGCACATTTGTCGTGCCGATGACGGCGGCCGGCGGCGTGCTGCCCTGGTACGCCCATACCGAGATCGTCGCGCTGCTGCTCGGCGGCTGGGGCGCGGCCGGCGGCTTTCTGGGCGTTGTATTGGGCGGCTGGGTTTCCGACTGGGTAAAAAAGCGCAACCCGGCCGGACGCATCCTTGTCGCCAGCCTTGCGACATTGGTGCCGGCACCGTTCCTGGTCATGATGTTCACGACGGATTCGCTGGCCAGCTTCCTGCTGTTCAACCTGCCGGTAGGCTTGTTCGGCAGCATCTATGTCGGCATCGCGGCTGCCACGACGCAAGATCTGGTGCTGCCACGCATGCGCGGCGCGGCCACGGCCACATACTTCATCGGCACGACGCTGCTGGGGCTGGGTCTTGGGCCTTATTTCACCGGCGCCGTGTCCAAGGCCAGCGGCAGCCTTGGCACCGGCGTGCTGGCGCTGCTGCTCATGGCACCGCTGACGCTGACGTGCCTGTATTTTGTCTATCGCAAGCTGCCCGCCGCCGAATCCTCGCGCATCCAGCGTGCGCGCGACGCCGGCGAGCCCATCTGACGGAGAATGACATGAAGATCGAAGACTTGTTCAGCGTGCGCGGCAAGGTCGCGGTGGTCACGGGCGGCAGCCGCGGCATCGGCGAGATGATCGCCCGCGCACTGGTGGAAAATGGCGCGCGCGTCATCATCACGGCGCGCAATGCCGCCGTCTGCGATGGCCTGGCCGCCGAATTGTCCAAGTCCGGCGAATGCGTGTCGATCCCCGCCGACCTGTCGAAGATGGACGAGATCGCCCGTTTTGCCGCCGCCGTCGCCGCAGCCGAGCCCAAGGTCGATATCCTGTTCAATAATGCGGGTGCCAGTTGGGGCGCCGGCATCGATGATTTTCCCGAAAGCGGCTGGGACAAGGTCATGGATTTGAACGTCAAGTCGATCTTTTTCCTGACACAAAAACTGCTGCCCCATCTGGAAGCGGCCGGCACTGCGGAACACCACGCCAGGGTCATCAACATCGGCTCGATCGACGGCCAGCATGTCTCCGACCTGGAAACCTACAGCTATGCCGCGTCCAAGGCCGGCGTGCTGCACCTTACCCGCATGATGGCCAAGTTCCTTGCCAAGCGGCACATTGCCGTCAATGCCATCGCGCCGGGCTTTTTCCCGTCCAAGATGACCGCCGCCATCGATACCGAGTTCCAAGAGGCGTTCCGCGCCGCCACGCCGATGCAGCGCTGGGGCAACACCGATGACATGGCCGGAGTCGCACTGTTCCTCTCAAGCCGGGCCAGCGCCTATCTTTGCGGTGCCGTCATCACCGTCGATGGCGGCTACGCAACGACGGTGTAACGGGGAATTTATGGGGCTATTTGCCCCATTTTCGGGCAAATGCATGCGCGTTAGGCATGGCAACGTGCCAAATCAGGCAGCAAGGCTTGCCATTGACCATGGATTCGCGCCAGAAACGCAGCTTCACCGACCATGGCACGAACCTTGCTTGTCGGCTTGCAATATCCGGGGGTCCGCAGTGAAGAAGATTGAAGCCGTCATCAAGCCATTCAAGCTGGATGAGGTGAAGGAAGCCCTTCACGAAGTGGGTGTGTCCGGCATCACCGTGACCGAGGCCAAGGGCTTTGGCCGCCAAAAGGGGCACACCGAACTGTATCGCGGCGCCGAGTATATCGTCGACTTCCTGCCCAAGGTCCGCCTTGAGGTGGTTGTCAATGACGATCAGGTCGAACGGGTCATCGAAGCCATTGCCAGCGCCGCCCGCACGGGCCGGATCGGCGACGGCAAGATTTTTGTTTCCCCGGTCGAAAGCGCCGTGCGCATCCGCACTGGCGAGCGCGATTCCGACGCAATCTGACGCTTATTCCATCCACGCCACCAAAAAGGGACTGACACCAAAATGGCCACCACCGCTGCCGGCGTCCTTGCGATGATCAAGGACAAGGAGATCGAATGGGCCGATCCGCGTTTCACCGATCCCAAGGGCAAGTGGCAGCACCTGACCATGGTGGCCAGCGTTGTCGATGAAGACATGCTCAGCGATGGCTTCATGTTCGATGGCTCGTCGATCGAAGGCTGGAAGGCCATCAACGAGAGCGACATGATCCTCATGCCCGATCTCGATGCGACCTACATCGATCCGTTCTCTGCGACGCCGATGCTGATCCTGGTGTGCGATATCGTCGAACCCTCCACCGGCCAACTCTACAGCCGCGATCCGCGTTCGACCGCCAAGCGCGGTGAAGCCTATCTCAAGTCCACCGGCATCGGTGACACCATCTACATCGGCCCCGAAGCCGAATTTTTCGTTTTCGACGATGTGCGCTTTGGCCTCGGCTACAACGAAGGCTTCTTCCACCTCGACGACATCGAATTGCCGACCAACAGCGGCACCAAGTACGAAACCGGCAACATGGGCCATCGCCCGCGTGCCAAGGGCGGTTACTTCCCGGTCGCCCCCGTCGACAGCTGCGTCGACCTGCGCGGCGAAATGGTCGCCACGATGCTCGAAATGGGCCTGCCCTGCGACAAGCACCATCACGAAGTCGCCAGCGCCCAGCACGAACTGGGCCTCACTTACGGCACGCTGGTCACGACCGCCGACCGCATGCAGGTGTACAAATATGTCGTCCATCAGGTCGCCCATGCCTATGGCAAGACCGCGACGTTCATGCCCAAGCCGATCAAGGACGACAATGGCAGCGGCATGCACACGCATTTGTCGATCTGGAACGGCAGCACGCCGCTGTTCGCCGGCGACGGCTATGCCGGCTTGTCGGAAATGGCGCTGTTCTTCATCGGCGGCATCATCAAGCATGCCAAGGCCTGCAACGCCTTCACCAACCCATCGACCAACAGCTACAAGCGCTTGGTCCCCGGTTTCGAAGCGCCGGTGCTGCTGGCCTATTCCAGCCGCAACCGTTCCGCCTCGTGCCGCATCCCCTATGGCAGCGGCGGCAAGGCCAAGCGCGTCGAAGTGCGCTTCCCCGACGCCATGGCCAACCCGTACCTGTGCTACACTGCGCTGCTGATGGCGGGCCTTGATGGCATCGAAAACCGCATCCACCCCGGCGCGCCGATGGACAAGAACCTGTATGACCTGCCGCCGCGCGAACTGAAGAAGGTGCCGACGGTGTGCGCGTCCTTGCGTGAAG
>NZ_JANPCD010000146.1:0-25752 GCF_031430775.1 Sandarakinorhabdus sp. | reverse complement strand
GACCGCCCTCTGGTGGCCCGCCACCACCCCCGCCGCGCCCGCCCGCTGCGCCATCGGCGCCGCGCGCCTGGGCCGATGACGATGTGCCGCCGCTCGATGTGCCGATGCGGGTGCGCAACCTGCTCACCGCCGCTGCCGCGCGGCTGCTGGCGCTGGCGGCCGCCGTGCAGGCCGACCGGCAGGTGGCCGATGTCACCGCCCTGCGCACACGCGCCGGCGAGGAATCCAAGGCGTTCGAAAAACTGCTGTCGGCCATTGGCCTGACCACCGAGGACAATGCCCGTGCCCGTTATGCGGTGCTGGCGACGGTGGATGATATCGTCCAGAACCTGCCCGGTGGCGCGCAATCCGATTGGGCACGCAACAGCCTTGTCGTCGCCAGCTTCGGCCAGGCATTCGGCGGCGACCAGTTCTTCACCATCCTCGACACGATGCTCGGCCGCCCGGCGGCGCATATCGAAATGCTGGAACTCTATCATGCCTGCCTGGCTGTCGGCTTTCAGGGCCGCGCCCGCGTCGAGGCCGATGGCCGGCAGCAACTCGAAAGCCGCATGGGCGCCATTTACGCGGCGCTTTCGGGCATCCGACCGCGCCCCGAGACCGATCTGGTGCCGGCCTGGACCGGCGTGCCGACCCCGATGCCCGGCGTCGGCTGGCTGACGCGGGCGGCAATTGTCGCGGCCGCCGTGCTGGCTGCGCTGCTGCTGGTTTTTCTCGTGCTAAAGCTGCTGCTCGACAGCCGCGACGAGCCGGCACGCGCCGCGCTGCGGCCGTTGCCGCCGTTGGCTGCGGCGCGCATCGACCGGCTGGGGGCCGATGTCCCGACCCCTGAATCGGGCCAGCTGGAACGTATCCGTGCCAGGCTCGGCAACCCCTGCATCGATGCGCGCGACGATGGCGCCACCATCCGTTTGGTGATTTCTGCCTGCCCCGGCCTGCCCAGCGGCATGTTCGAAGCAGGTGCCGCCAGCGTTGCCGGCGAGTATCAGCCGCTGATCGAGGCGGCGGGCCGCGCGCTGGCACCCGAGCCGGGGCCGATTGCCGTCGTTGCCCATACCGACAGCGATCCGATTCGCGGCACACTTGCCGCCACCTACCCCGACAATATGGCACTGTCGCAGTCCCGCGCCGATTCGGTGCTGTTGCTGCTCGAAGGGCTGGTCGGCGACCCCGCCCGGCTCTCGGCCGAAGGACGCGGTGACCAGGAACCGGTCAACCGTGCCGACACGCCCGAAGCCAAGGCGGAAAACCGCCGCGTCGAACTCGTCCTGCCACGGAGCGAATGATGGCCGCCATCAAGAAACTGCTGGGCAATTGGTGGGTGCTGGCGATCGGCGCCGCACTGCTGCTCAGTATCGTGGTTTTCCTTGTGTTCGGCCTGTTGTTCGGCAGCCTGTTGTTCCTGCGCTGGTGGTTCATCGGCCTGGTCTGGCTGGGTCTGGGCGCCGCCGCCGGCTGGCGGTTCTGGCGCCGCCGCAAGGCCAATGCCGCGCTGACCGAGGCGATCGCCAAGCCGCAGGACGTCGAAGGCGAGGCCATGGCCGCCAAGATGCGCGAAGCGCTGGGCCGCGTGAATGCCGCCGGCAAGGGCGCGCTTTATGCCAAGCCCTGGTATGTCATCATCGGCCCGCCGGGATCGGGCAAGACCACGCTCATCCAGAAATCCGGCCTGCGCCTGCTCAACGACGAAGCTGCCGCCGGCGTTGGCGGCACGCGCAATTGCGATTGGTGGTTTGCCGATGAAGCGGTGCTGATCGACACCGCCGGGCGATACACCAGCCAGGATTCCAGCGCCGACGCCGATGCCCAAGGCTGGCGCAAGTTTCTTGGCACCTTGAAAAAAGCCCGTCCGCTCCAGCCATTGAACGGCATCATTCTTGCCATCGGCCTTGATGAAATCGGCCGCGTCGGTGCCGAGGCGCTCGACAAGCATGTCGTGACGCTGCGCGCCCGCATCGCCGAATTGTCGCGCGAACTGGGCCTCGAACTGCCGGTCTATGTGCTGTTCACCAAGGCCGATCTGCTGGTCGGCTTTACCGAATTCTTCGACGATCTTTCGGTCGAGGGTCGCAGGTCCGTCGTCGGTCACACCCTGCCCTTGACAGATGCCAAGGCGAACATCGCGCAGCTTGCGGCTGGCTATGACGATGCCGTCCAGGCGCTGTCCGACCGTTTGCCGGCACGGCTCCAGGCCGAAGGCGACGCTGTGCGGCGCGGCGCCGCGCTGACATTGCCGGCGCGGTTCATCGATTTGCGCGCCCGCATCATCCGCTTGCTCGACGGCGTGTTCGGCGCGGGCGCGGCGACGACGCCCCATGCCTCGGCGGCGCGGCTGCGCGGTTTCTACTTCACCAGCGGCGTGCAGCAAGGCACGCCCTTCGATCGCCTGCTCGGCAACCTGGCCGGCAGCATCGGTGCGGGCCAGCGCGCCCGGCCATCGAACCCGCGCGCGTTCTTCGTCAACCGCCTGCTCGGCGAAGTCATCATTCCCGAAGCCGGCCTGGCTGGCCCTGATATGGCGCGGCGGCGGCGTGACAAGCGCCTGCGGCTGATGGCGGCTGCGGTTGGCGGCTTGGCGGCGTTCGTGCTGGCCGGGGCCTTTTTGTGGTCGTTCCTGAACAACCGCAGCGGCCAGGATGCGACGCTGGCTGCCGCACAGACGCTGGGCGCGGGCCAGCCGGCGCTGGACCCCGGCGACCGCGTGGCACTCACGGCCTCGCTTGCGGAACCGCTCGACCTGCTCGACGGATTGCGTGATGCCTTGCCCTATGGCGTCACGCCGGCGGCAGATCCGCCGCTGGGGCAGCGTTTCGGGCTTTATCGCGGCGCGCTGGCCGACGAAAGCGCCCGTGCCTATCGTGACGGCTTGCAACGCTATTTGCTGCCCCGCCTGATCGTCTCGGCGGAATCGGCCCTGCGCGCGTCCGGCGACGATCCGGTCGGCGTCTATGAACCGCTGAAGGTCTATCTGATGCTCGGCAACCGTGCCGGCGCCAAGCGCGACAATGGCTATATTCTGCAATGGCTGGAAGCGGACCTGATGGCCCGTGATTTTCCGGGCGAGGAGAATGCCGCGACGCGCGGGCGCATATTGGGCCACGCCCGGGTGCTGTTGGCGGATGAAGGCCGTTTCGGCCGGCAATTGACCGGGCCGCTGCTCGATGGCCCGATGGTCGAAGCGGCGCGCGGTATCGTCGCGGCGATGTCGCCGGAACAGCGCGCGCTGGCTCTGATGAAACAGCAGGTCGGCGGCGAGCCATGGCGCTTGGTCGGCAACGCCCTTCTGCCCGGCGAAGCGGCGGCTTTTGCCAACCCGTCCGAGCTTGAAGCGATGAACGTGCCGTATCTGTTTACCAAGGCCGGGTTCCAGCAGGGATTTTCGGCCGGTATCATGGGGATCCGCGACGCACTGGTCCGCGACGCCTGGATGCTTGGCGACAGCGCGGCGGCGCAGGTACCGCTCAATATGGAACAGCTGGGCGCGCTTTATGCCGATGAATACAGCCGGCGCTGGAACGCCGTGATCGGTGCGCCGGCACCCGATGATTACGCCCGCAATCCGACCGCGTTGGCGCGCATCGCCAATCCGGGCGCTTCGCCGCTCAAGAAAATCGCCGACCAGGTCATCGCCAACACCAGCGGCCTGACCATCAATATCAAGGCGCCCAAGCTGCCGGGCGGCGCGCTCGGCAAGATGGCGGGCGCAGCGCTGGCCGGCAGTGCCGCCACCGGGGCATCCGGCACGGCGGCGCGGCTGATCGAAGGCAATTTCCGAGGCCTCAAGGACTATGCCGGCGGGGCCACGGCGCCGATCGGGCAGTTGCTGGCGGCGCTGGGCAAATATCAGCTGGCGCTGGCACAGGCCAAGGTGCCCGGTGGCGGTGCTGGCGGCGCAGGTGGCGGCGCGGCAGGTATTGCAGCAGCAGCGGCCGAATTGCAGGTCGCGGCGGCCAATGCCGGCGCCGGCGCACCTGCGCTTGCAGGTTTTGTCGAACAGGTGGCCAGCGGGTCATCGTCTGCGGCCGGCACGCAGCTGACCAGCGAGTTGCGCGCCAGTTACGCCCAGATCACCGGGCCTGATTGCGAACGCGTCTTTGGCCAGGGCTACCCGTTTGGCAGCGGCGCAGATCTGGCGCCGTCCGATGTCAGCCGCGCGGCCAGCCAGATGGCGGGTTTTGCCCGCGATACACTGGGGCCATATCTCGATCGCGACGCCGGCCCGAAAAAGCCCTGGGGCTGGATCGCCGAACCCACCGTGCGCAGCTTCCGTGCCGGCTCGGCCCGGCAGTTCCAACGCGCCACCGATGTCGAGGCGCTGATGGGCGGCAACCTCGTGCTGCGGGTCTCGGCCGCGCCGGGCACCAAGGGCGCCATCCGCTTCCGGGCGGGCGGCGTGCCGCTGGACCTGGTGCCGGGCGCACCGCCGGAACGCTTTGGCTGGTCGGCCGCCGGCAGCCAGATCACCGAGCTTGCCGCGTTGCAGGGCGGCACGGCGCCGGCCCTGCGCGAGGAAGGCCCATGGTCGCTGTTCCGACTGCTCGCCAAGGGCCGCAAGCAGTTGATGGGCGCCGGCCGCTATCGCTTTGCCTATGCCGCCGATGCTGCGGTCGATGTCGAAGTGGTCGGCGGCCCCGACCCGTTCGCCAATGACGGTGTGTTCGCCCTGCGCTGCCCGGCAGGCCTTTGAGCATGGTAACAGCGGGACTTTTCGGCAAACTTCCGGCGCACGGCGATTTCGTGACGCGCGGCTGGTCGCTGGACGTGGTCACGCGCCTGGATGGCTGGCTGACAGACGGTATTGCGGCCTTGCGCGCCAATGTCGGCGAGGACGGATTTGCCCATGCCATGCAATCTGGCCCGCTGTGGCATTGCTGGCTCAGCCTGGGGGCCGCGGCCCTGCACGGCGTCATCACACCGACGGTGGATTCGGCTGGCCGGCTGTTCCTGCTGGTGGCGGGCGTCACTGGGGGCCGCTCCGATATCTGGGCCATCGCGTCACAGCAACCGGCCTTTGCCGGCGCCGCCGAGGCCGCAGTTTATGATGCGCTTGGCGCCGCGCTCGATGCCGACGGCCTGGCGCTGCGGCTGGCCGAAGCGATCCCGCCGGTCGATGGCGTCGGGCGGTTTCTGGCAGATCTGTCGCTGCCGGCGGCATCGGCCTTCTGGGTTGCCAATCCGGCAGCCGGACCGCCGGTCGCGCTGCCCGGCGAGGCACTGGATGCGGGCACCGTCGCCCGGCTTGTCATGGGAGCGTTCCGCGATGCGCCTTAAATTCCGCTCGGCCTTGCGCACGCACTCCGGCAGTGTCCGGGCCGTCAACGAGGATTCGGCGCTGGCTAGGGATGACGCGGCGCTGTGGCTGGTGGCAGACGGTATGGGCGGCCATGCGCACGGCGACTGGGCCTCGCAGACAGTGGCGGCGCAAATGGCGGCGGTGGACATGTCGGTACCGGCGGCTGAACGCGGCCCGGCCATCATGGCGGCGCTCAAGGCCGGCAATGCCGCCATCGTCGATGCCTCGGCCCGCGCCGGTGCCCAGATGGGCACGACCGCTGTGGTGCTGCATCTCGAAGGGCATGACCTGCTCTGCTTGTGGGTCGGCGACAGCCGCGCCTACAGGTTCCGGCGCGGCGGCCTGTCCCAGATTACCCGCGACCATAGCGTCGTCCAGGAACTGATTGATCGCGGCACGCTGACTCCGGGCGAAGCCGAACTGCACCCGATGGCGCATGTGCTGTCGCGTGCCGTGGGCACCGAAGCCGATTTGCGCGCCGATGCCTTCAGCGACACGGCCCAGCCCGGCGATGCCTATCTGCTGTGCACCGACGGCCTGACCAAGGTGGTGCCCGAAGATGTCATCGCAAGGCTGTTGCGCTTGCCGTCGGTCAACGCCGCAGCAGACAGGCTTGTTGCCGAAACGCTGGCGCGCGGGGCGCCCGATAATGTAACGGTGATTGTCGTGTCGGTAGAGGAAGTAACCGAAGTGATGCGGGCAGGGGTATGAGCGAGCCAACGACTCCCCCGGCAACCGAGCCGTCTGACGAGCCGGACGCCGGTCAGGATTCCCAGCAGCCGGCGCCGCCGCCGCCGTTCGTGCGGGCGACGCCAGCGGCCGACCGCACCGTGCTGGCATCTGCCGATGAAGTGGCCGCCGCCATCGCCGCCAGTGCGGCATCGGCCGCGCCAGCCGCGCCGCCAGCAGATGCGGACCCCTTTGCAGCAGCCGCACCGCCGGCTGCCGATCCCTTTGCCGCTCCGCCGGCCGACCCGTTCCTCAGCCAGCCGCCCCCGCCGCCGCCCGCATTTGTTGCGTCTGGCAACGGCTCGGCAGATGCGCTGGTCGGTGTCCAGCTCAATGAACTGTTCGAAGTGGTGCGCTTCATCGCCGAAGGCGGCATGGGCCGCGTCTACGAAGGGCGCAACATTGCCAGCGGCGAACATGTCGCCATAAAGGTCATCCTCAGCCAATATGCCGCCGATGCCCAGTTCATGGCGCTGTTCCGTCGTGAAGCCAGCGCGCTGGAAAAGATCGGCCATGACTCGCTCGTGAAGTATCGCGCGCTGGCCTATGACCGGGGCCGCAACATCAACTATCTCGTCATCGAATATGTCGATGGCCCATCGATGGCGCATGTGCTGACCGGCGATGCGGCCGATCCGGCGCTGGCTCTGCGAGTGCTGCGCCGCCTGGCACTTGGGCTGCACGCCGCGCACGAAGCCGGCGTCATCCACCGCGACCTGTCACCGGACAATGTGCTGTTGCCCAGCGGCAACATCGAACGCGCCAAGATCATCGACTTCGGCATCGCCAAGGACAACAATCCCGGCCAGAAAAGCGTCGTTGGCGAAGCGTTTGCCGGCAAGTTCGGCTATGCTGCGCCGGAAGTGTTCGGCAAATATGGCCGCAAGATCGGCCCGCCCACCGACATCTACAGCCTGGCGCTGGTGATCGCAGCCTTTGCACGCGGGGCGCCCGTCGACATGGGCATCACCATCGTCGATGCGCTGGATGCGCGTGCCATCGTGCCCGACCTGTCGGACATTGCACCCGACCTGCGGGCGATACTGGAACGCATGCTGGCGCCCGATCCCGCCGACCGCTACCAGACCATGGAGGAAGTGGCCGAGGCCGCCGACCCGCGCGGTGTCTCGATGTTCGGGCCATCGTCGGCTGCTGCCGCCCCGGCCAGCCCCGCCTTTGTGCGCGCCGAAACCACCGCGCCGCCATCGCCGCCAGCCAAGTCGCGCACGCCGCTGTTTGCCGGCATCGGCGCCGTGCTGCTGCTCGCCGGTGTCGGGGGCTATTTCGCGCTATCGGGCAGCGACGGCGCGCCGCCGCCTGTCGATGTGGCAGGTGCCTTGCCCGAAGACACTGCTGGCGTGCCGCCGGCCGGCGCCGCACCGTCCGCCTCGGCCAGCACCGCACCATGGGCTAGCGCCGCACCGCAGATTGCCGCCTTGCTCAAGGCATTGCCCTGCAGTGATGTGCGGATCACGGGCACACCGTCTGCCGGCCAGGTCACTTTGGCGGGCTGGCGCTCGTCTGCGACGGTCATGCCGGCCAGCGCGGCCGGATGGCGGCTCGAATCCAGCCAGGTCGGCGCCGTGAGCGCGCCGTCCGCAGCCAGTTGCCGGCTGGTGGACCAACTGCGCCGCGCGGCGAACACACCTGCCGAACATGGCTTTTCCATGCCGGGCAGCAGGCAACTGCCGGCGTCCAGCCTGCCGAGCGACGGCAGCGGCAATGTCATCATCGATCTTCAGGTGCGCGACCAGCCGCCGGGCCGGCTGCTCCTGGCGTCGATCGACGACCGCGCCACGTCCAGCGATGGCCTTGTCGTTTCCGGTGACCTGGATGACATCGGCCAGTCCCTGAATGCCATCGCCTATGAGCCAAAGCCCAACCGTTACCTGATGGTGATGATCGCATCGCCCACCCGCCTGCCCGAAGTCACCGCAGCCGGCCCGCCGCCCAGCCTCGCCCAGACCTGCGCCAGCGGCGGCTGCACCCTCACCAGCGGCTGGATCGAGGTTACGCGCTAGCGCGGTTCAGCCATAGGGGTGCTGCGACGTCGCCCAATCCCGGTGCCGCGCCAACAGGCCGTCATCAAGATCCAGCTTGCGCGGCACTGCGAGCGCCCGCCCGGCCAAAGCGTGAAAATAGCTGCTCGTGGCGGGTCCGGTATGGTCCGAAAGCCTGCGGCTCACGATGACCGTCCGCCTTTGCGAAACGCTGATGAGACCGGCGTCGAATGCCCGGTCAAGTGTGGCGGACAATGCCAGCCCATTGCGGGGGTTTAGCCGGATGGCCGCGTCTTTGGCCCATGGCACGATATGGCTGGCAATCAGCAGCGAGGGCTCCGCGATGCCGGTCACGCAGCAAGCTTGCTCGAAGTTGGCCAGAACGGCGCGCCTGAAAAACCCTTGGCCGAGGCGCGCAACGGTGGTGACGGACGTTTCGGTGGCTCGGTGAACAACGGGCTCATCTGCTGAATCGGCAGGCTCGTCTTCTGCTATGGCCATAGTCCAGTCACTCTGGAACATGGCCCAGACCTGCCTGTCCAGCCGGGAACAATTGCCGAGACCCCTTCGTCCTCGCGCCGTGAGCGCAGGGTCGAGGCTGGCGAAATTGACCAGCTTCATCGACACTGCCGATGCAGTGCGACCGATCCGTGCTGCCAGTGCCATGATGTCCGGGTTGCGCGAATGCAGTTTGCCGAATGGCAGCATGAAATACAGGCGCATGGCCAGCCGGGTTTCCTGCTCTGTCCAGATGACGCCCGCCATGAATCTCCGGTTCTTCGCGCCCGCCGCGCCTCGCTGCCGCCGATATGGCCAGGAAGCAGGCAGGGCAGTCAAGGCGGGTTTGCCCTGACTGCCCCTTCCATGCCGCAAAATTCGCAGCCTCAGAACTTCGCGCGAAGCCCCAGGAAGAATGAACGCCCGACGCCGGAGACCGGATAGGCGCTGCTGGCCAGATAGGGCTCGGCATTGTCGAGGTTGTTGATGCCGCCATACAGGCTGAAGCGCGGGTCGATGTCGTAGTTGAAGCCGATGTTGTGGACCCAATATTCCGGTGCAAAACCGGCGGCGCCGAATTCGGTGGCGATGCGTTCGATCTGGATCGCGCCGGCGACGGCGGTGCTGCCGACATATTGCAGCGTGTAGTTGAGCGTGAACGGACCATGGCTGACGGTTGCCGAGCCGACGCCCGACCATTCCGGCACGCTGAGCTCGCGCAGGCCGGGGTTGACCAGCGTCGGGTTGCCCGGATCGAAGAAGCGATTGACCTTCTTGGTCCAGTTGCCGTTGATGCCGAGCGCGATCTTGGTCTTGTCGGCAATCGAGAAGCGGTAGTTGATCGAAAAATCGACGCCCGCCGTTTCGATGCGGCCAAAGTTCAACTGCGTCTGCGTCAGCGAGCGGAAGCCGAACAGATTGGGCTGGGTTTCGCCGTTGGCGCCGGGGTTGACCGGGCCGATGCGCTGGAACAGCCCGCAGAACTGGTTGGGGAAGGTGATATTGTCATAGCAGGTGTTGACGATGTCCTGCGCCGTCACTGCCGCGATCGCGTTCCTGATGCGGATGGAATAATAATCGGCGCTGAGAGTCAGGCCGGGCAGGAAGCGCGGCTGAAGCACTGTCCCGACCGTCCATGTCGTGGCGGATTCCTGCTCCAGATTGGGATTGCCGCCGCTGGTGCCGCCAAAGCGCCCGGTAAGCGGGTCGTTGTAATTGGCCAGGAACGTTGCCGGGTTGGCGATGCCCAGTGCCGTGGCCGCCGCGATGCAGTTCGGCAGGCGCTGCGGCGTCGCCGACTGGTTGATCAGGTCGCACGGATCGGACGGGCGGAAGGTCGCGCCCTGCTGCGGGTCGAACAATTCGGAGATGTTCGGTGCGCGGATGGCCTTGGAATAGGTACCGCGGAAACGCACGTCGGGTATCGGCGCATAGGTGCCGCTGACATTCCAGGTGAACGCCCCGCCGATGGTCGAATAATCGGCATAGCGGCCGGCCGCACCAACACTCAGTTCCTCGGCAAACGGCACGTCCTTGAGGATCGGCAGTTTGATTTCGCCAAAGATTTCCTTCACGTCGAACGAACCGCCGGCGTTGAAGGTGCGGTTGGTCGGGTCGAACAGCAGCGACTGGTTGTCTGAAATGTCACCGATGAAGGTGCCGGCCGGGCCGGCGGGCGAGCCTTCAGGCAGCAGGCCGAGCGTCAACGGATCGAACAGCGAGCGGGATTTTTCCTTGCGATATTCGGCGCCGACAGCAAATTCGACGGCACCGCCCGGCAGGCTGAAGAAGCTGCTGGTGTCGCCGATGATCGTGCCGGTGATGACCGTCTGTTCTAGCCGCGCGCGGTTGGTCGTGGCCGCCGTGATGAAGTTCACAGCCGCATCGCTGATGCCGTTACTGCCGGCCAGGATATTGGCCGGGCGGCACTGGCCGTCACCGGGGCGGAAGGTGAAGAAGCCCGGCGCGATGAACGGGAAGGTCTCGGAGCCCGGATGCGGCGTCGAATCGGTGTTGGACCGGCAGGCCGGCTGGCCATTTGGCCCGCGCACGACATCGATGGCTGCGAACAGCCGGTCGTAAAGCACGGAATTGCTGGTGGTGGTGACATTGTCTGTCCGGCCATAGTTGCCGACCAGTTCATAGCGCAGGGTCGGCGTGATCTCGCCGCGCACCCCGGCCACGATGCGATAAGTGTCGCGCCGCGCCGTCGAGATGTTGGGGCCAAGGTCGGTCATGTCGCGGCTGACACGCAGGCCGCCGGCATCATCGGCTTCGGCCTGAAGCGCTGCCGGCACGAACGGGTTGTCCGGGAAGATCAGCAGCGTGTCATAGAATGTGTTGTAGGCGTTGCGCGACGTGGCCGAGTTGCGGGCATATTTGGCGTCGATGAACACTTCGGCCGACGGCGAAAATTCGTAACTGGCACGGAAATTGGCATAGATGCGCTCCGACCCCGGCGTCAGCGACGAGGCATCGACGCGTTCGGGCGCGCCATCGCCGCCGAACTGGTTCTGGCTGGTGGAAATCAGGCCGTCCTGAAAGATGCGCACGCCGCCATTGTCGGTAGACACATAACAGCCGCCGCCGCCAAAGCCGGTCCAGCCGACATAGGATTCATTGCAGTCGGCGGTGCCGTTGTTGTTGAGATCGGTCTGGAAGCGGCCAAAATCGGCGCGGAAAATCAGCCCGGCGTTGGACGAGATGCCAAAGGCCGGTTGCCCGCCGATGACGAACAGCGGCGCTGCGGCGGCGCGGTTGATGAGCGCCTGTTCGGCCGCAGTCGGCGTGGCGCCGGGGAACAGCGCGGCGAACGATGCCGCCGTCGGGATGGATGGGCCGAAGCTGATGCGGCTGGTGCGCGGGCCAGGGCCGCCGACGCGGTAGTAATTGCCGAAATTGGGCATCGACGCTGGGTCGATGTCGCCCTTCTGGAACCGGCGAAGCGGGTTGGCATAGGTGGTCGAATTGTTGGCGCGGCCATTGCTCGCGGTGAATTCGCGGTCACCCAGCAGGATTTCGGAATCGCGCGTATAACCGGCGGAGAAGGTGATATTGCCGCGGCCATCGGCGAAATTCTTGCCGATAGTGCCTTCGATGCGGAAATTCTCGCCGTCACCCCGGCTGGAGATGCCGCCCTGGGCATCCATGGCGATGCCTTCGAAGTCCTTTTTCAGCACATAGTTCACGACGCCCGTGACGGCATCGGCGCCGTAGATGGCCGATGCGCCGCCGGTCAGCACATCGACGCGCTCGATCAGCGCATTGGGGATGGTGGACACATCGACAGTCTGGCTGCCGGCAACGCCCGAGACATGGCGCAGGCCATCGACAAGCACCAGCGTGCGGTTGGCGCCGAGCTGGCGCAGGTTGAGCGTGGCCTGGCCGACGCCGCCGGCGCCGCGTTCGATGGAATCGGCGACGGTGCCCGACGAAATCAGTGCCGGGATCAACCGCAGCGACGCGGTGGGATCGCTGTTGCCGAGCGCGCGCAGCTGTGCCGCATCAACCGTGGTGATCGGCAGGCTGGAGGTGGCATTGGGGTCACGCGACAGGCGCGATCCGGTCACGACGATGGTGGCGTCGTTCACCTCCTCGGCGCTGTCGTTGGCTGCGACGGCCGGCGCAGATTGCGCAAGCGCCGCGCTGGACAGTCCAGCCAGAATGGAAACGCTATTCAAAAGAAACAATTTGCGAAGTGTCACGGCCGTATCCCCCGTATGCAAGCAACGAGCCATTGGCTGGCATTTGTCCGCAGCACTGACAACGCGGCAATCGACGCAATGTGGCGATATTTGGTGCGAATGTTGCAGCGATGTGACGATAAAGCCACAAACTGGTGCCGCATGCCGCCACGCATTGATACACTGTTGCGCGCAGATTCCCGCTTTCTGGAGCTTCTCAGTCCTGTGAAGGCACCAACGGCCGCTCGAATATCCGGTAGGTGCGGGTGACATGGCTGTCGATCGCATCGGCGATCGACCGCATCGGGCCGTTGTCGTCCAGAATCCAGCCGATTTCGCCCTCGATGGCGCCGAATTCCTCGACGCACGAGCGACGGATGTATTCGATCATCTGGAACGCCATCAGCGACGAGATGCGCTGGCCTTGCAGTTTCTTGCGGATACCCATCAACGGCACGCGAATGCGCCGCACGCGCGGATGTCGCAGCCGCCACAGCAGCTTGGCCCAACCAAACGGAAACAGTCGGCCATTCAGGTCGCGTGTCATCTCGTTGATGTCGGGCAGGGCGATCAGAAAGCCGACCGGCTCACCTTCAAGCTCGGCGATGCGGATGAGGTTTTCGAACACGATGGGCTTTAGCTTCTTGCCGACATGGGCGATTTCCGCCGGGGTCAGCGGCACGAAACCCCAATTGTCCGACCAGGCATCGTTCAAGATATCGAGGATCAGCGCGGCTTCGGCGTCGAAGCGCGACTTGTCGACCGGCCGCGTCACCAGCTTGGGATTGCGTTCGGAAAAGGCGACGATGCGCTGCACCATTTCCGGAAACGGCTTGTCGATCGGCAGGCTCCAGCAGTGCAGGTCCTTGATGCCGGCATAGCCATGGGCAGTGACCAGCCGTTCGTACCAGTTGCGGTGATGGCCCATCATCACGGTCGGCGCGCCTTCGAAGCCCTGCACCAGCAGGCCCGGCTCGTCCCATACCGACAGGCTGAACGGGCCTTGCGCGCGCGTTATGCCGCGCGCGCGCAGCCAGTCTTCGGCGGTGGTCAACAGCAGGTCGGCGACCGCCTGGTCATCGATGCATTCGAACATGCCCCAATGGCCGGTGCCGGCGCCCATATGGGTCAGCACCAGGCTGTCGACCTGCGCCGAAATGCGGCCCACGACCGTGTCACCTCGCATCGCCAGCCAGAACTGCGCTTGCGCATGGCCGAACCACGGGTTGGTCTTGATGCCGCCGATCAGGGCATGCACTTCGGTCTTGAGCGGCGGCACCCAATGCGGGTCATCGGCATAGAGCGACCAGACAAGATCGACAAAGCGCGCGGCGTCGGCGGCGCTGGTGACGGGCCGGATGCTCAGGGGTCCGGATGCAGTCGGGGATGGGGACGGGCTCAGGTCAGGTCTCGCTCATGTGATGAACCGTGATCGTTAAGGCGGCAATGCGGCCAATTTGGGACAGCGCGCGCCGCCGCTATTCCTCGGTGCGGATCAGCACGGCCTCGCCGATCAGCAGGAACAGCAGGAACGGCGCCCAGGCGGCCATCACCGGCGGCACATTGCCGAAATTGCCCATCGCCAGCATGAAATTGTCAGCAACAAAAAACGCAAAGCCCAGGAACATGCCGATGACGGCGCGCACGAACAGCCGCCCGGACCGCGCCAACCCGAACGCCGCAACCGCACCCAGCAGCGGCATCAACACGGCGGAAAACGGCCCCGACAGCTTGTGCCAGGCAGCAGCTTCGAGGACATCGACCTTCTTGCCGGCGGCGCGCTGTTCATCAATCTGCGGCCACAGTTCCCAAAGCGGAACGAAGTTGGCGTTGAGCTTGGTGGTGCTGAACTGGCGCGGCACGACGCTGGTGGCAAAGAACAGCTGCGCCGAGGTTATCGTGCCGCCCTTTGCGACATCAAAGACCCGGGCGTTCTCAAGCTGCCAGCCGCCGGCGGCTGGCCGCGCTGCCGTGGCCGTCATCACCCGCACCAGCGTGTCGGCCCGGCGGTCATAGACGGTGACATCGTGCAGGGTCATGGCGGCTTCGCGGCCTGACACCGATTTGGCCAGGATGAGGTCATCGCCGCCGCGCACCCAGCTTTCGCGGGCGGCAGCGGCTGGGCCGGCGAGCTTGCGATAGTCATTGTCCTGCCAGATGCGCAGCGCCTGGCTGCCGCGCGTCACCAGCGCCTCGTTGAAGACGAAGTTCGCAGCAGCGATGCCAAGGGCCGCGATCATCAGCGGCGCCAGAATCTGGTGCGCGGAGATGCCGGCGGCCTTGGCGATGACGATTTCGCTGTTCTGGTTCAGCGTCGCCAGCGTCACCAGTGTCGCCAGCAATACTGCAAACGGCAGGAACAGCTGGATGATCTGCGGACTGCGATAGGCGGCATAGGTCCATAGATCGGATTCGGTATTGCCGGCGGCGGCCAGGATCTTGCCGGATTCGCCCAGCAGGTCGAGCGATTGCAGGATCAGCACCAGCACGAGGATAAAGGCCGCCGTGCGCAGCAGGAACATGCGCGCCATGTACCAGGCCAATGTGGGGGACGGGAAAAGCGCTTTCACGGCCTATCCTGCCGACAAGGCGTCATCGCGCCAGTTGTCCCGGCGGAACAGCCGCGAAATGAGCTGGCTGGTGCCGCGCGACAGGCCGCCGAACAGACGGTCGAGCGCACCGATGGGTTGGCCGCCCGGCCGGCCCAACACGCGGAATATCCAGAGCGAGAGCGCGATGAACGCGGCAAACGGCACCCATTGCGCCAGCACCGGATCGATCCGGCCGATCTGGCCCATGCGCTCGCCATATTCGGTGAATTTGTGGAAGGTGACGAGTCCGATGAGCGCGAGGAACACGCCCAGCGCCGATGTCGAACGTTTGGCCGGCACCGCCAGCGCGACCGCGAAGAAGGGCAGGATGAACATCACCAGACATTGCACGATGCGCCGGTTGAACGCCGCTGTTGCCCCCATACGCGCAAGCGGATCAACCCCCATACGCGCAAGCGGATCAACCCCCTGACGCGCAAGCGGATCAACACTGCTGCGTGCAGTCGGAGCGGGCGCGGCTGTCATCGTCCGCCATAGTTCGGGCAGCGTCGCCTCCAGATTGCCTTCGCCGCGTTTGCGAAACGCGGACATTTCGGGCAGCCGCACCGGCAGGTCATGCTGCACGAACGACAGCACGCGCGCTGCGCCGCCGCCGCGCGGCGAATGCACCAGCGTGCCCTTGCTCAGCCGCAGCAGGATGACATCGGGGTCGTCCGACGCCAGAAACGTGCCGCGCTGCGCGGTAACGGCAACGGTCTGGCCGCTCTTGTCCTCGGCGCGCACGAACAGGCCGCGTAGGTCGGAGCCGCCGCCGCGCGATTCCTCGACACGCAGGGTCATGCCCTTGCCCAGCGAAGCAAATTCGCCGACCTTTATCGACGCGCCAAGCGCCCCTGAACGCAGTTCAAAGCGCAGGTTTTCATAGGCATAGCGCGAAACCGGCTGCAACCAGCCGACAATGCCAAGATTGATGAAGGCAAAGAACAGCGCAAACAGCAACGGCACCCTGAGCATGCGGCCATAACCGAAACCCACCGCGCGCAGGGCGTCCAGTTCGGACGACAGCGCCAGTTGGCGGAATGCCAGCATGATGCCCATCATCACGCCGATGGGAATGCCCAGCGCCAGATATTCCGGCAGCAGATTGCCGAGCATACGCCAGACGACATTCACCGGGCCGCCTTCGTTGATGACGAAATCGAACAGGCGCAGCATCCGGTCGAGCACAAGCAGCATCGCAGCGATCACCAGGCTGGCGATCAGCGGCACGACGATCAGCCGGGCAAGGTAACGGTCAAAGCGGATCAGCAAGATAGGGGCGTATCCCTTTTTGTCGTCACGGCTATGCCCTTATTCTGCCGCACGCGCTGTGCATATACCGCCGCTATCGTGTTAGGGCTTGCGCCTGAGACAACAGGGGAACAGCCCCTATAGCGGGGCATGCGGACCAGGTCATGGCAAAAAAGTATAAGAAAACGGCCCGGCTGGCCGGTGTGGCCGTCGGTGTGTTGGCGATGGTTGCGTTTGCGCCGCCGCTTGCCGCGCAGCCCGCCGTGTTGGGTGACAGCCAGGCTGCCTGTGCGCCGGGCGCCGCCGGCACGGCTGTGCTGGCCACCGTCCATGGCTTCAAGGACCGAAAGGGCCGGCTGCGGCTCCAGAATTATCGTGGCACCGCCGGCGAATATCTGGAAACCGGCAAGTTCCTGCATCGCGAGGAAGTGCCGGTGACGGCGGCTGGCGAGATGACGCTCTGTCTGCCGCTGCCCGGGCCCGGCCGCTATGTGCTCGTCGCGCTGCATGACCGCGACATCAATGGCAAGCTGTCGCCCTTTTCCGACGGCATCGGTTTCACCAAGGACCCCAAGCTGGGACTGTCCAAGCCGCCTGCCGACAAGACGGTCATGGACTTCGGCCCCGGCCTCAACCGCGTGCGCATCGCGCTCAATTATCTGCGCGGGTTCAGCGTAAGGCCGCTGCCGGCCGACCAGGTCAAATAGGCGCGGTCCACGGGCGATGACCCTTGGCCGCTTGCGCGGCCATTGCCGGAACCGCCGCTTGCGCGGCCATTGCAGGAACCGCCGCCTAGGCTGCCTGTGCAAACAGCGCGCACGCCCGCGCCGCCTCGGCAAAGCGGCCCAGCACGATGTCGATCTGTTCGTTGCTATGCTCGGCGCAGATCGAGCAGCGCAGCAGGAACACGCCAACCGGCGTGGCCGGCGGCCGGCTCATGTTGACATAAACACCCAGCTCGATGAGCGTCGACCACATCAGCGCCGTCATTTCCTGGCCGGGCATCAGCACCGAGACAATGGCGCTTTCGGGCGTGTCGGTGGCAAGCCGGAAGCCCAGCGCCTTCAGCCCGCCGTGCAGGCGCCGCGTCGCTTCCCACAGCCGGGCGCGCTTGTCATGGGCGTGCATCAGCTTGCGGATCGACGTCGCCGAACAGGCAACAACCGCCGGTGGCAACGAGGCGGTGAAGGTGTAGGGCCGGCAGACCAGCCGCAAAATCTCGAACTTGGGATGGTTCGATACGCAAAAGCCGCCGACGGTGCCGACCGACTTCGAAAAGGTGCCAACGACGAAATCGACATCATCGGCGACCCCGGCGGCTTCATAGACGCCCCGGCCGTGCTCGCCGAAAAAGCCCATGCCATGCGCTTCATCGACCAGCACCATGGCGCCATGCTTCTTGGCGACGGCGACCAGTTCCTTCAGCGGCGCGATATCGCCAAGCATCGAATAGACGCCCTCAAGCACGACCAGCTTGCCGGCGTCCGCTGGCAGGCGCCCCAGGCGCTTGTCGAGATCGGCGACATCATTGTGGCGAAAGCGCACGATGTCGGCGTTGCTCATCTTGCAGCCGTCATAGATCGAAGCATGGCTGTCGGCATCGAGGATGATGAAATCGCCCTTGCCTGCCAGCGTCGACACCATGCCGAGATTGGCCTGATAGCCGGTGGAAAACACCATGGCATGGCTGGTGCCATAGAAATCCTTGAGCGCATCTTCGCATTCGGTATGCGTCTGGTAGGTGCCATTGAGCACGCGGCTGCCCGTGGTGCCGGCGCCGAACTTGTCAAGCGCGGCCTTGCCGGCGGCGATGACATCGGGATCGAACGTCATGCCCATATAGTTGTAAGTGCCGAGCAGGATGGTCTCCTTGCCCTTGATGATGGCGCGCGTCGGTGACAGCACCTCGTCCATGACGATGCCGAACGGGTCGCGGATGCCGGTGGACAGCAATCCGGCGTGTTCGGCGATCAGCGGGTCGAATTTCGCGAGGAGATCGGCAGTCATGGTCTCAGCCCTTCTTCGTCACCAGCGTGGTCACGGCGTCGGCAACCTGGCCGATATTTTCCAGATCAGGCAGCATGTTCAACGGGATGACGATGTCCCATTCGTCCTCCATGCTCGCGACAAGATCCATCACCGTCAGCGAATCCATTTCCATGTCCGTGGCAAAGATCGTCGCGTCGGTGAGCGCGATCTTCTTGGTATTCAGGGGCTCGATCAGCTCCAGAATGCGGGCATAGATCGGTGCGCGGTCGGTCATGATGGCTCCTGTCGCGGGGCTGCCCCCGTATCTGAATTGCCCAATGCCAACACATCATGGCCAAAATGGGCCAGAACAGGAATTAGCGCGGTGTTGCGGCGAAAAGTCCGCCTGCCATCACAGCCAGCCGCGCGCCCGGTAACCGGCCACCGTGTCGGCGACGCCCGCCGCCAGACCGATTTGCGGCTGCCATTGCCCGGCCAGCGCCGCATTGCCGCCGCGCGACACCCAGTCGGGATGGGCGATATAACGGGCGCGGTCGCGGGTCAGCTTGGCGGACAGGCCGATGCGCGCCGCCATGTGCAGGAACGGCAGCGGCAGCGGGATGACGCGCTGGCGCCGGCCCAGTGCAGCGCCGATGACGCGGGCAAAATCGGGGTGGGAATAGCCGTCCGCCGCGCCGTCATCGATTTCCAGCGTCTGCCGCGCCGGCCCGCCGCCAGCCAGCGCCAGCAGTGCCCGCGCCACGTCATCGACATGAAGCAGCGAAATCCGCCCCGGCGGCGCGATGTACAGCCCGCGCGCCGACAGCCGATAGATGTCGAGCATTTCCCTGTCGGCCGGGCCATAGACGCCGGGCGGGCGCACGATCACCCAGTTCAGGTCGCTGGCGGCAACCAGCTGTTCGGCCTGCGCCTTTGATGCGCCATACATCGACAGTTGCGGTTCACGCGCTGCCAGGCTGGAGACATGGACGAAGCGCCGGACACCGGCATCACGCGCGGCGGCCAAGAACGCCGCCGTACCCGCGACATTGCCGGCATCAAAGGCGGCGCGTGTCGGCGCGTTGACCACGCCGGCAATATGGATGACGGCGTCGGCGCCTTCGCACAGTCGGGCAAGTGCGCCATGGTCGGCGAGGTCGCCGGTGATCCAGTGCGTACCGCCGAACGCGCTTATGCCGCCGAACGCGCTTGTGTCGGCGCCTTCACTGCGCGGCTGGCGGGTCAGCGCACGCAATGGCCCCGTAGCCAGCGCCGTCACCCGGCTGCCGACAAAGCCGGTCGCACCGGTGATGGCCCATTGCATGGTCGCGCCTCTCGCCCCGATCAAAGTGTCGGCGGGATATAACCCTGCACGGTGCCGGGGTTCTCCGCGTTGAATTTATACTCGATCATGCCCTGCACGAGGGTAACCTCATTGCCGTTCGAGCGCCGTACAGTCCAGTCCCAAGACCGCAATTGACCTTCCGGTCCCTTCGTCGGCACGATCACGATCAAGCCCATCGGGGCCCAAACCGGCACACCACTCAGCAGGGAATTCGGTTTGTTGAGTTCTATGACGAACTGCTGGGCAAAATTGTTCTGCGCCAGTGCCGGCTTCATGTCGCCGACGCAGCACGAATACAGTTTGATCATGCTTATCTGATCGTTTCCGACATTCTGCCGGGCAAGGTGGCCTGCCACTTCGACAGCAGTATAGCCACCCAGCGACTGCGTATCCAAAGTGCCATGGCCGACGATCACCAGGACCTGGCGTTCCTGCCGACCGCCAAACCATGACATGAAGGCACCTGGTCGTTCCGGCACCTTGATGCTGTGCAGCGGCTGCACCCGCTCCCCGAATTCCTTCTCGAGGGCGGCCTTGGCGGCCGACAGGAAATCGTCGCGTGTGGCGCGGTTCAGTTCACAGGAAACCAGCACGGCAATGAACCTTTCAGAATGTCACGGCACAAAACGGGCAATATGATCATCGGCCTCGCCGATATCCCTTGTCCTGTTTTCCCGTGTTGCCCACTCTGGCGGTCCCCTCCGACAGCCCGATCGAACCGCAACGATAGCGCTGCGACCCGGCGTCCACAAGCTGTGCCCTTGGCTCAGGCGGCGATATCGAACGGCTGGATCTCGCCAGACAGATATTGCAACCGCGCCTTGGAACGGGACAATTTGCCCGAAGACGTGCGCGGCAGCGTGCGCGGCGGCACCAGTTCGACAACGCAGCTCATGCCGGTGATGGCCTTGACCTTGGTCTTGATGGCGTCGCGCAGCCGGATGCGTTCATCATTGTCCGATGTGCGGCACTGCACCAGCACCGCCGGCGCCTCCTCGCCCGATGGCGTGGTGATCGAAAAGGCGGCGATGTCGCCGGCCTTGAAGCCGGGCAGCTGCTCGATCGCCCATTCGATGTCCTGCGGCCAATGGTTCTTGCCGTTGATGATGATCATGTCCTTGGCGCGGCCGACGATGAAGATCGAGGCATCCTTGAGATAGCCCATGTCGCCGGTATCAAGCCAACCGTCGGGGCTGAGCACGGCCCGCGTCGCCTCGGGATCGCGGAAATAGCCGGCCATGATGCCCAGACCGCGCACGAAGATGCGGCCGATCTTGCGGTCGGCCAATATGGCGCCGTCTTCGCCGCGCACTTCGATCGAAAGGCCGGGCAGGGCCTTGCCGCAGTTGACGATGGCGCGAAACCGCGTCGGCAGCCGCTGGTTCTTGCGGTCGCCGCCGCCCGACAATGTCCGCTCGTCGATCAGGTCGGAAATGATGCCCAGGCCCAGCGGCATGATGGTCACGGCCAAGGTCGCTTCGGCCAGGCCATAGCTGGGCAGGAACGCCGTCGGCTTGAAGCCGGCAGGCGCGAACGTATCGACAAAGGCCTGCATGACTTCGGGGCGGATCATGTCGGCGCCATTGCCGGCGACCCGCCAGCGCGCCAGGTCAAAGCGCTGCGCGACATCGATCGACGCCGAGATGCGCCGTGCGCAGATGTCATAGCCGAATGTCGGCGAATAGCTGAGCGTGTTGTCCGGGTTGCGGCTGATCAGTGTCAGCCATGACAACGGCCGGCGGGCAAAATCCTCGGTGGCGATGTAATCGACCGAAATCTGGTTCGACATCGGCGCCAGCATGCAGCCGACCAACCCCATGTCATGATACCAGGGCAGCCATGACACGACCCGGTCGCCGACGCCGGCTTTCGTGCAAAACGCGTGTCCGGCCAGATTGGCGAGCAGCGCCTCATGGGTGACGGCGACGCCGTGCGGGAACCGCGTCGAACCGCTGGAGTATTGCAGATATGCAATATCGGTTGGCTGGGCGACCGGCAGTTCGACATGCGCGGGTTCGGCCATGAAATACACCGACCAGTCATGGGCAGCACACAGGCCGGCTGCGGCTTGTTCGACCATCGGGAACAGGCCTGTCGGCGATAGCACCATCGCCGGGTCACAGCTTTTGAGCTGTGTGGCGATCTGTTCGACATAGGCTTCGCGGCCACCAAAGCTGGTCGGCAGCGGCAGCGGCACCGGCAGCGCGCCGGCATAGATCGCGGCAAAGAACGCGGCGGCAAAATCGGCGCCGGTTTCGGCGATCAGTGCAATGCGCGTGCCCGGCACAACGCCGCTGGCCACCAGATGCATGGCGCGGGCGCGCGCATCGGCAGCCACTTCGCGATAGGAATAGGCGCGCGTCAGATCGGCGCGCGCATCATGGAAATTGAAGCCCTTGTCCCCTTGTGCCGCATAGTCGAGCGCGGCGCCCAGCGTGGCGAAATCTGACTGCCGCAGCGGCAGCCGATCAAACGTAGGGGTTGGAGCCAAAGCGCCGGCAGGATGGTCGACCAAGAAGGTGTCTCCCTCAATCGCCGGACCAGGCGCAGGCGCCAATTCCGACAGACACGAATTGTAGAGTTTGCTTGTGGCAGAACGGGACGTTCAAATTCCGGCCCGAACATGGCAGGATAATGGCATGGACGATGAACCCGACGATTTTGCCCCTGCGGCACGCATCGCCCGAGGCGCCAGGCGGCGGCAGGAACCGCGACCACCCCGCCCGCCACCTCGCCCGCTCAATACCGGCCAATTGGCTGAAATGGCACTGGGATATGCCGCGCGCTATGCGACGACGGCGGCAAAGCTGGCGCGCTATCTGGCGCGCAAACTGCGCGAACGCGGCTGGGATGGCGATGAACCGCCCGATGTGCCGGCGCTTGCCGCGCGGCTGGCGGGTCATGGCTATGTCGATGACCGCGTCTATGCGCAGACCAAGGCACGCGGCATGGCGGCGCGCGGCCTGGGCGCCCGCCGGGTGCGCGGTGCGCTCAGCGCGGCCGGAGTCTGCGCCGAGGACCAGGACGCGGCGCTGGCGCCCGAGGACGCCGATACCGACCCCGCCACCGCTGCACTTGCCACCGCCATCGCCTTTGCCCGCCGCCGCCGGCTGGGTCCGTTCGCGCGCGAACCCGCACCCGATCCGGCGCGCCGGCAAAAGGACATGGCGGCGATGTTGCGCGCCGGGCACGGCATGGACACGGCCCGGCAAGTGCTGCGCGCGACTGATGCGGCTGCGCTTGAGGCATTGATCGAAAGTGCGGCGCCGCAATGAGAGGCCTGACGGGCGCGGGGCGCGGCCTTGCGCCCATATCGTTTCCTGGCAATGGCGCTAGCGCAGCTGGCGCCGTTCGCCATCGCTCCACGAAATCACCAATCCCATGGCCAGTCCGACAATTTCGCCGCTCAACGAAAACTGGTGCGGGCGCGGGTCGCCCCGGTCTTCAAAGGCCAGGTGCAGGCGCGGCTCCGCGGCGGCCAGTGCCGCCACTGCCGCAATGGCCAAGGCCAGGCGGCCCCTTGTCCCAACGCTGCTCATCACCCGCTCCCGCTTCCCGAACCCGCATCTTCGCCGGCCCAGCCTGAGCCGGCGATGAATATGGATCAGGCGTCTTCGGCCGGCGCCGGCAGTGCCTTGGACTTGCGCACGCGCGGCGGCTTTTTCGCAGCCGGCACGATTTCGAACGATAGCGCATCATCTTTGAGATGCACGCGCACTTCACCGCCATGCACCAGCTTGCCGAACAGCAGTTCCTCGGCCAGCGGCTGCTTGATCTTGTCCTGTATTAACCGCGCCATCGGCCGCGCGCCATACAGCTTGTCATAGCCGCGTACCGTCAACCAGTTCTTGGCCTCGTCGGTCAGCGCGATATGCACGTCGCGGTCAGCCAGCTGCACTTCGAGTTGCAGGATGAACTTGTCGATGACCCGCGCCACCACCGATGGCGGCAGGTAATCGAACGCGACGGTGGCATCCAGCCGGTTGCGGAATTCCGGCGTGAACATGCGCTTGATGGCTTCCTCGTCCTCGCCGATGCGCACCGTCGATCCGAAACCCACGCCCTCGCGGGCCATGTCGGCGGCGCCGGCATTGGTCGTCATGATGAGGATGACATTGCGGAAATCGACGGTCTTGCCGTGGTGATCGGTCAGCTTGCCGTTGTCCATCACCTGCAACAGGATGTTGTACAGATCGGGATGCGCCTTTTCGATTTCATCGAGCAGCAGCACCGAATGCGGCTGCTGGTCGACGGCATCGGTCAGCAATCCGCCCTGGTCGAACCCGACATAGCCCGGAGGCGCGCCGATCAGGCGGCTGACGCTGTGCCGTTCCATATATTCCGACATGTCGAACCGCGTCAGCGGAATGCCCATGATGCTGGCCAGCTGCTTGGCCACCTCGGTCTTGCCGACGCCGGTGGGGCCGGAAAACAGATAGCTGCCGATCGGCTTGTTGGGCTCGCGCAGGCCGGCACGCGCCAGCTTGATGGCGCTGGCCAGCTGCGACAGCGCTGCATCCTGCCCGAACACCACGCGCTTGAGATCGTCCTCCAGCGTCGCCAGCGATTTCTTGTCGTCGGTCGACACGCTCTTGGCCGGGATGCGCGCCATGGTGGCGATCACCGCCTCGACTTCCTTGACGCCGATGACCTTCTTGCGCTTGCCTTCCGGCAGCAGCATCTGCGACGCGCCGGTTTCATCGATGACATCGATGGCCTTGTCCGGCAGCTTGCGGTCGTTGATGTACCGCGCCGACAACTCCACCGCCGCCTTGATGGCATCGGGCGTGTATTTCAACTTGTGATGGTCCTCATAGCTTGGGCGCAGGCCCATGAGGATCTTGATCGAATCCTCGATGCTCGGTTCATTCACATCGATCTTCTGGAAGCGGCGCAGCAGCGCACGGTCCTTTTCGAAATGGTTGCGGAATTCCTTGTAGGTGGTCGAACCGATGCAGCGGATGGCGCCGGATGACAGCGCCGGCTTCAGCAGGTTGGACGCATCCATGGCGCCGCCGGATGTGGCCCCGGCACCGATCACCGTGTGGATCTCGTCGATGAACAGCACCGCGTGTGGCAGCTTTTCCAGCTCGTTCACGACATTCTTCAGCCGTTCCTCGAAATCGCCGCGATACCGCGTGCCGGCCAGCAGCGCCCCCATGTCGAGGCTGTAGATAACGGCAGGCAGCAGCACATCGGGCACGCTGCCTTCGATGATCTTGCGCGCCAGCCCTTCGGCAATCGCGGTCTTGCCGACGCCGGGGTCACCGACATACAGCGGGTTGTTCTTGGACCGGCGGCACAGAATCTGGATGGTGCGATCGACCTCGGCATGGCGGCCGATCAGCGGATCGACCTTGCCGCCCCGCGCCTTTTCATTGAGGTTGACGGTGAACTGCTTGAGCGCGGATTCGCCGCCCTTCTTGTCGCTCTTTTCCTTGGCCTTGTTGTCCTCGCCCTCACCGGATTCCGGCGTGCCCTTGGCGGCGCGGGTTTCCGATGTGCCCGATTTGGCAATGCCGTGGCTGATGAAGCTGACGGCATCCAGACGCGTCATGTCCTGCTGTTGCAAGAAAAACACGGCATGGCTTTCCCGCTCGGAAAACAGCGCGACCAGCACATTGGCGCCGGTCACTTCCTCGCGCCCCGACGATTGCACATGCAATATCGCGCGCTGCACGACCCGCTGGAACCCGGCGGTGGGCGAGGGATCAACCGCCGCTTCGGCCTTGAGCACGGTCAATTCGCTGTCGAGATAACGGATGATCTGGCCCTGCAAATCTTCCACATCGACATTGCAGGCCTTGAGCACGGCCAAGCCATGCGGATCGCTGGTCAACGCCAGCAGCAGATGTTCGAGCGTGGCATATTCATGCGTGCGGCGCGACGCTTCGGCCAGCGCATTGTGCAGGGTCTTTTCCAGCTCGCGGGTGAATGATGGCATGAATGTCTCCGCTGGACAGGGCCGGGGCGGGCCATGCCTGAGAACCGAATGTCTGCCTGGCAGTGCGATATATCAAGGGGGCAATTGGTGCCCCAGACAGTTTGGCACAGGCAAGGGCCTTCCCAACCCTTGACGGCCGGCCTTCCGAAATCCTGCACTTGGGAATCCAGCGCGGCCCGCCTAAGGTCACGGGCATCGCCAACAGGAGACAGCGGCATGCGCATCATCATCACGGCCGGCGCCGTCGTCCTGGCCGCTGCAGGCGCCATCGCCCAACCCGCACCTCAGCGTTTCGTCACTCCCGTTCCCGTGCCGCTGCCCGGCTATCTCGCCGGCAAGCCGCCCATCGACATGCTGCGCCTGCTGCCGCCGCCGCCCGCGCCCGGATCGGCCCAGGCGCGGGCCGACACGCTGATCTACAAGGACAGCCGCCGCGAAGTGGGTGGCCCG
>NZ_JANPCD010000145.1:0-46936 GCF_031430775.1 Sandarakinorhabdus sp. | reverse complement strand
GCAGCGCCGGCTATTGCCGATGGCCCGGCCACGGCCTTTGTCCGCCCGCATGAATTCGCCGCTGCCCCGGCCGGCAGTGCCGGGTTGCCCGTGACGCTGCGCCGGGTGCAACGCACCGGGGCGCTGATTGCGATGGAGGCGACGACGCAGGACGGCAGTATCGTCGAAGCGGCGTTGCAAGCTGTGCCGCCAGGCCTGTCACCCGGCTCGGCTTTGGTGCTGGTGCCGCTGGCGGTGCGCGCCTATTCGGCCTGATCGCGGCCAGCCCGGCGCAGCAGCACGCGCCTGCCATCGGGTGTCGTCAGGCTGGCCTGCCCCGTCACATCGAATGTGACGCTATCCGCTGCGCCCAGCACGCCCAGCAGCTTGGTCTCGGTATCCATGCGCGCTGGTTCGCACGCCATGCGCGTTGCCATCAGCGGGCCGACCGTCAGCCGCCCGGCCTCCAGCTTCCAGGGTCCAGCCACCCGGTTGCAGCCAGCGCTGCCCGAAAGACCATCGGCGGCAAAGCGCAAGCGGGGTGCGCCGGCCGGCACGCCGCCGCCATTGAGATCGGCCACCTGCCAGTCGCCCACCAATGTGCCGATGACCAGCGGCGGTTTGCCAGCGACAAGGCGCCCCGCTTCGGCCACTTCGCGCTTGCACCCCGCCAGCGCCAAAACGGCGACAACAACGGCCAGACAGGTGTGGATACGAGGGTTCATCATGCGCCCCTATTCCACCTGTGGTGCCAGGCTGGCAACCAGATCGGTCATCGCGCGCTGGTCGATGCGGATCGATCCGCCCTGCGGCCTGTCCAGATCGAGGATCAGCACGATGGTCATGGCCAGCAGCGCAAACAACACGCCGCTGGCCAACCGGTGGCGCTGCCCGCTGGCTTCGAACACATAGCCGAGCAGGAAGCTGGCAACTTGCGAATAGAGCACCAGCAGCACCAACACTTCGCCCGGCACCCGCGCCGCCACGGCCTTTTCGCGTGTTGTCGCGGTATCGAGAACGGCGTTTACCGAGGCGATGAGCGCGGTCGCTTGTGCCGTGCTGCGGTCTGGCGCCGTCGCGGCCGCCGCCATTTGCCAGATTTCACCGCGGAGCCGGGCGCCGGCCCGCAACCGCTCGGCCTGATCGGGTGAAGGGCTTCCCACTCGTGTTCTTGCATAGGCCGCCAACCGGTCTTGCAGGGCCGCGCCCGCCGGCGTTTCCACCAGCCCGGCGCGCAGCCAGGCCGTGCCGATATCGTTGGATTCCTGCACCACCAGCGCGCGCCGTTCGTCGAACCGGCCCAGCGCCATGGAAAAGGTAAAGCCGAGCAGCAGGGCCAGCAGCAGCAGCGCCGTCGACAGCACCTGGCCTTCGTCCTGGTCGCCATCACCGCCCCGCGCGAGGCGGTGATGTGCCCAGAACCCCAGTTCCGACGCCAGCAGGAAGCTGCCGGCCAGCAGCAGTCCGATGGCGGTCAGCGGCAGGGCGTCAAGCTGCGCAGCCAGATGCGAGATCAAGACCGGGCTTTGCGCAGTTCGTCACGGATTTCCGCCAGTAGGGCTTCGCTGGGTGTCGGGCCAGCGGGCGCTTCGGGCGCGGCTTCGGCGGGCTTCATCGCCTTGTTGGCCGCCCTGACCATCATGAAGATGACAAAGGCAATGATGACGAAATTGATCGCAGCAGTGATGAACTTGCCATAGCCGAGCAGCGCGACCCCGGCTTTTTTCAGTGCCTCATAATCGTCCGGCGAGCCGGCATAGTCGGCCGGGATACTGCCCAGCACGACAAAATGGCTGGAAAAGTCTGCGCCGCCGGTGACAAGCCCGATGATCGGCATGACCATGTCCTCGGTGAAACTGGTGACGATGGTGCCAAAGGCGGCGCCGATGATCACGGCCACGGCCAGATCCAGGACATTGCCCCGCATCAGAAACGACTTGAACTCTTGCAGCATTGTCCGCGTCCCCCCTTGAAATGCCGCAAATCGCCTTATCTTGATACAGTCGGCATTGCCCCGGACAATGCCATAGCCGCCGGCCCATGCAAGCCGGCTTTCGCGGAGATTGTGCCCGATGACCGTTTCCTTGCGTCGTGCAGCCCGAATGGGGCTGATTGCCGGCCTTGCTGCCACCGTATCCGCCTGCGGCGTCAATTCGATTCCCACCAAGGAAGAGGATGTGAAGGCCAAATGGGGCGATGTCGAAAACCAGTATCAGCGCCGCGCCGATCTGATCCCCAATCTGGTCGCGACCGTGAAGGGCTTTGCCGCCCAGGAAAAGGACGTGCTCGAAAGCGTCACCAAGGCTCGCGCCAGCGCCACGCAGGTGACCGTCGATCCCACAAAGCTGTCCGATCCGGCGCAGCTTGCGGCGTTCGACCAGGCCCAGGGCGCGCTGTCCCAGTCATTGGGGCGCCTGTTGGTCACGGTTGAAAAATACCCCGAGCTGAAATCCAACGAGAATTTCCTGCAGCTGCAAAGCCAGCTTGAAGGCACCGAAAACCGCATTGCCGTGGCCCGGCGCGACTATAATATCTCGGTGCAGGGCTATAACACCGAGATCCGCACCTTTCCCTCGGTCGTTGCCGCCAAGGTCATCTATGGCAGCAAGCCGATTGCGCCGTTCAAGGCGACCACCGTCAATGCCGAAAAGGCCCCTGAGGTGAAGTTCTAATCACCAGGTCCATCGCCCTGACCGCGCCGTTGCCCGCGACCGTGCCCGCGCCCCGTCTGGCGCAGGCCTTGCGCCTTGCTGCCGTGCTGCTGTCGGCGGCGCTGCTGTGGCTGGCGCTTGCCCTGCCGGCCCATGCCGAGCCGGCGTTCCCGAAACTTGCCGGGCGCGTGACCGACGCGGCCGGCATCCTGCCGGCGGACACGGTGGCGGCGCTCGATGCCCGGCTGGCAGCACTGGAGGCGGCGACCGGCACGCAGGTCGTCGTGGCCACCGTGCCCGACCTGCAGGGCTATGAGATCGAGGATTATGGCTATCAGCTGGGCCGCAGCTGGGGCATCGGCCAGAAAGACAAGAACACCGGCGCCGTGCTGCTGGTCGCACCGCGCGAGCGCAAGGTGCGCATCGAGGTTGGTTATGGCCTCGAAGGCGTGCTGACGGACGCCGTCACCAGCCAGATCATCCGGCGTGACATCGTGCCGGCGTTCAAGGCCGGCGACATGCCTGGCGGCATCACTGCCGGCACTGACGCGCTGGTGGCCTTGTTGCAACTGCCCGCCGACCAGCAGGCCGCCACTGTCGTCAGTGCGGCCAAGGCCGGCGATGCGCGCGGGCGCGGTGGTATCGGCTTTGGCACCATCGTCTGGATCGTCATCATCGCCATCTGGCTGATCACGGCCATCGCGCGCGGCAGTCGTGGCCGGCGGCGCGGCCCGGCGATCATCTGGGGGCCGGGCATCGGCGGTGGCTGGGACAATCGGTCGGGCGGCGGCGGCTTTGGCGGCTGGGGCGGCGGCGGTGGCGGTGGTTTCGGCGGCTTTGGCGGCGGCGGCGGCAGCTTCGGCGGCGGCGGGTCGAGCGGGAGCTGGTGATGCTGTTTTCGCAGGCCGACCGCGCCCGCATCGCGGCTGCCATTGCCGATGCCGAAAGCCGTACGGCCGGCGAGATCGTGGTCATCGTTTCCACCGCGCCGCAGCGCTATCCGGCCACGGCGCTTAGCATCGCCGTGCTTGCCGCGCTGGTCCTGCCGCTCATCGCCGTGCTGCTCGGTTGGTCACCAGCGGTGCTGTTTGCCGATTGGGGTGACACAAGCGCCACGGGGCGCGCATTGCGCCAGATCGAAGCCTTTGTGGCGGTGCAAACCCTGGTGTTCGGCTTTGCGCTGGCGCTGGTGCAGTTCGGCGGCCTTGCGCGCAGGTTGACCCCGCATGGCCTGCGACGCGACCGCGTGCACCGTGATGCGACCTTGCAGTTCAAGGCGCGCGGGCTGGAGGCCACTGCCGGGCGCACCGGTATCCTCATTTATGTCGACGAGCCCGAACATGTCGCCGAAATCATCGCGGACGAGGGCATTTTCACACGTGTCGCACCCGATGACTGGGCGGATACCATCACGGCGCTGACTGATGGCATCAAGGCTGGCCGCGCTGCCGATGGCATGGTCGAGGCGATTGCCCGTGCCGGCGCCGTATTGGCGCAGCATGTGCCGGTGATGGCCGGCGATATAAACGAACTGCCGGACGGCCTGATCGAAATCTGACCCTATCGGTGGGCGGTGAACACGAACGCCGGCGGCCAGTTGCGTGGCTCGAAGCGCACGGACAGATCTGGGAAGAACCGCCGCAGTTCCTTGAGCCAGGCCGTGGAATATTGATAGCCGACGAACGGCGCGCCCGGCGCCAACACTTCCAGCGTCGCGGTCAATATGCCTGTCCGGACATGGCGCGGCATGATTGAAAACGGCAGGCTGGACACGGCAACATCGACGCCCGGTTCGACATGGCTGGCCAGGGTTTCGGCTGATGCCGGCACCACTGTCAGGCGCGGATCGGCGATGTCGCGCGCCAGATAAGCGGCAAATTCAGGGTTGATCTCGAACGCTGTCACCCGTGCATCAGGCCCCAGCCGGGCCAGCAGCGCACGCGTCACCACGCCGGTGCCTGGGCCGAATTCCACGACATGGCGCACCTGGCTCCAGTCGAGGCCGCCCAGCAGCCGGCCCACCAGTCGCGGCGATGACGGGATGACCGAGCCGACCCCGCGCGGGTTGGCCAGAAAGCCCCGGGCGAACAACAGGCGTTGCCGCGCCCTGGCCAGATTGGAAAGCGAAGGTACCAAGATCAGGCCTTGGCGCTCGGCCGCTGGCTGACGCGGGTGCACCACTGGGCCACCCATGCCGCCTCGGCAGGCGCCGGCTGGCCGACCGTGGCGCCGAATTTGACAAAGCAATACAGCAGGATATCGGCAAGGGTGAACCGGTCACCGCACACCCATTGCCGCCCGGCCAGCAAACCGTCGAGCCAGAGCAGTTTTTCGCGCGCCATCGCCTTGAGCTGCGCGGCGCCTTCTGCATCCATCAGAGTCATGCGCGGTGCAAACATCGGCCGCCCCTCGGCGGCGCGAAAGCCATTGGCCATCGGTTCGACGTAACCAAGATCGATGCGGCGCACCCACATGCGCGTCTCGCAGCGTTCCTCGGGCGTAGCGCCGATGATCGACGGGCCTGAACCGATTTCATCGAGATATTCCGACAGCGCGGTGACTTCGGACAGCACAAGACCGTTATCCAGCGCCAGCGCCGGCGTGCCGCCGCTCGGGACCTTGGCGGAATAATCGCTCTGGCGGTTCTCGCCGGCGAGGATATCGATCTTGATGGTATCGAGCGTCACGCCCTTTTCGGCCGCCGCCATGCGCACGACATGTGGATTGGGGCCAACCGAATCGTAAAATCTCATCGTCAATCTCCCGTCGCAATTGCTATCGCCACCATGGCCGGCCCCGTCAACCGGCCCCGTCAACCATCCCCGTCAATTGGCAGCGGCCAGCGCCGCCGCCGTGCGCGCCTGCACTTCTGCCGTGATTGTCCAGCCGCGCGCCAGCCATGCCGCACCGATCGCAGCAATCACCGGCGGCACCAGGAACAGGAAGATCAGGCCGGAAATGGCCGTCTGCGTGTTGCCGGTGCCGGCCTTGGCGTCAAAGCCGACCATGTCGAGCACGATGTAGGACAGCCCCACCGGAATGGCATAGCCCAGCTTTTGCACCCCGACGAGCACGGCATAATATAGCCCGGCGTTGCTTTTTCCTGTGGCAAGCGTTTCGGCATCGGTGACATCGGCCAGCATAGCGCGGATCAGAAAGGCCGGCGCCACAGCCGGAATTCCGGCCAGCAGCATGCCCCCCGCCGCCAACCAGAAATTGGTCGATGGCAGCAGTACCAGCATGACATGCAGCACGGCATAGCTGCCGATCGACCACATCACCGCCTGATGCTTGGAGGTCCGCCGCGCGAACCAGCCCCATAGCGGCGCGCCGATCAGGCCGGCGGCAAAATAGAACAGCAGCAGCAGCCGTGCCGTTTCGGCGGGAAAGCCGCGCGCCGCCTCGAAGAAGAAGATCAGCAGCGCGCCGCCAAAGCCCGGCGCCAGGCTGGCGAGCAGGTCGATGAGCAGTACGCGGCGCAGCAGCGGCAATTTCAGCGCGGACCAGATATCGCGCCAGCCGTGCGGCGAGCGGTGGCGCGGCGGCCGTTCCGGCACCATTGTCGTCACCAAAAGCAGTACGGCGGGCAGCAGCGCGATCAATACCCAGCCCATGCCATGCACGCCCAGCGCCGGGCCGGGCGTCCAACCAAATCGCGGCGCCAGCACCCCTGCCAGCGGCGGCACCGCCAGCAGGCCGAGCAGCCCGATCATGTTGCCGGCCTGCCACCAGCCGAAGATGCGGCTGCGTTCGTGATAATCGGTGCTCAGCGCCTGGCCCCAGCTGGTATGGGCCACCTGCGCCGCCGAAAAGCCGGCATACATCAGGAACAGGCCGGCAAACGCATGCAGCGGTGTCAGCCCCGGTTGGGCAAAGAACACCACGAAAAGGCCTGCGAGCATGACCAGGCAGCCACCGAGCATCCAGGGCCGGAACCGGCCCAGCCGCGTGTCGGTCCGGTCGATCTGATGGCCGAACACGATATCGAGCGGCAGGTCGAGCCAGCGCACCAGCGAGAACAAGATGCCGGTCATGGCCAGGTCCAGCCCCAGCGTGCCGGCATAATAGGGCGGCAGATAGACCACCAACGGTAGCCCAACCCCGGTCAAGGGTAGACAGGGCGCGGCGAAGGCCGCCAGCGTCCGGCGTTTCAGATGCACGATATGCTCCCTCCCCCGGGCCCTTGCGAATGTGCGTTGCCAAAGGGTCTGGCGCAAGCCCGGATGACAGCGAATAAACTTTGCGCACGCCGCCGGCAGCCGCATACAGGAAAAAAGCCGATTGGGGAGAATGGCGTGCGGATCATCGTGGGACTGTTGCTGGGTGCCGCCATTGCCGCGCCGCTGCATGCCGAGACCTTTGCCATCAAGGCCGGGCGCGTCATCACAGACGCCGCACAGCCGGCGCGCGGGCCATCGACGGTTATCGTCACCGATGGGCGTATCACCGCGATCAACGACGCTGCGGCGCCGATTCCCGCCGGCGCCGTCATCATCGACCAGTCGGCGCGCACGCTCGCGCCCGGCCTGATCGATGCGCACGTCCATCTTACCGGCGATCCGGGCACGCCCTTTTGGCGCGAAGCGGTGGACACCGATGAAAAGGCCGTGGCGGTCGGCTTGAAGAATGCCGCGCTGACGGTGCGCGCCGGCTTTACCACCGTGCGCGATCTCGGCTCGTCGCGGCTGACGGCCTTTGCCGTGCGCGATGCCATTACCGAGGGCATGTTTCCCGGCCCGCGCATTGTCGCGTCCGGCCCGGCCATTTCGATCATCGGCGGCCACGGCGACGTTTCGGGCTATCGCCCTGAAGTCAACGCCGTGCTGGGCCAGGGCAACACCTGCACGGGTCCGGACCAGTGCGCGGCGCGGGTGCGCGAGGCAAGCCAGCGCGGCGCCGATGTCATCAAGATCACCGCCACCGGCGGCGTGCTCAGCCAGCAGGGCCGGGGTCTTGGCCAGCATTTCACCGATGCCGAAATGCTGTCGATCGTCACCACCGCCCATGGCCTCGGCCTGAAAGTGGCAGCCCATGCGCATGGTGCGCGCGGCATCGAGGCCGCGGCCCGCGCCGGCGTCGATTCCATCGAGCATGGCACCTTTGCCGATGACGCCGCGATCAAGGCGATGGTCGCCAGCGGCAGCTGGTATGTGCCGACATTGATGGCGCTGGTCGGCATCGACGAACGGCTGGGCAAGGGTGTGTTTACGGCCACCGTCGAGAAAAAAGTCCGCGAGACACTGGCGCTGCGCGGCAAGGCGCTGGCGGCTGCGACCCGTGCCGGCGTCAAGGTCGCGTTCGGTACCGATACCGGCGTGTCCGAACATGGCCGCAACGGCGGCGAGGGCGCCGAAATGGTCAAATATGCCGGCATGAGCCCGCGTGCCGTGCTGGTGTCGGCCACCAGCGCTGCCGCTGATCTGCTTGGCATTTCAGGCGAAACCGGCACGCTGGCGCCAGGCAAGGCCGCCGACATCATCGCCATGGACGGCGACCCATTGGCCGACGCCGGGCAACTGGCGCGCGTGAAATGGGTGATGGCGCGAGGCCGGGTCATCGACTGATTGGCGCTTGCCCGGCGTCAAACTGACCTATAATGACAACACAGCTGATTTCCGGAGTATCTGCGATGCGCCTGCGTCTTGTTCTTGCCCTTTGCACGAGCCTCACCGCTTGCCAGCCAGCGCTGGCCCAGACGGCGCCGGCACCCGCTGCGGCTGCTGCACAAACACCCGCAATCCGGCTGCGCGCCCTGTTCGATGCCAGCGACGAAGCCAGCCTCAAGCGCAACCCATTGAACGGCATCTTTCGCGGCGACCTGCGTTATGCCGACCGGTTCGGCGATTATCTGTCCGACGCCTATCTGGCCGGCGAGAAACAGGCCGCGCAGGACGACCTTGCGGCGCTGGCCGCCATCGACAGAACGGCGCTCAGTGCCAATGACCGGGTCAGCTATGACGTGTTCGGGTGGCAGCGCTCGACGGATCTGGCGGGCTATGACCCTGCGCTGATCGCGGCCACCGTGGTGCGGCCGATCGACCATTTCTTCGGCTTCCACACATTCTTCCCGGAACTGTCGTCGGGCGAGAGCGCGGCGCCCTACAAGACCGTCAAGGATTATGACAACGGCCTGTCGCGCATCGACGGCTTTGTCGTCGCCATCGATGCCAGCATCGCCCGCTTCCGGCAGGGCATGGCGGCGGGCGTGGTGCAACCGAAACTGGTTGTCACCAACGTCATCGACCAGCTCGACAACCTGACCGCCGGCGGCACCGATGCGTCCGTCATGATGAAGCCGGTGCAGACATTCCCCGATACCGTCCCCGCCAGCGACCAGGTGCGGCTCAAGGCGGCCTATGCCGAAAAGATCGGCGGGCAGGTCAATCCGGCCATGGCGCGGCTGCGCGATTTCCTGAAAGCCGAATATCTGCCGGTGGCGCGCGAACAGGTCGGCCTGTCGGCGATGCCGGGCGGCGCCAATCTGTATCGCTATCTCATCAAGTCCACGACCACGACGGACATGACGGCTGACGAGATCCACAATATCGGCCTGTCCGAAGTCGCGCGCATCACCAAGGGCATGGAAACGGTGAAGGCGCGCGTCGGCTTCAAGGGCGACCTCAAGGCATTCTTCGATTTCATCCGCAGTGATGCGCAGTTCAAATTCGCGACCAAGGAGGCAATGCGCGACGCATTTTATGATGTCGGCAAGCGCGTCGATCTTACCGTCGGTACCCTGTTCTCGACCATCCCCAAGACCAAGCTGGAAATCCGCCCGGTGCCGGCCTTCAAGGAAAAGACCGATGCCGGCGGTTCATACCAAGGTGGCACGCCCGATGGCTCGCGGCCCGGGGTTTTCTATTTCAACAGCTATGACCTGCCATCGCGCACCACGCCAGGCACCGAAACCCTGTTCCTGCACGAAGCGGTGCCGGGCCATCATTTCCAGATCAGCCTTGCGCAGGAGAATACCGACCTGCCGCCGTTCCAGCGCTTTGGCGGCAACACCGCCTTTGTCGAAGGCTGGGCGCTGTATGCCGAAAGCCTTGGGCCGGAACTGGGCATGTTCAAGGACGCCTATCAGTTGCAGGGCCGCTATGACGACGAAATGCTGCGCGCCATGCGGCTGGTCGTCGATACCGGCCTGCATTCAAAGGGTTGGACCCGTGACCAGTCGATACAATATATGCTGGACCATAGCGCCATGGGCAAGACCGATGCCACCGCCGAGGTCGAACGCTATATCGCGATTCCCTCCCAGGCGTTGGCCTACAAGATCGGCCAGCTGACCATCAGCCGCTTGCGCGCCAAGGCGCAGGCCGCGCTGGGAAGCAAGTTTGATATCAAGGGCTTCCACGCCCAGGTGCTGATGACCGGCGCGCTGCCGATGGCGGTGCTGGAAAAGAAGATCGACGACTGGATTGCGGCGCAGCGCGGCTGACCGCAGCCCTCAGCGCGGGCGCTCGGCGTCCCGCTCCAGTTCCCGCGCCGCCTTTCTAGCGGCCTTGCGGTCGCGTTCTTCTTGCTTGCGGATGGCGCGGCCGCGATCTTCATCGGCTTCGGACCGGGTGGTGGTGGCGCTGTCGACAATAACGGCGCCGGCCTTGAACGGCGCTGTGACAATGGTCTTTGCCACGCTGACACAGCCGCCGAGCAACATCGCGCCACCCATCATGGCAAGGAATCCGCGCATCGAAGCCATGCCCCTCCCAGCCGCCACAAGCATGCCCTCAGCTGATCGCTGAAAACGCCTTGAGCCGGCGCGCTGTTACCTGTGCAGCGGCATTGTCGCCCCGCGCCAGTGCCGCTGCAAGCTGTACGCCTTGCGCGCGCATCAGCGCTTCGAAGCCGTCAACCGCCGGCAATGCATCGATGCCCTTGAGCAGCGATGCGGCGCGCTTGGCATTGCCTGCGTCCAGATCGAGCAGCGTCACGGCAAAGAACAGCCGCGTCGATGGCACGCCCGGCGCCAACCTCAGCGCCTCGGCATAGCAGCGTTCCATTTCGGCCTTTTTGGCGCCCAGCACGGCGCCGGCCATGAAGCTGCCGACACTGGCAATCGAACCGCCATGCCAACCGCCCAGCGCGCCCCAGGCGAGAGCGTTCTTCGGATCGGCCTTGCGCACCGCTTCGAAGCGTTTGCGGGCATCCTTGGCCAGGCCGATGCCGCGCGTCAGCTGCGCGCGATAGCCGATGGCGACGGCTTTTTGCAGCTGCGCATCAAGGCTGCCGGGGGCCTTGGCCAGCGCGGCGTCGAAATCCTGCTCGGCGCGGGTGACGATGGCCAGCGCGACCGCCTTGTCGCGGGTTTCATAGCCGGCGATGGACAGTTGCGCCCGGCCCGCAAGGATCAGGCTGGCCGGCGTGGCCTCGGCGCGGCCATCGCGCACGACCACTGCCCATTGCCCGGCGCGAAAGGCCGATGCGGCATCGGCCAGCGCCGGAGTGGCGATCAAAAGGGCGGCAAAAGCCATAGGCAAGCTTGAACGCAACATCACACACCGTCCTGTTTCGACACGGCATCGGCAATCAATGCCCGTGTCTGAGCGAGGCCATATAACGCAATGAACGAACCCATGCGCGGGCCTTGCGACGATCCGATGAGAATTTCGTACAGCGCCTTGAACCAGTCGCGCAGGTTGTCATAACCGGCAGCCTTGCCGGCCTCGTAAACCTCGAACTGATATTGTTCGGCGCCGGCGTCTGCCGGCAACGCCGCCAATCGGGCATCGAGATCGCCGAGCGCGCGTGCCTCGGTGGCCGTGGGCGCGCGCCGCTGAAGCAGCGGCATGACGAAATCCCGCGCATAGGCAGCGGCATGATGCACCAACCGGTCGAGCATCGGATGGCTCGCCGGGCTGGCCTGCGGCGCATAGCGGCTGACAAAGCCCCATAGCCGGGCCGGGTCATCGGTGGCAGCCACCGACGCCAGGTTGAGCAGCAGCGAAAAGCTGACCGGCAGGTCGAGCGCCGGCGGCCGGCCTTCGTGGATATGGTGCGCGGCATTGCCAAGCTGCTGGTCGAGCGGCTGGTCGGGGTAGCGCGCCAGCGCATCGGCATAATCCTCGATGGCGCGCGGAATCACGTCATAATGCAGGCGCTTGGCCTTGCGCGGGCTTTGGAACATGTACAGCGCCAGCGATTGCGGCGGGCCATAGTCCAGCCATTGCTCGATGGTCAGGCCATTGCCCTTGGATTTGGAAATCTTCTGCCCATCCGAATCGAGGAAAAGTTCGTAATTGAAGCCTGCCGGCGGGTTTTCGCCCAGTACGCGGGTGACGCGGCCTGACAGCAGCACAGAATCGATGAGGTCCTTGCCGGCCATTTCATAATCGACGCCCAGTGCTGCCCAGCGCATCGCCCAATCGACCTTCCATTGCAGTTTGCAGGCGCCGCCCGTGACCGGAACCGTCACCATGTCATGGGTGCCGGGCCGCACATAGCTGACCGTGCCGGCCGCCACGTCATGCCCCGTGATCGGCACTTGCAGCACGATGCCGCTGATGGGATCGATGGGCAGGAACGGCGAATAGGTGGCGCGGCGTTCCGGGCCCAATGTGGGCAGGATGACGTTGATGACCTCGTCATAATGCGCCAGTATCTTCAACAGCGTCGCATCGAACATGCCGGACGCATAGCAATCGGTCGATGACAGGAATTCATAGTCAAAGCCGAAGCTGTCCAGAAACGCCTTGAGCCGGGCATTGTTGTGCGCGCCAAAGCTCGGATGAGTCCCGAACGGATCGGGCACCTTTGTCAGCGGCATGCCCAGGTTGGCGCGCAGCATTTCGGGGTTGGGAATGCCGTCGGGCACTTTCCTCAGTCCGTCCATGTCGTCGGAAAAGGCGATGAGCCGCGTCGGCACGCCCGGCGCCATCGCTTCGAACGCGCGGCGCACCATGGTGGTGCGCACCACTTCGCCGAATGTGCCGATGTGCGGCAGGCCCGACGGGCCATAGCCGGTTTCGAATATCACGGCCTTGCCGGTCGGCACGCCATCGGGATAACGCGCCAGCAGTTTGCGCGCTTCCTCATAGGGCCAGGCCTTGTTGATCAGGGCTGCTGCCGCAAGTTCGGTGGCGCTTGTCATCGGTCCCGTCTATCGCTGTGTCCCATGTGCTTTGGCGGTGAACATGCAGGTGTGCAAGCAGTGAAGCGCCGCGCAAGCGGCGCGGGGCAAGCGGTGAAGCGCCGGGGCGGCTGCGCATGATCGGCATTCCCGCGCTTGTTGCCACGCACGCCGGTGCCTGGATCGCCGATGGTGATGGCGTGGTTGCCGCAGTCGGGCGCGGCGCCGCCATCGCCCGCGCCGCTGAGACCCCGCATCTGTTGCTGAACGCGCCGGTCACCGCCAGCCGGCTCGGCTATCCCGAACTGTCGGGGCTGGACCTGCTGGAATTGTTCGCATTCGTGCATCCGGCGCGCTTTGCCGTGCCAACGCCGCGCGGGCTGGCCACTGCGCTGGGCATCGACCCGCCGGCGGGGGACAGCGACGCCGGTTTTCTGGCGCGCGCTGCTGATGCGATGATCGACAGCTGCGATGATCCGGCCTGGCCGCAGCGTGCCGGCGCCTGGGCGATATTGCAGTCCTTGGGCCGCGCGCGCTGGCCATGGGCCACCATGCTCGCGCGGCGGGTCCGCCGGCCCGAGCCGCCGGAACGCAGCGTCTTTTCCAGCATCGCGCGCTGGGACGAGGCGCCGCCGCGCCCGCCGCCGCGTGCCATCACCCTGACCGATGATGACGTGACAGGGGTGCTTGGTGCCATGCTGGGGCCAGGCGCGGAACGCCGCGAGGGGCAGTGCGGCCTGGCGCTGGCCGCTGCGCAGATCTTTGCGCCGCGCGATGCTGCCGGCGCTCCGCACATGGTGCTGGCCGAAGCCGGAACCGGCATTGGCAAAACCATTGGCTATCTGGCGCCGGCCCGGGCGTGGTCGGCGGCGGCCGATGGCGCCGTCTGGCTGTCGACCTATACCAAGGCGCTGCAACGCCAACTGGATGCCGAGGCGGCGCGCGCCTATCCCGATGCCGAGGCGCGGCGCACGCGCGTGGTGGTCCGCAAGGGCCGCGAGAACTATGTTTGCCTGCTGAACCTCGAAGATGCCGTGCAGGGCGGCTTTGCCGGCCGGGCCGCCATCTTTGCCCGGCTTGCGGAACGCTGGGCGCAGTATAGCCGTGACGGCGACATGGTCGGCGGCGACCTTCCCGGCTGGCTGCCGGCGCTGTTCGGCCGCACCAGTTTTTCCGGCCTTACCGACAGGCGCGGCGAATGCATTCATGCCGCTTGCCCGCATTACCGCAGTTGTTTCATCGAGCGCGCGACCCGGGCATCCGCCGGTGCTGACATGGTCATCGCCAATCATGCGCTGGTGATGATCAATGCCGCCGGTGGCCGCGCCGAAAGCGGCAGCATGACCCGGCTGGTGTTCGATGAAGGCCATCACCTTTATGATGCCGCCGACGCGACCTTTGCCGTGGCGCTGTCGGGACGTGAAGCCGTGGAATTGCGCCACTGGCTGCTGGGACCGGAACGCAGCACGCGCGGCCGGCGGCGCGGTCTGGCGGCGCGGCTTGCCGATCTCGCCAGCTATGAACAGGCCGGCGCCGATGCCGGGTAGCACGTCATAGGCGCGGCCTCGGCGTTGCCGGCCGAAGGCGGGCTGGCGCGGATCGTGCAGGACACGCCCGAAGGCCCGATCGAGAGCCTGCTTGCCGCCGTGCGCACGCAGGTGCTGGCGCGCAGCGAGGGCTGCGCCCAGGCCGATGCCGGCTATGGGCTTGAAACCGAAATCGCCGATGTGCTGCCGGTGCTGGTCGATGCCGCCGGCGCCGCCATCGCCGCGCTGCAACGCATTTGCCAGCCGTTGCTGGCGCTGGAATCGCGCATCAAGGCGTTGCTCGACGACCCGCCCGACTGGCTTGATGGCTCGGGCCGCGCCCGCATGGACGGCGCCGCCGCCGGCATCCGGCAACGCGCCGACTTGATCGGCGCCTGGCAGCAATTGCTGACAAGGCTGGGCGGCCCGGCCGACCCGCGTTTCATCGACTGGCTCGAACTCGCGCGCGCCGAAGGGCGCGAGCTGGACATCGGTATTCACCGCCGCTGGACCGACCCGATGCTGCCCTTTGCTTCGGCGGTGCTGGCTCCAGCGCACGGCGTGCTGGTCACATCGGCGACGCTGCGCTCCCGGCCCGATGCCTTGAGTGATGACTGGACCGATGCCGACGCCCGCTCCGGCGCCGTGCATCTGCCGCGCCCGGCCCGGCATTTCGCCGCCGCCAGCCCATTCGACTATGCCGGCAATGCCCGCGTGCTGGTGGTTACCGATGTCAAACGCGGCGATGTTTCGGCGCTGGCCCAGGCCTATCGCAGCCTGATCGAGGCGGCGGGCGGCGGTACCCTTGGGCTGTTCACGGCGATTTCCCGGCTCAAGGCGGTCAACGCCCGCATCGCGGACCCGCTCGCCCGCGCCGGATTGCCGCTGTATGCCCAGCACGTCGATCCGATCGACACTGGCACGCTGGTTGATATCTTCCGTGCCGAACCGCGTGCGTCCTTGCTGGGTACCGATGCCTTGCGCGACGGCGTTGATGTGCCCGGCGAATCGCTGCGCCAGGTCATTATGGAGGGTGTGCCATGGCCGCGTCCGACCGTATTGCACGGTGCCCGCCGGGCGGCCTATGCCGGTATTGCCGGGTCAGGCGGCGGCACGGCCTATGACGACCGGGTCAGCATGGGCCGGCTGGCACAGGCGTTCGGGCGGCTTATTCGCCGCGCCGATGATCGCGGCACCTTCGTGCTCATCGGCCCGGCAGTGCCCAGCCGGTTGCTGGGCGCCTTTCCGCAGGGCGTGCCGATCAGCCGGGTGACTTTGGCGCAAGCGACCGAAATCGTGCGCGCCGGCTTTACGGATGCCCCCGGGCAAGGCCATGGTGCGCCCACACCCCAGACCAGGAACGAGTGTTGAAGACGCTGACCCTGCTGCGCCACGCAAAATCGGGCTATGACGATCCGTTGCTGCGCGACTTTGACCGGCCATTGAACGATCGTGGTCGCCGGGCGGCGACGCGAATCGGCGGCTGGCTGCGCAACGCACAGGATCGCGGCACCATGCCCGACATCCGTCATGTCATGGCCTCGCCGGCGGTGCGCGTGCGCCAGACCATCGAAGGGATTGAATCCGGACTGGGTCGGCCGCTGGCACCGATCTATGAACGCCGCATCTATCTGTCCTCGTCTGCAACGCTGGTCGAACTGGTGGCGGGTTTCCCCGATGACCAGGCCCATGCCATGCTTGTCGGTCATAATCCGGGGCTGGAGGACCTGTTGCTTGAACTGGTGCCGCCCGGCGGCGCATTGCGGGCCGAGGCCGAGCTGAAATATCCCACCGCCACCCTTGCCCGGCTCGACATCGCCATCGACCGCTGGGCCCAGATTGGTGGCGGCCGCGCCGAACTTGCGCATTTCATCCGCCCGCGCGACCTTGATCCCGCATTGGGCCCAGACGACTGATTTTGAAGCGGCATTGCGCGCGGGGCCCGTTGCCTGCCGGGTGCGCAGAGCCTTGTTGCCTGCCCGTGCTACCATGCTATGGTTGCCTCCCGATGAGTTGGGGGGGAGTGCCATGGCGGCAAACAGCGATCGCATCGGCAAGGTTACGACCACGCCCGACAAGGGGCTGCTGCTCACTGGCATGACAGCCGTGGAACGGCTCAGCGAGCTGTTCCGCATCGAGCTTGAAGTCGTCAGCCGCGGTGGCCCTGCCGACCTGCACCCCTCGCTGGCCAAGCCGGTGACCGTCAGTTTCACTGGGCAAGACCATGTTTCGCGGCATTTTCACGGCATTTTGTGCGAATATTCGGAACTGGGCCGCGAAAATGATGATGAGGATTTCCTCTATCGGCTGGTTGTGCGGCCCCAACAGTATCTGCTGTCGTTGAACCGCAAATCACAGATCCATTTCAACAGGACCATGGCGCAGCTGGTGCAGATGCTCGGCAACCAGCAGCAGAAATTCAGCGCCAGCTATCCAGCCACCGAATATCGCGTCCAGTATGACGAGAGTGATTTTGCCTTTGTTTCCAGGCATATGGAACGCGAGGGCATTTATTATTTCTTCGAACATACCGACAGTGCCCACAAACTCGTCGCTGTCGATGCCCCCGCTGCCCATACGCCGATGGACCCGCCCAAGGCGCGGCTTGGCGGCGGCGCGATGGGCGACGACAAGGAGGCGGCGCTGTGGTCGCTGCACGAAACCCGCCGCGTCGCGCCCACCGGCTATTCGGTGGATGACTATGATTTCACGACGCCGACCCGCAATCTCAAACAGCAGAAACAGATCGCCAATGTCGCCTCTGGCGCCAACCGCTGGCGCAGCGCCCAGGCCGCCGACGTGTCCGGTAATATCGCCGAACGCTATGAATATCCCGGCAATTTCGGCACGTCGACGCTGGCCAATGGCACCCGCTATGCCACCGTCCGCATTGAATCCGACCGGGCCGATATGGCGCGCAGCGTTGCCGAGGGCAATTTGTTCGCTGCTGCTGTGGGCCGCAAGCTCAAGATCGCCTTTGACGAAAGCGGTGCCGGCCATTCGTTCATGGCGGAAACCGAATATCTTGTTGTCGGCACCCGTCATGTCTACCGGGCCTCGGGCTTTCGGTCGGGCGGCGGCGGCACCGAGGACATGCGTGTCGAACTGGAACTGATGCCGGCGCGCCACCCGTTCCGTCCGCCGCTGTCCACGCCGATGCCGCGCATTCAGGGCCCGCAGACCGGCGTTGTCGTCGGCCCGCCCGGCGAGGAAATCCACACCGACAAATATGGCCGTGTGAAGGTGAAATTCTTCTGGGATGTGCAGCCCTATGAGGCTGGCGGCACGGTGCCGGACCGCAGCATCTTCCTGCGCGTCGTGCAGACAAGCGCCAGCAAGGGCTTTGGCGCGTTCATCATCCCGCGCATGGGCGATGAAGTCATCGTCGAATTCCTCAATGGCGACCCCGACCGGCCGATCGTGACGGGCGCGGTTTATAACGAGGACAATCTGCCGGCCTTTGGCACGGCGCCGGCCAATCCGCTGCAGGGCATCCGGACCAACAGCACCAAGGGCGGCGGCGGCTTCAACGAAATCCGGCTGGACGACACCAAGAGCAGCGAAGTGTTCTCCGTGCAGGCCCAGAAGGACCTCAAGACCCTGGTGCTCAAGGGCGATGAAACTCGCGACATCAAGGAAGGCAATCGCACCACCACCATCGACAAGGGCGATGAGACCATGTCGGTGAAAACCGGCAAGCGCACCACGACGATCAAGGCCAACGAGACGCTGACCGTCGAGCAGGGCAACCGCGCCGCCGAAATCAAGATGGGCAACGACAGCCTTAAGATCGCCATGGGCAACCGCACCATCAAGCTCGACCTCGGCAAGGAGGAGACCGAAGCGATGCAGAGCATCGAGTTCAAGGTCGGCCAGAGCTCGATCAAGATCGACCAGATGGGGGTCACCATCAAGGGCATGATGATCAAGGTCGAAGCCCAGATGATGTACGAATCCAAGGGCCTGATGATGAAGCAGGAAGCCAGCGCCATTCACATTGTGAAGGGCGCCATGGTGATGATCAACTGATGGCCAGCATTGCCCCATCCCGCCCCTGGCCGCGCGTCAAATGGACCCGCGCCGGGCAACTTGCAGCCATTTTCGATGGGCTTGTCGAACTGGACGGCCTGACCGAAGCGCCGCCGCAGGAGGCATTTTCCGTGCTGCGGCAGCGCGACATCCATCAGGCGACGCGGTTCATAGCGCATTGCCTGCCCCGGCTTGATGCCATCGCATGGGCGGCTGGCTGCCTGGCCGCCATGGACAATGTCACCAGCGCGCGCCGTCTGGCTGCGCGCAAGGCCGTGTCGCGTTGGCTTGCCGAGCCGTCCGATGCCAATCGCCGCCTTGCCTATCAGGCCGGCGAGGCCGCCAGCTTTGCCACGGCCGAGGGTGCCGCCTGCCTGGCGGTGTTCCTGTCTGGCGGCAGCCTGGCGCCGCCCACTCAGGAGCAGGGTGTGCAGCCCGCGGCTGGCAATTTCGGCCAGGCCGTGGCCGGCGCCGTCATGCTGGCGACCCTCAACGACGATGCCCCCCGGTTTGCCGAGCGTCTGGCCCGTGCCCTCGACACCGCTGAACAGCTTGCGGCGCAAGACCGGACCTAGGACCGACCATGAGTTGCACGCTGACCATCGAGAATGTTTCAAGCCTGGCATCGGGCGACCCTTGCACCATGGTGCTGAGCGAACACGGCCTTGTCATCGGCCGCGCTGCTCATGCCGACTGGACTCTGCCCGACCCCCGCAATTTCGTGTCCTCGCTGCACGCCGAGGTCGATTTCGTCGATGGCCAGTATGTGCTGACCGATCGCAGCACCAACGGCACGTTCGTCAATGGCGGCGGCGCGCGCCTTGCCGGCCCGTATGTGCTGCGCCACGGCGATCTCGTCACTATCGGCGGCTATGAAGTGCGCGTCAGCTTGAGCGGCGCCGCAGGTGCTGCGGCCGGCGGCGGGGCCTCGCCGTTTGCCACGGCCGGCGGCGGGCTCGACTGGCTGGCGGCGGCTGGCAGCGGCGCCAGCCGCGCCGCCGACACATCGCGTTTCGGCAAGGAGGCGCCCAAACCGCTGTTCCAGTCCGGTGCCGATCCGCTGATGGCCAATTTTGCGCCGCCCCCGCCAGCGGCGGCCGACCCATTCGGCCTGTCGTCAGCGCCAACAGTTGCGCCAGCGCCGGACCCGTTCGGCCTGTCGCCGCCGCCAGCGCGGCCCCCCGCAAGCCCTTCTCCTGCTGCCGACCCCTTTGGCCTGTCCGGTCCAGCGCCTGCCGCCAGTTCTTTCGGCGCGCCGCAAAGCAGCCCGCCGGCGGCTGATCCTTTCGGCCTTGGCGGCGGGTCCGCTGCTGCGCCTGGCGCCCCCTTCGCGACGCCGCCCGCCGCCCCGGCACCGGCGGCGACCGCTGCCGACAACCCCTGGGCGAAACTGCACGCCTTTGATGCTATTGATTTCGCCACTGCCGCGACCACTGCGGCTGCGCCGCCGCCGGCCATGCCTCCGCCGGCTGCGAATGCTTCGGCGCCAACTGCTGCACCCTCTGTATCTGGCGATGGCGGTGAGGCCTATGCGCAATTCCTCGCCGCTGCCGGGCTGAAACCCAAGGATGTCGGCGACGTGTCCGCCGCTGCTGTGCTCGAATCGGCCGGTCGCCTGCTGCGCCAGACCGCCGATGGCCTCATCCGCCTCCTTGATGCCCGCGCGCGCATTCGCCACCAGTTCGGCGTCGGCGCGCAGGTCACCAGCTTTCAGGCCAAGGGCAACAACCCGCTGAAATGGACGCGGTCCCCCGAACAGGCTGTGCGCCAGCTGGTAGGGGAACCCGACGCCGGCTTCCTGACCGGGCCGCAAGCCGTGCAGGGCGCGTTCGAGGATCTACAGGCGCATGAAGTGGCCATGCTGGCGGCCATGCAGGAAGCCTTGGCGGCGACCGTCCAGCGATTTGCCCCCGATTCGATCCGCGCCCGCGCGCAAGCGAAAGGCGGCTTGCTCCCCGGCGCCAAGGAAGCCGCGCTGTGGCGGGCGTTCGAGACCGAATTTCGCGCCATGGCCGCCGAAAGCGAAGCGGCATATCTTGACCTGTTCGCCCGCCAGTTCCGCGCCGCGTACGAACGCAACATCAAGAAAGGCTGACCATGCCCGGACCGCCTGCCGCCCGCATCACCGACATGCACGTCTGCCCGATGGTCACCGGCATCATTCCGCATGTCGGCGGGCCGATTGCGCTGGGCTGTTTCACGGTGCTGACCGGCATGCTGCCCCAGGCGCGCGTCGGCGACATGGCGGTGTGCGTCGGCCCGCCGGACACGATCGCTCTGGGATCGTTCACGGTCATCGTCGGCGGCATGCCGGCGGCGCGCATCGGCGACATGACTGCTCATGGCGGGGCAATCGTGCTGGGCTGCTTCACGGTTTTGGTCGGCTGATTCAGAACACCGGGTCGTGAATCCCGCATTCGGTCTTGTCCCAGCCGCGCCAGCGGCCTGAGCGTGGGTCTTCGCCGGGCTGGACCTGGCTGGTGCAGGGCATGCAGCCGATGGACGGATAGCCCTGCGCCAGCAGCGGATGGCGCGGCAGATCGCGGGCCGTCATGTACGCTTCGATTCGTGCAGGGTCCCAGTCGGCGAGCGGGTTGATCTTCAGGCGTCCGGCATCGATTTCGAAACGCGGCAGGGTGGTGCGGCCAGCCTGAAAGCCCTTGCGGCCTGAAATCCAGGCTGAAAATGGCGCCAACGCCCGGCCCAGCGGCTCGACCTTGCGCAATGCGCAGCAGCCATCGGGGTCGTAGCTCCAGCGCAAGGACGTCTGGTCGCGCGCCGCTATCAGGCGCGGGTCAGGGCGGAACACGCGCAGGTCATTCAGGCCGAGCCGCTCGGCCAGCATGTCGCGATACGCAAGCGTTTCGCCGAACATCTTCTGGGTGTTGACGAAGATCACCGGCACATCGCGGTCCACCGCCGCCACCAGATCGAGCAGCGCCGCCGATTCGGCACCGAAGGACGAGACGACCGCAACCTGGCCTTTCAGAGTACCGCCAAGCAATTGCGCGAGCATGGCAGCGGTATCCATGCCGGCATAATGCGCAGTCAGGTGCGCCACATGATCGGCGGTGAATGCAGGCGCCGTGTCGATGACATCGATCTGGCGCGCCGCCTCAGCCATGGCGCAGCGCCCAGATCGGTGGCCGGCCATCAGCGGCCTTCATATAGACATTGGAATAGCGTTCGCGCGTCAGTTTCGTGACCGCCGGATCAAGTGGTTTGACGGGCGCAAAGCTGTCGAAGCCAACGCGGACCATGAAGCCGATCTGATCGACCAGCACATCGCCCTGCGCGCGAATTTCGCCGGCATAACCTGCCTCGCGCAGGATACGCGCCGCCGAATAGCCGCGCCCATCGCGAAACTTGGGAAAGCCGATCTCGACCAGCGCCAGCCGGGCAAGATGCGGGACCAGCACGCGCGCATCGTCGCCAGGCTCCAGCCGGACAGCAGCGGTATTGGCGCCGGCTAGGAATTCGGCCAGCGGCACCGGTGCATCGGCCACGACGTCATCGGTGCGCAGGCGCAAATTTGCATCAGCCATATACGGCCTCCTTGAAGGGTGCGGCGCCGAGCCGGCGATAGGTATCGAGAAAACGTTCGGACGGCCCGGCGCGCACGGCGCGATAGCGGTCGATGACCTTGGCGACGGCGTCCACGATGCCGGTTTCGTCCAGCCCCGGACCAAGGATCTTCGCCAGCGAGGCATCTTCGGCGCCTGATCCGCCAAGCAGCAATTGATAGGCTTCCTCGCCCTTTTTATCGACGCCGAGGATACCGATATGCCCGGCATGGTGATGGCCGCAGCCGTTGATGCAGCCTGACACCTTGATCTTCAACTCGCCGATATCGCGCTGCTCCTTGATATCGTTTTCGAACATCGCAGCGATCTTCTGAGCGATCGGGATCGAGCGCGCATTGGCGAGCGTGCAGTAATCAAGGCCGGGGCAGGCAATGATATCGGTGACCAGATCAAGGTTGGCTGTCGCCAGCCCGGCGCCGTCCAGTGCCTGCCACAGTGCATACAGATCGGCCTTGCGGACATCGGCAAGCACCAGGTTCTGGCTGTGCGTGACGCGGATTTCGTCATTGGCATAGCGCTGTGCCAGATCGGCGATCAGGTCCATCTGCGCCGATGAGGCGTCGCCGGGAATGCCGCGCTTGGGCTTCAGGCTGATGGTGGCGATGGCATAGCCCGGCTGTTTGTGGGCGTGGACGTTCTGGTCCACCCACAAGGCAAAATCCGGGTCGGACACATCGATGCTGTCCGGCGCCGCCGTGTCATAATCCGGGCCGCCGAACTGGGCGATGATACGGTCAAGCTCAGCTTGGGGCGCATCCAGGCCCAGCGGCTTCATCGCCGCCCATTCGGCTTCGACCTGGGCTGTGAATTCGGCGGCGCCAAGCTCGTGCACCAGGATCTTGATGCGCGCCTTGTAGATGTTGTCGCGCCGGCCATGGCGGTTATACACCCGCAGGATCGCCTCCATGTACGACAGGTAATCCGCCATCGGCAGCCAGTCGCGGATGACATGCGCCAACATGGGTGTGCGCCCCATGCCGCCGCCGACATGGACGCGAAAGCCCATCTCGCCGGTATTGTTGCGCCGCAATTGCAAGCCGATGTCGTGCAGTTGCAGCGCCGCGCGGTCGGTGTCGCTGGCAGTGACTGCAATCTTGAACTTGCGGGGCAGGAAGGAAAATTCCGGGTGCAGCGTCGACCATTGGCGCAGCAGCTCCGCATAGGGGCGCGGATCGGCGACTTCATCGGCGGCGGCGCCGGCAAACTGGTCGGAACTGATGTTGCGGATGCAGTTGCCGCTGGTCTGGAAGGCGTGCATTTCGACGCTGGCCAGGTCGGCGAGCAGGTCGGGGGTCTGTTCGAGCTTTATCCAGTTGTACTGGATGTTCTGGCGCGTGGTGAAATGGCCGTAGTCGCGGTCATATTTGCGCGCGATGTGCGCCAGCATCCGCATCTGCGCGCCAGACAGCGTGCCATAAGGAATGGCGACGCGCAGCATATAGGCGTGCAATTGCAGATACAGCCCGTTCATCAGCCGCAGCGGCTTGAATTCATCCTCGGTGATTTCGTTGCGTAGCCGGCGACCGACCTGCTCGCGGAATTCCGCGACGCGGGCGTCGACAATGGCCTGGTCGAATTCGTCATAGCGATACATCAGATACTATCCACGGGCAGGCTGGGCAGGGCAAAATCAGGGCGCACGCTGGGGCCGATGGCGCGGACCCGCTCGCGGGTGCTGCGTGGGCGCCAGCCGTCAGGGGCGGGGTCGGCATCGATCAGCGTGACATCATTGATGCGCTCGGCAGCCACAAGGCGCGCGACAAGGGCGTCACCTTCGTCGCCGTTGGCACTACCTTTTTCGCCAAAGGCGACAGCATCACGCAGGTGCAGGCTCCAGTCGCTGCCGTTCCACCACAGCACATCGCCGGTTTCGAGGCGGTTTCCAGTCAATATGCGGGGCATGGCAGGGCCTTTTGTTGGATGTGCGGCGTGAGGCCGAGTGCGGCGACGTCGCCAACGATGATGAGGGCGGGCGAGACCACGGCCTCACGAGACACCAGCCCCGGCAGGTCGGCAAGCAGCGACCGCAACACGCGCATTGTCGGCAATGTGGCGCGTTCGATGACGGCGACCGGCGTATCGGGGGCCAGGCCATCGGCCATCAGTTTCTCGGCGATCTGCGCAGCGCCCGACACGCCCATATAGATGACCAGGGTGCGGCCCTTGCCAGCCAGCCCGGCCCAATCCTGCTGTGACAGGCTGCGGCATTCGCCGGCCACAAAACTGACCATCGAGGCATGGTCGCGGTGGGTCAGCGGCATGTGTGCCGCTGCCGCCGCACCCAGTGCCGACGACACGCCTGGGATGACTTCGACCGGGACGCCGGCGGCTTGGCAGGCCTCGACTTCCTCGCCGCCGCGCCCGAAAATGAACGGATCGCCGCCTTTCAGCCGGACGACGATATGGCCGGCCAGCGCTTCGCGCACCAGCAGCCGCCCGATATCCTCTTGCGGCAGGGTGTGGCGCGCCCGGCGCTTGGACACATCGACCAGCCGGGCGCCGGCGGGCACCATCGCCATGACATCGGCGCCAACAAGACCATCATGCACGATGACATCAGCCGCCGCGATGGCGCGTGCGGCGCGCAGCGTCAACAGATCGGCAGCGCCGGGGCCGGCACCGACGAGCACTACGCAGCCAAGAGAATGAGGGACGGTTTCCATGTCGTGGACATAGGCCGCAGCGCGCCGGCTTGCAGCGAACGCTTTCTTTGGCGCGGCCTAGAGAATTTACGCCGATGCGGCTGGGCAAAGCCGCAGGTGGCAAGCAGCCATGTCCGTTGCGCACCGAATGCTGACCGGAATCGACCGCCGCCCGGAACAGAAAAAGGGGCGCTGTCCCGGTCCGGAACAGCGCCCCTTCATGCTTTGGCGCCGGGTGTCAGCCGAACGTGCGCTGCCACCAGCCCTTTTTGGCCGTGCCCGACGGCGCCGCTTGAGCTGCGTCTGCGGCCAGCTCCGTTGTCGCTTCGGCGATTTCGCCCGGCTCGGCGTCGGCGGGCGCCGCTTCGGCCTTCTTGCGGCTGCGGCGCGGCTTGGGTGCCGCTTCGGCAACAGGTGCCGGTGCAGCTATTTCCGGTGCTGCTGCCGGCGTTTCGGCTTCTGCAACCGGGGCGGCCGCTTCGGCCTTGGGCGCGGCCTTGCGGCGGCGCGATGCCTTGGCCGGTGCGGCTTCGACTTCGGCGGGCGCCGGCGCTACCGGCGGCGCTTGCGTGATCACGGCAGCAGTTGGCGCGGCTTCGTCCGCTGCGGCGGCTGCCGGCTTGCGGCCACGGCGGCTACGCGCCGGCTTGGCTGCGGGTGCATCCGCGTCGGTCGGTGATGCTGCAGGCGGCGCGTCGGCGTCGCCACCAGCGTCGTGGCCGGCTTCTGTGCCTGCCTCACCAGTGCGTTCGACGCCACGGCGGCCGCGGCGGCCACGGCGACGGCGCTTGCGACGCTGGCCGGCATCACCATCGGCGTGCTCGCCGGCTGTTTCACCATCATCGTGGTCGTCATCGCCATCAGCGACATCGCCGGCGTCGGCCTGCTCGGCGCCTGTGTCTGCTGAAGTGTCTGCTTCGGCGGCATTATCCTCGGGCGCGCCCTCGTCCTTGCGGCCACGACCGGTGCGGCGGCGGCGGCGCTTGCCGCCGCGCGCATCACCGCGATCACGGCTTTCGCCGGCCTGATCACCGCCGTCATCCTCGTCATCGCCGTCGGTTTCGACATATTCGTCGGCATCCTCGACGCGCACAATGGCGGGCAGGGTCTTCATCTCGACCTTGCGGGTCGGCGGCGGGCCACCGGCGTCGATCTCGAAATTCGGACCGATCAGCGAATCTTCGGGGCGCGTGACGATGGTGACGCCGTAAAGCTCTTCGAGTTCGGCCAGTTCGATGCGCTTGCGGTTGAGGATGTAAACGGCGACTTCCTCACCGGCGCGCAGCACGAACTCGCTGGCGCGGCCACGCAGGGCCTCGGCCTCGAGCGCGCGCAGGGCGGCAAGCGCAGCAGACGAGACCGACCGCACCATGCCGGTGCCCTCGCACATCGGGCAGATGTGGGTCGAGGCTTCGAGGATGCCGGTGCGCAGGCGCTGCCGGCTCATTTCCATGAGGCCAAAGCTGGAGATGCGGCCGATCTGGACGCGGGCGCGGTCGTTCTTCAGCGCTTCCTTCATCGCCTTTTCCACCTTGCGGGTGTTCGACGAGTTTTCCATGTCGATGAAATCGATGACGACCAGTCCGGCCATGTCCCGCAGGCGCAACTGGCGACCGATTTCCTCGGCGGCTTCGAGGTTGGTCTTGGTGGCGGTTTCCTCGATGCCATATTCGCGCGTCGACCGCCCGGAGTTGATGTCGATCGCGACAAGGGCTTCGGTCGGGTTGATGACGATGTAACCGCCCGATTTCAGCTGCACGACCGGCTGGTACATGCCCTCAAGCTGCGATTCGACACCGAAACGCTGGAACAGCGGCACATTGTCGGCATATTCGACAACCTTGGCCGCATGGCCGGGCATCAGCATCGACATGAAGCGATGGGCCGCTGCAAAGCCTTCTTCGCCCTCGACCAGCACCTGTTCGATCTCGCGGTTGTAGATATCGCGGATTGCCCGTTTGATGAGGTCGCTGTCCTGATGGATCAGCGCCGGCGCCTGGCTGGTCAAAGTGCGTTCGCGGATCTCGTCCCACAGCCGGGTAAGATAATCGAAATCGCGGCGAATTTCCTCGGACGAACGCTTGAGGCCGGCGGTGCGCACGATGGCGCCCATGCCCTGGGGCAGTTGCAGATCGGCCATGATGGTCTTGAGACGCTTGCGGTCGGCCGGGTTGGAGATCTTGCGCGAAATGCCGCCGCCATGCGCGGTGTTGGGCATCAGCACGCAATATCGGCCGGCAAGGCTCAGATAGGTGGTCAGCGCTGCGCCCTTCGAGCCGCGCTCTTCCTTGACGACCTGGATCAGCAGCACCTGGCGGCGGCGGATGACTTCCTGTATCTTGTAGCGGCGGCGCAGGGACTGGCGCTTGCGGCGCAGCGCGTCGGTCGGCTCGTCATGGTGGCCGCCGGTTTCGAGCACGTCATCGGACTCGTTTTCCTCGTCGGCGTCATGATGATGGTCATCGGCCGCAAGCTCGGCCTCTTCGCGCAGCAATGCTTCGCGGTCTTCGCGCGGGATCTGGTAATAATCCGGGTGGATTTCGCTGAAGGCCAGAAAGCCATGGCGGTTGCCGCCATATTCGACAAAGGCCGCCTGCAAGGACGGTTCGACGCGGGTGACCTTGGCGAGATAGATGTTGCCCTTGAGCTGCTTTTTATCAGCAGCTTCGAAGTCAAATTCCTCGATTCGTTGGCCACCCACCACTGCAACCCGGGTTTCTTCTGGGTGGCGGGCATCGATCAGCATGCGTTGTGACATTGAAATGCTCCATGACGCCCGCTGCGCCGGCAAATGCATGGGCGTGGGGGCGCGAATCAAGATGGCCGGACGCGGTCGCGCCTCTGGCCGAGGGAATAGGGATGGAAATGAGGCAGGTGTGGGCCTTGATGTCCGATGCCGGCCAGCAAGGGCGGCGCGAATCGCGCGGGGCCCCGTTCTGGCTATAGGTCAACAACATCCGGTCCCTTCATGTGCAGCCCAGGCTCGACCAAGCCTGACCCAGTCTTTCCGGCGGCATTCGCCAAACGCAGGGCCGATCTATCGGCTGCAGCGCGAAAATGCCGGAAATGGCAGCGGGATACCCGCCGTTGAAAACATGCGTAGCAGCGAGTGCAACGTCGCGCAAGCGCAGGTGTCGGTGTCGGTAAAGGCGGCGGCGATGGCGTGGACTGCGACAGCAGCCGGAAGCGGCAACTTGCTGCGTACAACACGCAAAAGGGGCGCGAGCCTGAACCCGCGCCCCTCTGGCTGCCAGTTGGCGGGAAACCCGCCGCTCGGCTTAACGCGAGTAGAATTCGACGACGAGGTTCGGTTCCATCTTCACGGCATAGGGCACTTCGTCCAGCGTGGGGATGCGGACATACGTGGCCTTGGGACCTTCGACGGACACATATTCCGGCACGTCACGCTCGGCCAGGCCCTGCGCTTCGAGCACGAGTGCCATTTCCTTGGCGCGGCTGCCCAGTTCGATGACGTCGCCGGGCGATACGCGAGCCGAGGCGATGTTGCAGCGGCGGCCGTTGACCAGAATGTGACCATGGTTGACGATCTGGCGGGCAGCAAAGATCGTCGGCGCATATTTGGCGCGGTAGATCACCATGTCGAGGCGCTGTTCGAGCAGGCCGATCAGGTTCTGCGAGGTATCGCCCTTCATGCGGACGGCTTCGGCATAGACCTTGCGGAACTGCTTTTCGGTCACATCGCCGTAATAGCCCTTGAGCTTCTGCTTGGCCTTCAGCTGGATGCCGAAGTCCGAAACCTTGCTCTTGCGGCGCTGGCCGTGCTGGCCGGGACCATATTCGCGCTTGTTGACGGGCGATTTGGGGCGGCCCCAGATATTCTCTCCGAGGCGGCGATCGAGTTTGTACTTGGCACTGGTGCGCTTGGTCATGAAAATTCTCTTTGCTATATCTGCGACAACGAATGTCCCGGTCTCGCCCAACATGCCTGTTGCGTGCTGCGGCCACCGCTTCACCGGGGTGCGGGGCCAGATGCGAAGGGGGCGCGGCTAGGGCATTGCGGCGCTTGAGTCAAGTTTTGACCACGCTTCGGAGCGAGTCCATGACCCTAATTTCTTGACTCTTGCCCGTTCAGCCGTCAGGAGGCTTCTTTCCCGAAAAAGCCGGAGTTTTCGTCCCATGGCGCGCGTTACCGTTGAGGATTGCGTCGACAAGGTTTCCAACCGTTTCGACCTCGTTCTGTTTGCCGCCAATCGTGCTCGCGCCATTTCTGCCGGTGCCGAAATAACCATCGACCGTGACCGGGATAAAAATCCCGTTGTTGCCCTGCGCGAAATCGCCGAGGAAACCGTTCGCCCGGATGGTCTCAAGGAAGCGATCGTCCTGTCGATGCAGAAGGTCCAGGCCGACGACGATGACACACCCGATGTCATCGGCTCGCTGTCGGCATCGGCCGAAGCGCTGCGCATCACGGCTGCCCAGCCGCCGCGCAACCAGAACATGGGGCCAGATTACGAGTGAGCCGGACTGCGTCCAGCGCGCAGCGCTGGATGCGGACCCGGTGAACGGTCGGCCAGCGGGGCGCCGTGCGCTCTGGCGCGGTGAACTCGTCTGACGTTAGCCCGGGCTTTGCCCGGGCTTTTTCTTTCTTGCCGCACCCGGCCCCTTACCGCTTGAACCCCCCGCCATTCCCCCGCACATTGCCAGGAATGCTGCGCCAGTATGAACTTGTCGAACGGGTCAAGGCCTATGACCCCGATGCGGATGAGGATCTTCTCAACCGCGCCTATGTGTTTTCCGTAAAGGCACATGGCTCGCAACTGCGCGCCAGCGGCGACCCCTATTTCAGCCATCCCATCGAAGTGGCGGGTATCCTCACCGACCTGAAGCTCGATGACGAGACGATCGCCACGGCCATCCTGCACGACACCATCGAGGACACGGTGGCCACCGTGGAGGAGATAGAGCGGCTGTTCGGGCCTCGGGTGGCCCGGTTGGTCGACGGTGTCACCAAGCTGTCGCGGATCGAGGCGCAGACCGAAAGCGAGCGCCAGGCCGAGAACCTGCGCAAATTCCTGCTCGCGATGTCCAACGATATCCGTGTGCTGCTGGTCAAGCTGGCGGACCGTCTGCACAACATGCGCACGCTGCATTTCATCAAGTCCGAGAACAAGCGCCGCCGCATCGCCCGTGAAACGATGGACATCTATGCGCCGCTGGCCGAGCGAATCGGCATGTACGGCTTCATGGACGAGTTGCAGGAGCTGGCATTTCGCGAGCTGGAGCCGGACGCGCACCGGCTGATTGCGCTGCGGCTGGAGAAACTGCGCACCGGCGACAAGGACGTCGTGCACCGAATCGCGCGCACCCTTGAAACCTTGCTGTCGGCCAAGGGCGTGCTCGCCGAGGTGCAGGGCCGCGAAAAGCGCCCGTTTTCGATCTGGCGCAAGATGCAGGGCCGTCAGCTGGGTTTCGAGCAATTGTCCGACGTCATGGCGTTTCGCATCGTCGTGGATGATGATGCGGAATGTTATCGCGCGCTGGGTATCGTCCATGGCCGATGGCCGATGGTGCCTGGCCGTTTCAAGGACTTTTTGTCGACGCCCAAGCGCAATGGCTATCGGTCACTGCACACAACGGTGATGCACGCCGAGAACAGCCGCATCGAAGTGCAGATCCGCACGGCGCGCATGCACGAGGAGGCCGAGTTCGGGCTGGCCGCCCATTGGGCCTACAAGCAGGGCGGCGAGGGGGCCGGTGCGCGCGAGGCCTATCCGTGGCTGGATGATCTGCTCGAAGTGCTGCAGGATGCCGCCAGCCCCGAAGAACTGCTCGAAAACGCCCGCATGGCGATGTTTCAGGACCAGGTGTTCGTGTTCACGCCCAAGGGCGCGCTTTATCAGCTGCCGCGCGGTTCGACGCCGGTGGATTTTGCCTATGCCGTGCATTCCGATCTGGGCGACACCTGTGTCGGCGCCAAGGTCAATGGCCGGGTGGTGCCGCTGCGCACCCGGCTGGTCAATGGCGACCAGGTCGAGATCCTGCGATCAAAGACCAAGGCCCCCGACCCGGCCTGGGAAGGCTTTGTCGCCAGCGCCAAGGCGCGCGCGGCGGTGCGCCGCCATGTCCGTCTGAAAAGCCGCGAGGAAAGCCTCGCCATGGGCGAAAAGCTGCTGGATGCATTGGCGGATCATCTTGGTATCGTGCTGAATGACGAGATTGTCGGCCCGGCGCTGGGTCGGCTCAAGCTGCACGACCGGGCAGCACTGTACACCGCAATGGCCCGCAACATCATTTCAGACTCGCAGGTCGCCGATGCCCTGGTGCCGGGGTCTGGCGCGGCGCAGAAACCGAAGAAAACGCGTGGCAAGGCTGCGGCCACGGCCCTGTCGATCCACGGTCTGACACCGGGCGTTGCGTTTGAGCTGGGCGAATGCCGGCCGATCCCGGGCGACCGCATCGTCGGTGTGCGGCATCCTGATGGTCCTATCGTCGTGCACACCATCGATTGCGCGTCCCTTGCCGATGAAAAAGGCGAATGGCTGGAAGTCAGCTGGGGCCCGGAAACTGCCGGTGCTGCGGCGCGGCTGGCGATTGTCGTCCACAACCAGCCGGGCGCACTGGCCAGCCTGGCCGCCAGCCTCGCGGCGAACAATGCCAATATCGTCAACCTGAGCCTCAAGCACCGCGACCGCGAATTCCACACCGACGTCATCGACATCGAGGTCGAGGATGTCCGCCACCTGACCGGCATCATCGCCGCCCTGCGCCAGGTAAAGGCGGTGGTCAGCGTCGAGCGCCTGCGCGGCTGACGCCAGCAGAACAGCCCGAGCGCCTGCGCGGCTGGCGCGAGCCAACATGATTTTACCGAAGTGGCGCCCTGACGCAGTTGCGGGCGGCGCTGGCTCTGCTAGTCCGGACATATGAACGATGACGATATCCTCGCTGAATTCCGCAGCGCCGATGCCCTGCTCGAAGGGCACTTCATTCTGTCCTCGGGGCTGCGCTCGCCGCGATATCTGCAATGTGCCCGGGTGCTGATGGATCCGGCGCGCGCCGCCCGGCTGTGCGGCGCGCTGGCCACAAAGCTGCCCGCGGGCCTTGATATTGCCGCCGTGATCGCGCCGGCGATGGGCGGGCTGATCTGCGGTTACGAGCTGGCGCGGGCGCTGGGCGTGCAATCGATGTTCGTCGAACGGCCCACCGGAACCTTCGAGCTGCGGCGGGGGTTTCGGCTCGAACCCGGCACGCGCGTGCTGATGATGGAAGATGTCGTCACCACCGGGCTGTCCAGCCGCGAGGCGATTGCCGCCATCACCGCTGCCGGCGGTATTGTCGTCCATGCCGCTTCGCTGGTGGACCGTTCGAACGGCACGGCTGATCTTGGCGTGCCGTTCACACCGCTGATCCGGCTGGATGTGCCCAGCTACCCCGCAGATGCGCTGCCATCGGCGCTCGCCGCCATCCCTGCGGTGAAGCCAGGCAGCCGCGCGGCATGATCGCGGCGCTGGCACTGGCCATGATTGCGATTGTGCCCGAAGCATCACCGGCCGGGCGCGTCGCGGCGTTGGCGCAGAGCCAAGGGTTTCAGGGCGAAATCCTGGTGGCGACCGGCGGCAAGGTCGTGCTCGATCACGGCTTTGGAACAGCCGTGCCCGGAACCAGCTTGCGTGCGCGCCAGCCATCGGATTTCCGTCCCGGCGATATCTGGCGGTTCGCTTCGGTGACCAAGCAGATCGTCGCCGCCATCACCATGCAGGAAGTGGCGGCGGGGCGGATCGCGCTCGATGCGCCGGTCACCCGCTATCTGCCCGGTTTCAAGGGGCCGACCGGCAGCAAGATTGCCGTGCGGCAGTTGCTGCGTCACGAATCCGGCCTGCCCAACCCGGATGCGGACCCGGCGACCTTCACGCCGAGTTTCAAGGGCCAGCTCGATCCCCTGACCGGCGTCTGTGCCGGGCCGGTGCGCGACGCGCCGGGCGCCAGTTTCGATTATAACAATTGCGATTACATCGTCGCCGGGCGGCTGCTGGAGGCGGTGACGCACCAGCCGCTGGCGCGGCTGGTTGCCACTCGTATCGCTGGGCCTGTCGGCGCCCGCTCGCTGGCTGTTGCCGGCCCGGCGCGCCAAGGCTTTGTGGATGGCAAGCCGGAGCCGGCGGTCAGCGTGGCCGCCTATGCCGGTGCCGCCAGCCTTACCGGCACGCTGGCCGACTTGTGGCGGTTCGATCAGGCGCTGATCGACGGCAAGCTGCTGCCGGCCGCAGCGCGCGCGCAAATGTGGGATGGCCAGCCGAAACTGGGCTTTGCCGCGCTGGGCGGGTGGGTGTTTTCGGTGCCGCTGCGAGGCTGCAAGGATGCCGTTCGCATTGTCGAGCGGCGCGGCCAGATCGGCGGCGTGCAGGTCCGCAATTTCATCCTGCCCGACCGCAATATCGTCGTGATCGCCGCGACCAACCGCGCCGAAACCGATTTCGGTGAAGTCTGGATGGGCAGCGGCCTGTCGTATGAACTGCTCAGCAACGCAGCCTGCGAGTTTGATATATGACGTCTCATCTCCGGCTTGGCGTGAACATCGACCATGTCGCCACCATCCGCAACGCGCGCGGCGGGCTGCATCCCGATCCGCTGCGTGCTGCCGAAGTGGCTGCGGCGGCCGGCGCGGACGGCATCACCGTGCATCTGCGCGAGGACCGGCGCCATATCACCGATGCCGATCTCGACCGGTTGAGCATCGGCGTGGCGCTGCCGATCAACCTGGAAATGGCCGCGACCGACGAAATGCTCGGCATCGCGCTGCGCCACCGGCCGCATGCCGCCTGTATCGTGCCGGAACGCCGGGCCGAACGCACCACCGAAGGCGGATTGGACGCTGCCGGACAGCACAACACGCTGGCGCCGATTGTTGCCCGGCTGGTCGATGCCGGGATGCGCGTCAGCTTGTTCATTGCGCCCGAAGAACGCCAGTTGGAGGCCGCTGCCCGGCTGGGTGCGCCGGTGGTGGAACTGCACACCGGACCCTATGCGCATGCGACTGGCGACGCCGTTGCCGCCGAACTGGAGCGGCTGGAACGCGCCGTGGCGCTGGGCGCTGCCATGGGGCTGGAAATTCATGCCGGCCACGGGCTGACCTATGACAATGTCCTGCCTGTGGCCCGTATCGCGGCGCTCGCCGAATTGAACATCGGGCATTTCCTGATCGGCGAGGCGGTGTTCACCGGGCTGGATGCCGCCATCCGGCGCATGCGCGGCCTGATGGACTTGGGCCGGGCGGCGTGATCGTGCCGGCTGGCCTTGTCGTCATCGGGCTTGGCTCGGACCTGTGCAACATCGACCGTATCCAGAACAGCATCGACCGTTTTGGCGCGCGCTTTCTGGACCGGGTGTTCACCGAAACCGAAAAGGCCAAGGCCGACCGCCGGCTGATGACCCGCACCGCCACCTATGCCAAGCGCTTTGCCGCCAAAGAGGCCTGTTCCAAGGCGCTGGGCACGGGGTTTCGGCGCGGCGTGTTCATGAAGGACATGGGCGTCGTCAACCTGCCGAGCGGCCAGCCGACGCTGGCGCTGACGGGCGGGGCGCGTGACAGGCTGGCGGAACTGACGCCGGCAGGGCATAAGGCTGCCATTCACCTGACGATCACGGATGATCATCCATGGGCGCAGGCCATCGTGCTGATAACTGCGAGTCCCCTATGACCGAGGCTGTGATGAAGGCGACCAAGAAGCCGACCAATTGGGCGCATGAAGCGTGGCAATTGGGCCTGCTGGCATTGGCCGTGCTGGGCGTGCATTCGGCGGTTGCCAAGCCGTTTTACATTCCGTCGGCGTCCATGCTGCCGACGCTGCTGATCGGCGACCGGCTGATCGTCACCAAATACCCCTATGGCTATTCCTATCTGTCGCCGTCGCTCAATGTGCTGCCCGAAATGTCGGGGCGTTTGTTTGGCAGCCTGCCGGCACGCGGCGATATCGCGGTCATAAAATCACCCATCGCCAAGGATGACTGGATCAAGCGCGTCATCGGCCTGCCCGGTGACACGGTGCAGATGAAGGACGGCCAGCTGTGGCTCAACGGCGTGGCCGTGCCCCGCGTGCGCGTTGCCGACACCGAAGTGAAGGTATCTCCCAATAGCGACTGCATGACCATCGTCGACTCCCAGTACCGGGCCGTCAATGCCGTCGGTGAAGCGGTGTGCCGTTACCCGACCTATCGCGAAACGCTGCCGGGCGGTGCCAGCTATGTGACGCTGGACCTGGCCAACCTGCCGCAGGACAATACTGAGCCGGTTATCGTGCCCGAAGGCCGGGTGTTCCTGATGGGCGACAACCGCGACAACAGCGAAGACAGCCGCTTTCCCGCCGAAGTCGGCGGGCTGGGTCTGTTGCCGCTGGAAAATGTGGTCGGCCGCGCCGAATTCACGACTTTCAGCCTGGATGGCTCGACCGAATATCTCAACCCGGTCAGCTGGTTCAAGGCGCTGCGCAGCGACCGCTGGTTCATCGGCCTGCGCGACTGAAACGCAAGACAGGGGCACGGACAATGCTGCGGACGACACTGATTCTTTGCTTGCCAATTGCGGTGATGCTTGTGGGCTGCGACGATAAAGGATCGCCATTTCGATCCGAACCGATCAAGGCCACCACACTTGAAGGCAAGATTCGGGGCAGCCGGAACGGCGGGGAGGAGGTCCGCGTGTGGCGCGACCCTGCTACCGGGTGCCAATATCTGATGTGGGAGCGGCGGCGTGAGGGCAGCATGACACCGCGCCTGATGCCCGATGGGCGCCCCATGTGCGGCCCTGTCCAGAGCGCAGAATAGGGCTTCTTCGTTCCCATCGATTGCCGGCTGCCGTGAGCAGCCCGTGCCAACGCTCAGCTGGCCGGGCGGACGGCCAGCAATTCGATGTCGAATTCCAGCACCGCGCCGGGCGGTATGACCCCGCCCGCGCCCTGTGCGCCATAGCCAAGCGACGGCGGCACGACGAAATGATATTTGGAACCGACAGGCATCAGCTGCACGCCTTCGGTCCAGCCGGGAATCACCTGATCGAGCGGAAATTGCGCAGGCTGGCCGCGGCTGTACGACGAATCGAATACCGTGCCGTCAACAAGGCGTCCTTCGTAGTGCACCAGCACAGTGTCGCTGGAGGCAGGGCGGGCGCCATTGCCGGTGCGAATCACCTGATATTGCAGCCCCGAGGCCGTGGACACGACGCCGGGCTTGCGGGCGTTGGCTGCCAGATACTGCATGTCGAGCTGGCGGACCGATGCGACCTGCGAACGGGTGCCGAGCCAGACGAACATGAGGCTGAAGCCGATGATGACCAGCGCGGCCACGATCCATTTGCCTGCACCGCTGCCTGCACGGGCCGCATCATTGCCGGTTGCCATGTTCGTATCCCTGATCTTGTCTGGTGCCGCCGGCGCCCGATTCGGGGCTGCCGGCCGGCAAAAACAGTCTTACTTGCTGCCGTCGCGTTCGGCGCGCTTGCGCTCGAGCTTGCGGGCACGGCGAATGGCGGCGGCCTTTTCACGGGCGCGCTTTTCGCTCGGCTTTTCGTAATGACGGCGCAGCTTCATTTCGCGGTAAACGCCTTCGCGCTGCAGCTTTTTCTTGAGCGCGCGCAGCGCTTGATCGACATTGTTGTCGCGAACCACGATTTGCATGCAGCCGTCTCTCCATTCACGTCGCCGGAGCTGGCACAGCGCCGACGCTTGTCAATTGTTGGTTGATTCCGGCAAGCGAACCTGCCCGAGCGAACGGGGCGCATAGCAGAGGCCCCGCAGGGACACAAGCGAAGCCCGCACCCGGAGCCCGGCTCCCAAGCTATACCAGCCCGAGCGCCAGCAACCGCGCAGCCGCCTCGGTCCGGTTGGTGACGCCCAGAATGGCAAGCAGCTGCGCCACATGGGTCTTGGTCGTCGAAGGGCTGACCCCAAGCGTGCGGGCAATGTCCTTGTTCGGTCGGCCAGCAGCCAGCAGGCGCGCCACTTCGGCCTGGCGCGGTGACAGGCTGGGGCGCGGCGGACCGGGCTCCGGCAGTCCCAGCCAGTCTGGCAACACAGTGCCGCCGGCCAGCGCCATGTCGATGGCCGCGATGACCATGGCGGGCGTTGCAGTCTTGGCGAGGCAGCCGGCGACGCCCATGGCCAGCAGATCCTGCATCAGCGCGGCATCGCGCGTCCCCGTGACGATCAGGATGCGCGCAGCGGGCGCCGCCTTGCGAATCGCCGCCACGCCGACGCGCGGGGTCGCCCCCGGCATGCCAAGATCGAGCAGGCAAAGGTCGGGCTGTCCGGCAGAGGCGGCAATCGCGGCCTGCCCGTGGTCGTGCGCCGCCGTTATGCGTACTGCCGGCCAATGTGCTGCAACGGTCGCTGCAAGCGCGGCGGCATAAAGCGGATGGTCATCGCAGATCAGGCAGTGCTTCATGTCTTATTCGGCCGCGATGGAAAAAGGGGGGAGCGCGCCGCCTGCCGGCAGGCCTATCATGAAAGCCGCGCCGCGCCGCCACCGCGGTTCGAATTGCGCCTTGCCGCCCATCAGCGCCAGCTGGCGGCGCACCGATGCCAGGCCCAGCCCGAAGCCGGCCGATGCGCCCGACCCCTGGGCAAAATCATCGAACAGGCGGGCGGTATCGGCGTCCGCAACGCCCTTGCCGTCGTCGATGGCCCAGATCTCCACCATGGTACCGCGCCGCCGTGCGGCCAGCTGCAGCCGGCGCGCGCCGGAATGGCGGATGGCATTGGCGATCAGATTGCCGAGCGCCCGGTGCAGCAGGGACGCGTCGGCCATGACAACTGCCGTCGTGGGCGACGCCCTGAGTGCCAGCCCAGCGGTGTCGGCAGCCGGGCGGTGCTGCTGCATCGCAGCTGCAAGCACCGGCCCGACGGCAATTGGTTCCAGCCGGGCTGTCACGGCACCGGCATCAAGCTGCAAGTAATCGAGCATGGATTCGAGCAAGCCGCCAATGGCAGAAAATGCCGCGCGGGCGCCGCCGATTGCCGCGTCTCGGGCCGCCCCATGCTGCGACAGCGCCAATTCGAAATACAGGCTGGCGGCCTGTGCCGGTTGTTGCAGGTCATGGCTGGCGGCGGCGATCATCCGGGTCTTGGCGTCGCGCTGCGCGGCCACAAGAGCAAGCGCATCCTGCATGGCCGATTCTGACCGGGCGCTGGCGAGCTGCGCCTCGAAAGCGGCCAGCACCGACGATCGGACCAACGTGCGCAGCCCCAGCAATGTCAGGCCGATCAAGACCAGGAACAGGGCAATCCAGCCGGAATAGGGCGCGCCCTGCCAAAGGGCAAAGCCTGCGCTGGATGCGGTGAGCATCATCACCTCCCAGGCCGGCACGGGTACGCCGGCATTGGCGGTCATGATGCCGGTGGCGACATACCAGAGATAAAGCAGGGTCATCAGCGATTGCAGTTGCGGGTCGGCTGCCGACATCAGCAGCCACGGCGTGCAGGCGATGCCGATATTCAGCCCGGTCTGGGCATGGGCGCCCAGCCGGGTCCAGTAATGCACGGTGTCATGGTCATCCGGCTGCCGGCGGTGGAACATCACCATGGCGGCTACCCAATAAAAGATCACGCCGGCCATGCTGCCGATCCACAGTGCCAGCAGCCAGGACGGGCGGACCTTGTCACCGAACATGTGCTGCACGAAGACCAGCACGCCTGCCATGATGATCATGCCGACGATGCTGAGCCGCGATCCGGCGCGCACTTCCTTGGCCATGACGGCAAGCCGCATGCCTGCGTCTGAACTGTCCTTGGCGGTGATGGTGATTGCCCCCTGCATGCCCGAAACATGTTCGGGTATTTGCAAGGCCTGCGCAAGATGGCCGATATCCGATTGGCCACATGGCTCGGCCATCTGGCCGACGCTCCTGCACGTACGCGATGTTAGCATCACCCGAAGGGCAGTTGGTCGGGGGAGCCAGATGAACAGGACACAGGCAGCACTTGCAGGCGCGGTGTTCGCGGTCTGGGTCGCGGCACCTACAGCGGCGGCGCAGGCTCCGATCTTTGGCGTGTCGGTCAACACCAGCCTGCGCACCTGCAACGGCGTTCCATCGTCTCAGGAGTGCCCCGGCGGATCCATCGTCAAAGTCTCGCGGCGCGGCGGACAGGGAATGAACACTGTCTCAGCCGAAGTGCTCGGCTTGGTCGCCGGCACCAAGCTCGTCTCTCGCGGCTTTGGTTCTGCCGAACTGCGGCCGGGCGGATTGCCGCGATTGAAAGCGCTTTCGTCGGCAAAGGGGGACAACTCACGTGTCGTCGGTAGCGGAGAGGCCTGGCAGACCTTCACCTACAGCGGTCCTGCCGGCATCGAATACCGACTGCAGGGCCAGATCGATTATCGCGGCAAAAACGCCAGCCCGGCCAATGCTCTCATGCCCGGCGGCAGCAGCTACACCGCCTTCATCGGCATATGGGATCTCGCGGCTTTTCCGATCAATCCCGGCGCACCGCCGTTTTTCGGGCTGGCGGCCTATAATCCGGGCAGTTGCGGTGTGACGCCCGGCCTGCTCGGCTATGCGTCCGCTGAAGGCGTGTCGGCGGGTGTGCCGACCAGCTTCACCCTCACCACCAGGGCCTGCAATGGCGGGCTGCTGACCCTGAATGTCGGGCAGCAGTTCGTGGTTCACAGCAACATTGCGCTGTTCTCGAACCGCGGCGGCTTCATCGACGCCAGCCATACCTTCACCACCGTGATCGATCCGACGCTTTCGGCCGAGACGCTGGCGGCGCTGGCATCCGGGCTGACGGCGCACGGTGCCGGCGTGCCTGAGCCCGGCAGCTGGGCGCTGCTGATTGCCGGGTTCGGTCTGGTCGGCGCTATGATGCGCCGGCGCAGCCGCGTGGCGTGCGCTGCTGCCTGAGGCTTGCGGCAATCGCGGCGCTGGAGGCGGCGGCGGGTTGCGGTTATAAGAGCGCATGACCGATGACCTGCCTCTTGCCGAACTGCGCCCGCGCCTGATTGCAGCCATGCTGCCGCATATCGCCTTTGATGGCTGGAGCGATGCCGCGCGCGATGGCGCGGCGCTGGATGCTGGCATCGACCGTGATATTGCCGCCATGGCGCTGTCCGATGCCGCCGCCATGCTCGATGCCTGGACAGCGCGCACCGATGCCGTGATGACACAAGCCATGGTCGCCGGCCACAACATGAAAATCCGCGACCGCATCAAGCTGGCGCTGACCAGCCGGCTGGCTGCAAATGACCGCGAAGCGACGCGCCGGGCGCTGGCGCTGCTGGCACAGCCGCAACATGCCGGTCTGTCGGCAAGGCTGCTGTGGCGCAGTGCCGATGCCATGTGGCGCGCCGCCGGCGACACCGCCACCGATTATAATCATTACACCAAGCGGGCGATCCTGTCGGGTATCTATGCCGCCACATTGCTGTTCTGGATCGACGATGACAGCGCGGATGCAGCCGCGACCATGGCGTTCATCGACCGGCGCATCGACGGCGTCATGCGCTTTGAAAAGGCCAAGGCCCGCATCGGCAAGTTGACGGCCAATCTGCCGGATCCGGCGCGCTTTCTGGGCCGGCTGCGGTATCCGGCGGTCTGAACAGCCGTTCTGCACTGGCGCCATATTGCTGGCGCTGCCGGGCGCTACATGATAATCGCTCGCAACTTCCTAGCCGAGCGCCCCGCAGCAGATGCCCTATATCAGTCTTGAATCGCTGGCGCCCGGCCAGGCCGCGCTGATCACCGCGATCGACCGCGAGGGCCTTGACCCAGTGACGGCGCTGCGCCTTTGCGAGCTGGGCTTTGACGAAGGCGTCGATGTCGAATTGCTGCACCGGGCGCCCTTTGGCGGCGATCCGCTGGCCGTGCGCGTCGGCAACATGGTGGTGGCGTTGCGGCTGGAAATGGCCCGGCTGATCGAGATCGAAACCGAAACTGCGGATCAGATCGAGGATCAGGGCGCATGAACGCGCCGCTGCCCCATGCCATGCCGGTGCCGGTCGCCGCGCCGGTTGTCGCACTTGTCGGCAATCCCAATGCCGGCAAGACCAGCCTGTTCAATGCGCTGACCGGCAGCCGCCAGAAGGTCGGCAACTATCCCGGCGTCACCGTCGAGCGCAAGGCCGGGCGGCTGGCACTGCCCGATGGCCGCATCGCCGAAGTCATCGACCTGCCCGGCACCTACAGCCTTGAGCCGCGTTCGCCGGACGAGGCCGTCACGCGCGACGCCGTGCTGGGACGCCTTGCGGGCGAGCGCCGAATCGATGCGATCATCGCGGTCGTCGATGCCACCAATTTGCGCAACCATTTGCGTTTTGTGCTGGAGTTGAAACGGCTGGGCCTGCCGATGGTCGTTGCGCTCAACATGGTCGATCTGGCGGCGCGAGACGGTACCCGCATTGACGAGACCGCACTGTCCGCGATGCTGGGCCTGCCGGTGGTGGCGACGGTCGCGGTCCGCAAGCGTGGGCTTGAGGCGTTGGGCACTGCGGTGTCGGGGATCTTGTGCGGCGCGGTGCCGGCCATTCCGGCCGATTGGCAAGGCGACATCCGTGCGCTGCAACGCGAGGCCCGCAGCATCGCCGAGCGTGTTGTCAGCGGCCAGGGTCTGGCCCGGCGCTGGTCCGACCGTATCGATGCGTTTGCGCTGCATCCCGTCTGGGGTCCATTGCTGCTCGCCGGCATCCTGTTCTTCATGTTCCAGGCGGTGTTCAGTTGGGCCGAGGCGCCGATGTCGGCGATCGAAGCGCTGGTTGCTGCGGCGCAAGGCTGGCTGGGCGGTGTGTTGCAGCCGGGCTGGCTGCGCTCCCTGCTGGCCGATGGCGTGCTGGCCGGCGTCGGTGCCGTGGTGGTGTTCCTGCCGCAGATCCTCATCCTGTTCCTGTTCATCCTGTGCCTCGAACAATCGGGATATATGGTCCGCGCGGCCTTCATCATGGACCGGCTGATGGCGCGGGTCGGCCTCAATGGCCGGGCGTTCATTCCGCTGCTGTCCAGCTTTGCCTGCGCCATTCCCGGCATCATGGCGACACGCACCATCGATTCGCCCAAGGACCGGCTGACCACCATCCTGATCGCGCCGCTGATGACCTGTTCGGCGCGGCTGCCGGTCTATGCGGTGATTATCGCTGCGTTCATTCCCGACCGCAGCGTGGCAGGCCCCATCGGCTTGCAGGGCCTTGTGCTGTTCTGCCTGTATCTGTCCGGTGTCGGCGGCGCCCTGGTTGCTGCTGCCGTGCTGCGCCGCACGGTAACGCGCGGGCCAAGCCCGAGCTTTTTGATGGAAATGCCCAAATATCAATGGCCGGCGCTGCGCGATATCGGCATCGGCCTGTGGTCGCGGGCCTGGGCGTTCCTGGAACGGGCCGGCACCATCATCCTGGCTTCGACCATGGTGCTGTGGGTGCTTGCCAGCTACCCGGCGGCGCCGGCAGGGGCTGACCGGCCCGCCATAGACTACAGCATCGCCGGACGCATCGGCACGGCACTGGAGCCGGTGTTCGCCCCCATCGGCTTCAACAAGGAAATTGTCATCGCGCTGGTGCCCGGCATGGCGGCGCGCGAAGTGGCGGTGGCAGCGCTCGGCACCGTTTATGCCCTGCAAGGCACCGATGAGGACAACACGCAGGGCCTTGTCGAGCGGCTGCGCGGCACCTGGCCGCTGCCGACTGCGCTGGCGTTCCTGGCGTGGTTCGTATTTGCGCCGCAGTGCATTTCGACGCTGGCGATCACGCGCCGCGAAACCGCGAGCTGGCGCTGGCCGATCTTCATGTTCAGCTATCTGTTTGCGGCGGCCTATGTCGCGGCGGGCGCGACCTTCTGGATCACGTCCGCGCTTTTGTGACCAATAAAGTCCGGCCGGCAGCACGGGGGAGGTGCCGCCGGCCGGACAACATCACCGGACCCGGGAGTTGTCCGTGATGTCAGGCGCTGAGGCGCGCCTGTGCCGGGCGCTGGCGGCGACGGGCGGCGCCGACAAGGCCGAAGCCCATGATCAGCAGCGCCCAGCTTGCGGGCTCGGGGACCGAACCGGCTGTCAGGCCGACAATGCCCGAAGCGCCGATGCCGCCGACGAGCGTGCTGGCACCCGTCGAGAGGCTGATGCGATAAAAACTGTCGCCGAAGTTGAAATAGCCAAGGCCGGTGCCGCCCGAAATGTCGAAGCCCAGCGACTGCGCATTGTCGAGCGGCAGGCCCAGTGACTGGAAGGCAGCGCCGCCAAGGCTGGTGGTGACATAGGTTCCGGCATTGGCATTGGTGGCGCGCACAAGCCCGCCGCTGCGAGCGTCGATACCATAAAGCGTCGTCGTCAGCGCGCCGGGGCGGCTATTGGTATAGGCCGCGGCAAGCAGGTCGAAAGGCACGGCGCCGTTCAGGGTCAGGCTGGCGTCGGTGATGGTCCCGGGCGGCATGATGTTGGGATTGATGCGCAGATTCTGGTTGGAATCGCTGACAAGGCGCAGCCGGTCGACCGTCGGGTTGAAATCGACGCCGAAGCTGCTGCCTGACAGCGCCGCGCCGATCTGGCCGAGATTGGTGGCGGCATAGCCGTTGCCGCCGCCGGCCAGCCGGTACAGATTGCCGCTACGTCCGACGGCATAGAGCTTGCGGTCTGCCGGGCGCAGGTCGATCCCGATCAGCGTGTCGCCGATGGCAAGCCCGCTGATGGCGGCATTGGATTTCAGCGTTCCGGGGGTGGCCGCATCAAAGCTGACAAGACGGTTGCCGCTGGTGACGGCAAATACGGTTTCGGCCTGGGCGGCTGTGCCCGAAGCCAGCAGGGCCAGCGCCGTGGCCGCCGTGCGGATGGCTGTCGATGATATCATTTCCCTGACACTCCCTCGTCATGTCGCTGGCCGGCACCATAGCCGCAGCTACAATCGTCCAGATCTACGAGGCCGTGACAGCGACAGATGCACGAAGCGCCGCAAAACAGCGGGTTGGAGCCAAAATGTCGCAGCGGGCGCCCTGCAAGGCAGGCCGCCGGTTCAGCCGGGCCGGCGGGCGCCGAGCAGCGAGCGCACGCCGAGGCCGAGCGCCAGCATGCCGAAGCTGATGAGGCAGCCGGTCCAGCCGACATAGAGCACCGACGACACCAGCACATACATCGACCCGGCGCTGAACATCAGCGGCACCAGCGGATAGAACGGCACGCGGTATGGCCGCGCGATATCGGGGTGGCGCTGGCGCAGGCGTATCACCGACAGGCCGGTCAGCGACAGGAACAGCCAATATACGGGCGCCATATAGTCCACCATCTTGGCAAAGCCGGTGCTGTTGGCGCCCCACACGACAAGGCACAGCGATACCGCACATTGCGCCCAGATGGCGGCGCGCGGCACGCCGGCCTCGCTGTCCCACTGCGCCAGCCGGGCCAGCGCCGGTTCGTCGCCGGCGGCGGCATACAGGGTGCGCCCGCCGACGATGACCAGCGCGTTCAGGATGGCAAGCGCCGCGATGGTGACCGCCACGACCATCACGACCTGGCCGACGGGGCCAAAGGCGCGCGCCATCAATTGCGCTGCCGGCGCGTTGCTGGCAGCAAGGCCATCGCCGCCAAGGCCCGACAGATACGCCCAATTGGCAAGCAGATACAGCGCGGTAACCAGCCCCATGCCGCCGACCATCGCCAATGTCATGTCGCGCGGGCGCCTGACCTCTGATGACAGGGTGGCGGCATCGTTGAACCCGCCAAAGGCCAGCATGACAAACACCATGGCCGCGCCGAAACCGCCAGCATCGAAGCCGCGCGGCACTGCGGGCGTGGCCAGCGCCGGCGTGCCGCTGGCCATCAGCGCGGCGGCGGCGGCGCCCAGTGCCAGCAAGGCCAGCACATCGATGCTGACCAGCACGACCTGGCTTTTGGTGCTGGTGCGCACCCCGAGCAGGTTGAGCGCCGTCAGCGCGATGATAGCACCGCCGGCCACCAGTCCGCGCGCCAACGGCGTCAGCGGCACCAGTTCGGCGATGTAATCCGCCGCGACAAATGCCAGCATGGTCGAGGACGCGGTAAAGATCACGGAAAAGCGCGACCAGGCAAACAGGAAGGCCGTGGTCGGCCCGAACGCCTGCCGCAAAAACCGATAGTCGCCGCCGGGGTGCGGAAAGGCGGTGGCCAGTTCGGCATAGCAAAGCGCACCGGCCAGCGCGAACAGCCCGCCGATGGCCCAGGCCGCGAGAATGAGCGTTTCATTGCCGATGTTGGCGGCAACAAGACTGGCACTGCGGAAGATTCCGGCGCCGACAACCATGCCTACCACGACAGATGCCGCCGCAAACGGCCCCAGCACGCGGCGCGGGGCTGATTTGGCCGACATTTCGTCAGATGGCGACAGGATCGTGCCTTTCGTGCAACGTTTTCCCCGCATGACAGACGTGTTGCAGGCGGTGCAAGCAATTCTTGTTTCGCGCTGGGTGACGCTTGCGTTAAACCGCTGGGGAAATCGCGATTTGACCGCTTCGAGGGACCGACATGACCATGCGACCGATCCATTTTGCCCTGCTGGCCGCCACCGCGCTGACATCGCTGTCGGCCATGCCGGCCTGGGCCGCCGCCGACGAGGATGACACCATCATCGTCACCGGCACCCGCGCCAAGGACCGCACCATCACCGACAGCCCGGTGCCGGTCGATGTGCTGACCGCCGATGCGCTGACCCAGTCGGGCACCACGGGCGAACTGGCCCAGGCCATCCAGAACCTGACCCCCAGCTTCAACTTCCCGCGCCAGTCCAATTCCGGCGCCGGCGATGCCGTGCGCGCGGCGCAGTTGCGCGGCATGTCGCCCGACCAGACGCTCGTGCTGGTCAATGGCAAGCGCTACCACACCACGTCGTCGCCCAACCTTGATACCAAGATCGGACGCGGCACCACGCCCGTCGATTTCAACACGCTGCCCATCAATGCCGTCAGCCGCATCGAAGTGCTGCGCGATGCCGCCGGCGCCCAATATGGCTCGGACGCCATTGCCGGCGTCGTCAATGTCGGGCTGGACCGGTCGGATTCGGGCGCGTCGTTCGGCGCCACCTATGGCCTCAACGTCACCAATCCCGGCGTGCTCGACGACAATATCACCGACGGCCAGACCATGTTGCTCGACGCCAAATTCGGCTTCAAGGTCGGCGAGGACGGGTTCCTGTCGGTCGGCGGCGATTATCTGTACCAGCAGGGCACCAACCGCGCCGGGCGCGATCAGGGCGGCCAGTTCCTGACGAACGGCAGCTATTCCGACCCGCGCAACGACCGTTTCTTCGGGCAGCGGCTGTTCAAGGTCGGCGACCCACAGGTCGATGGCGGGCATCTGTGGTACAACACAGAATTCGCGGTTGGCGACCTGCGCGCCTACAGCTTTGGTATCGGCCATCTGCGCCAGGCGACCGGCGCCAATTTCTTCCGCTGGCCGGTGATCGTCGATGGCCAGGGCAACAATTACGTCAGCCCGGTGCAGCCCGGCGGGCTTGATGGCTTCCGCCCCGAAAGCCGCATCAAGAACGGCGATGTCTCGCTGACCGCCGGCCTCAAGGGCGAGGCTGGCGCATGGCGGCTGGATGGCAGCGCCACCTACGGCGTCAATGCCATCACCCAGCGCCTTCGCAATTCGGTCAATTACTCACTGGGTGCGGCCTCTCCGACCAGCTTCCTGATGGCGCGCAGCCGTTTTGACCAGGTGACGCTGAACTTCGATGCGGCGCGCGAATTCGAGCTTGGCTTTGCCAGCCCGCTGACGTTCGCCACGGGTGTCGAATTCCGCCACGAACGCTGGCGCTCCAGCCCCGGCGAACTCGCCTCTTATCAGGTCGGGCCGCTTGCCGACCCCGCCGGTCTTGGCCTTGCGCCCGGCGCGCAGGCCGGGCCGGGCCTGACGCCCGAGGATGCGCGCACCCTCAAGCGCCAGGTCTATGCGCTCTATGCCGAAGCATCGGCCGAAGTGGTGGACACGCTGTTCGTCGATGTCGCCGGCCGGCTGGAATATTATTCCGATGCCGGCGCCGCGCTGGCGGGCAAGGCGGCGGCGCGCTGGGAATTCACCCCCGGCATGGCGCTGCGCGGTTCCGTGTCGAACAGCTTCCGCGCGCCGGCGCTGGCGCAGCAGGGCGTTTCGTCCACCTCGCTCAACTTCGGGGCCGGCGGCACGCTGCGCCGGGTGGCGACCCTGCCGGTGGACAGCACGCCGGCTCGGTCGCTGGGCGCATTGCCGCTCGACCCCGAACGCAGCTTCAACCTGTCGGCCGGCATAACCGCCTCGCCGATGCGCGGGCTTCGCCTGTCGGTCGATGTGTTCCGCACGCTGGTGAACAACCGCATCACCTTGTCCGAACGCTTCGACCTTGGCGGCGTGTCGCCGGCACAGCGGACGGCGCTGGGGCTGGGCAGCTATGATGCCATCAACTTCTTCACCAATGCCGTGGACCTGAAAACACAGGGCGTCGAAGCCGTCATCGCTTATTCGACCGAGGCGCTAGGCGGCAATCTCAACGTCAATGCCGGCTATTCCTATTTCGAAAACAGCATCCG
>NZ_JANPCD010000144.1:0-7907 GCF_031430775.1 Sandarakinorhabdus sp. | reverse complement strand
ACCGTCTGCCTCTCGCGGTCGCCGGCATTTTCGCTCATAGAGGCCGCCATGCCTGCCAGACGCTTCCTTTGGGTCATCACCATTCTCGTGATGATCGTCATTGCCGCCATCTTTGCCTATCGCCTGTTCGGTGACCGGCTGATCCGCCTCGCGCTAGTTCCCGGCGTGCCGTATGCGGCCCCGGCTGCCTCCCGGCCGGACTATGCCGATGCGGCGCAGTGGCTGGCCCGCCCCGACCTGTCGGCCGATGATGCGCGCTGGCTGCCGCCCGGCGCACCAGCGCTGGCTGCGCCGCCGCTTTCGGGCCAGCGTGCCGCTGTCTTTTATGTCCTGCCCACCGCCGTTTTTGATCGCGACCGCTGGAACGGCGACCTCGATGCCCCGGCCAACCGGCCGCGCGTGCAATTGTTCCTGCGCTCGCAGGCCAGCATCTTCACGGCAATCGGCGATGTCTGGAGCCCGAAGTATCGCCAGGCCGTGTTCGGGGCATTCCTGACCGACAAGCCCGAGGCCGAAAAGGCGCTCGGCCTCGCTTATGGCGATGTGCTGGCCGCGTTCGACCGGTTCATCGCCGACCAGCCAAAAGACCGCCCAATCGTGCTGGCCGGCCATAGCCAGGGCGCGTTGCATTTGCTGCGGCTGATGCGCGAACGGGTCGCAGGCATGCCGCTCGCCGCGCGGATCGTGGCCGTCTATGCCGTGGGCTGGCCGATCTCGGTGACCGCCGATCTGCCGGCGCTGGGCCTGCCCGCCTGCGCAGCGCCGGCCCAGACCGGCTGCATCCTGACCTGGCAAAGCTATGCCAGCCCGGCCGACAACTCGGTGGTTCGCGCGACGTTTGACGCCACAACGGGCCTGGCAGGGCTGCCCCGGCGCGGCACCGCCATGCTGTGCACCAACCCGTTGTTGGGCCGCACTGGCCCTGATGCGGCGCCTGCCGCGGCCAATCGCGGCAGCATGGTGCCATCGGCGGATTTCAAATCCGCCACGCTGGTTGCAGGCGGCATCGGCGCCCGCTGCACTGCGGCCGGCATTCTCGATATCGGCCCGCCGCCGGGCGGTTATCCGGGTTATGTGCTGCCGGGCAACAACTACCATGTTTATGACTTCCCGCTGTTCTGGGCCGATCTGCGCAGCGACGCGGCACGGCGCATGGCAGCTTGGAAACCGGCGATAACGGCGCCGCGATGATCCCCGGCGACGCACGGAGCGCAACGATCACCGCCAGCACGGCCGAATTTGCAGCCGCATTGCCCGATGCGGGGCGTTTGGCCGGGCTGGACCCCGGCACCAAGACCATCGGGCTGGCCACCTGCGACGCCGGCTGGACCTATGCTTCGCCCCATTCCACCATCGAACGCGGCAAATTTTCCGTTGATCTCGCGCGGCTGAAACAGTTCGTCGCCAATGAACGCATCATGGGCCTGGTGCTGGGCTTGCCGCTGAGCATGGATGGCAGCGATACGTCACGCACCCAGTCGGTGCGGGCGATGGCGCGCAATCTGGTGCCGCTGGGCCTGCCGATCCTGCTTTGGGATGAACGCTGGAGCACGCAGGCCGTCGAGCGCGCGATGATCGCCGAGGATCTGTCACGCGCCCGCCGGGCCGAACGTGTGGACAGAATGGCTGCGGCCTATATCCTGCAAGGCGCCATCGACGCGCTGACCCGCCCGAAACCGATCTGGGAGCAATCATGAGCCAGAACAAGCTTACACCCGCGCAGCAAGCCGTGCTGTTCGAACACGCCACCGAGCGGCCGTTCACCTCGCCGCTCAACGATGAAAAACGCGCCGGGGACTATCATTGCGCGTCATGCGGCGCCTTGCTGTATGCGTCCGGCACCAAATATAACTCTGGCTCCGGCTGGCCCAGCTTTTTTGATGCGGTGCCGGACGCTGTCGCCACCACCACCGATTCCAGCCACGGCATGACCCGGACCGAGGTCCATTGTGCCAAATGCGAAGGGCATCTTGGGCACATATTCCCCGACGGCCCGATGCCGACGGGGCTGCGGCATTGCATCAATGGCCTGAGCCTCGATTTCGTGCCCGAGGATGACGCATGAAAAAGCTGCTGCCGCTCGCCGCGCTGGTGTTGATGGGCCAAGCGCCGCCACCGTCGCTGGTGACGCCGACTTCGGACGAAATTCTGGCCAAGGCGCCGGCGGCACACTGGATTGCCATCAACCCCGATGACCTGATGGTGATGGACAGCGCGGCGGGCCGCATGGTGATCCAGTTGGCGCCGGACTTTGCCCCGGCCCATGTCGCCGCGATCAAGGCGCTGGTGCGTGCCGGGCGTTTCGACGATGGCCGCATCGTGCGGGTGCAGGACAATTATGTCGTGCAATGGGCAGCCAAACCCGGTGCCGGCCAGGAACCTGTCAGCCAGCCGCCCGATGTGCGCGAACAGCGCGTGCGCGCCTCGCCCTTGCCGGCGGAATATGAACGCCCCATCAAGGGCCTGTCGTTCAAGCGGCTGCCCTTTGCCGATGCCTATGCCAAGGCGGGCTTTGTCGCCGGCTGGCCCGCCGCACGCGACCGCAAGGCCGGCACGGTGTGGCTGACGCATTGCTATGCCACTGTCGGGGTTGGCCGCGACATGCCGCCTGACACCGGCGACGGGTCCGAACTCTACACTGTCATCGGCCATGGCCCGCGCCATCTTGATCGCAACATCACCAATGTCGGCCGCGTGATTGCCGGTATCGAGCCGCACGCCGCCCTGCCGCGTGGCACCGAGGCGCTGGGGTTCTACAAGGACGAAGCGGCGCGCACCAGGATCACGCAGGTCCGCATGGCCAGCGACATGCCCGGCTTTGCGCGCTGGCAGATGCTCGACACCGACAGCCGCACATTTGCCGACTGGATGGGATCGCGTGCCAACCGCACCGGCTTTTTCGTCCGGCCGGCGGGCGCGGCCGATCTGTGCAACCTGCGCGTGCCGGTGCGCGAAACAAGATGACGCCGATCACGAAATTGCTGCACGCGCCGGAATGGGCCGCGTTCCAGGTCGATGGCGTTTTCGCCGGTTCGGCGGATGACCTGCGCGATGGCTTCATCCATATCTCGGCGCCCGATCAGGTCGCCGGCACCGCCGCCAAATATTTTGCCGATGCGGCCGGCGTGATGGCGGTAACGCTCGATGCTGATGCGCTTGGCGATGCGCTGAAGTGGGAGCCGTCGCGCGGCGGCGCGCTGTTCCCGCATCTGTATCGGCCGCTGCGGCTCGATGACGTGGTCAGCGCGGCGCCGTTCAACTTGCTTTGACGCCGCGCTGCGCCGCTTTCGCCCGCTGAAACCCCTCCCGCGCCTGGCACCGTGCCCAGAATGCCTGTAAATTCGGCCCGACCTGATCGAGATGCCCCAATGTGCCGGCAAACAGCAGCGCATAGGCGACCGAAATATCCGCCACCGTGAAACGCCCGCCGCACAGCCATTCGCGGCCATCGGCAAGCGTATTTTCCGCCATCACGGTGCGCGCCAGAAACCAGCGCTTGTAATCCTCGGCAACGCGGGGTTGGCGATTTTCGGGTTTTTCGAGAAAATTGTACCGAAACACCAACGTCTGCGGAAATGTCAGCGTCGCCTCGCCGTGATGCAGGAAATTCAGATAGGCGCCGTAATCCGGCTCATGGCTTTCCACCCGCAGCGCGCCGAATTTGTCGGCCAGATACTGGCAGATGGCGGCGCTTTCGGTCATCGCAGCATCGCCATCGGTGAAAAACGGGATGGTGCCCAAGGGGTTGATCGCCAGATACTCGGGCGCCATCCAGCGCGGCGGAAACGGCAGCATCTCCAGGGTATAGTCCGCGCCAAGTTCCTCAAGCGCCCATAGCGCCCGAAAGCTGCGCGCATCCTTGCAATGCCATAATTTCATGTCTCCGCCCTTTCATTGGCGCCTGCGCCGCCCATATTCATCCCTGCTTCACCCCTGCCTGACAATCAGTACCGCATGAAGATGCAAGATCGCACCATTACCCTGACCGGAACCATCATGGACAGATTGAAGATCATCGGCGGCATCACGCTGGCGGCCATCGGCGCGGCCACCCTGGTGTTCGGCACGTCGCATCTGACGGGCAACACCAGCGTTTCGGCGCAGATCCCGCCCGTGGACACATCGCAGCCGCAGCGTGTGGTGCCGGCCGCCGGGCAGATCACCCTGTCCTATGCGCCCATCGTCAAGACGGCGGCGCCCGCCGTCGTCAACGTCTATACCGCCACGGTCGAACGCCGGCAGGGCGGGCTGATGGACGATCCGTTCTTCCGGCAGTTCTTCGGCCAGGGCAGCACGCAGCAGCCGCGCGTCCAGCAATCGCTGGGTTCGGGCGTGGTCGTGGGCGCCGATGGCCTCATCATCACCAACAACCATGTCGTCGCCGGCGCCGACCAGATCCTTGTCGCGCTTGCCGACCGCCGTGAATTCAAGGCCAAGGTGGTGTTTGCCGATCCGCGCCTCGATCTGGCGCTGCTCAAGGTCGATACTGGCGGCGCCGCGCTGCCGGTCATCCGCATGGCCGACAGCGACCGGGTCGAGGTCGGCGACATCACGGTCGCCATCGGCAACCCGTTCGGTGTCGGCCAGACCGTCACCACCGGCATCGTCTCGGCAGTGGCCCGCACCGGTATCGGCGTGTCCGACTGGCAATTCTTCATCCAGACCGACGCCGCCATCAACCCCGGCAATTCGGGCGGCGCGTTGCTCGATTCCCAAGGGCGGCTGATCGGCATCAACACCGCGATTTTCTCGCGCGGCGGTGGGTCGAACGGCATCGGTTTCGCCATCCCCGCCAAGATGGTGCGCGTGTTCCTGAACGCCGCCGACAAGGGTAAGCTGGTGTCGGGCTGGATCGGAGTCGAGGGCGAGGCCTTGACCGCCGATACCGCAAAGCAGCTCGGCCTTGACCGGCCCGGCGGCCTGCTGGTCACCGGGGTCGTTGCCGGCAGCCCCGGCGCGCGGGCCGGCATTCGGGCGGGCGATGTGCTGCGGCTGGTCGATGGCAAGGAGGTCGTCGATGGCGGCCAATTGCGCTACAGCCTTGCCACCGAAGGCGTTGGCCGCGCCCTTGATGTCGTGCTGTTCCGCGAGGGCAGCGAACGCCGGGTGTCGGTGACACTGGCGCCGCCGCCGGAAAACCCGCCGCGCTCCATCACGCCCATTGCCGCCAATTCGATCCTCAACGGCGTCACCATCGCTAATCTGTCGCCGGCCTATGCCCAGGAACTCGGCATCGGCCTGCCCGAACAGGGCGTGGTCGTGGTCGCCATCGATGGCCGCGCCCCGGCGGTGCGCTTCCTGCGTCCCGGCGCGCTGATCGAAAGCGTCGGCGGCCAGCCGGTCAAGACAGTCGCCGATGCGGTGGGGCTGGCGAAAAAGGGCGCGCTCGTGATGCGTTTTTCGCAGAATGGCCAGCGGGCAGAATGCGGCGTCAATGCGCAGGGTGGCCTTGGCTGCCGCTCTTGATTGGCGCTTTGGCCTGAGTTTGGCAAACACCATGGCCGATTTCCGCCAGACAGCCATCGTGCGCGTCTGTAGAAACGCGCCATGATCCTGACCCTCTCAAGCCATCCCAGCCCGCTTGGCCCGCTGCTCATCGTCACCGACGGCGCCGGCGTGCTGCGCGCGCTGGATTTTGCAGACTATGCCGACCGGCTGCACCTGTTGCTCGCGCGCCACTACGGCCCGGTGACACCGCAGCCGGGCGACACGCCGCCGGCCATCGCCGCTGCGCTCGACGCCTATTTTGCCGGGGATGCCGATGCGCTGCACGCTTTGCCCATCGCCACCAATGGCAGCAATTTCCAGCGCGCCGTCTGGGCCATGCTGCGCACCATCCCGGCCGGCGCCACCTGGAACTACGGCCAGCTCGCTGCCGCGCTCGGCAAGCCCGGCGCTGCCCGCGCCGTCGGCCTGGCCAATGGCGCCAACCCCATCGGCATCGCCGTGCCCTGCCACCGCGTCATCGGCGCCAATGGCGCGCTGACCGGCTATGCCGGCGGCATCGCACGCAAGCGCTGGCTGCTGGCGCATGAAGGCGCCGCGCTGCTCTGACACGCATTGACTTATGGGCGTGACGCTTCATCTTGCACCGTAAAGCGTGTTTCGGGGGCGTGATGAATCGTTGCTTGGTGTTTGCTGCCACATTGCTTGGGCTGTGTTTTGCGGCACCTGCCGCTGCGCAATGGCGCGTGGCGGAATCGGCAAATTTCCGCGTCTATGGCGACATGTCCGAAGCGGCACTGCGCGACAGGACGGCGCTGCTCGAAGACTATCGAGAAATGCTGTCCACTTTCACCTCGGCGCCGGCAATCGAGGACCAGCCCAAGCTGGACATCTATATCGTCGACAATATCAGCCAGGCAGTGCCGTTCGGGAAGATCAACCCGAACGTCGGCGGTTTCTACAGCGCGAGCGACAACGCCATTATCGCCTTTGCCACCAACGGCGAATATGGCCAGAGCACGCTGCTGCACGAATACGCTCATCATTACATGTTCGGCAGCGGCGCCATTGTCTATCCGGCCTGGTATGTCGAAGGCTTTGCCGAATATTTCGCAACCGCGCGGTTTCAACCGGGACGCATAGAATTCGGGCTGGATGCAACAAATCGTTCGAACAATCTGATCTATCTGACCTGGCTGCCATGGAACAAGATCGTCGATGCCAATTTCCGCTATCGCGGCAGCGAGCAGGCGGCGATGTTCTATGCGCAAAGCTGGCTGCTGACGCATTACCTGTTCCGCGTGCCCGGCATGGCGCCCAAGCTTCAGGCTTATCTGCGCGGCGTCGCAGGCGGCGAAGATTCCCTTGGCGCGTTCCGTACGCATGTCGAACCCGAACTTGACAAGCTCGGGACCCGGTTACGCGGTTATCTCGTTGGACGCGGTTTCACCTTCAGCCGCTTCAAGCGCCCGCCCCAGGCGCCGGCATCGGTCACGGTCACGTTGCTGCCAGCATCAGCGGGGCGCCTGCTGCTGCTGATGGCGTCGATGGAGCATCGAGGCCGTGATGTGAAAGACCGGGCCGCTGCGCTGGCGAAGGTGCGCGACGCCGCCAAGGATTTTCCCGGCGATGCTTTGGCGCAGCGCGCGCTGGCGCAGGCGGAATTGCGCTTTGGCACCGCCGCCGACGCTGGGCCGCGCATCGACGGGCTGCTGGCTGCTGCGCCCGCCGATGCCACCTTGCTGCGCTGGAAGGCCGAAACGTTGCTTGCACAAAAGGACGGCCGCTCGCCGGAAAACACCGCTGCCGTTCGCCGGCTGCTGGTGCGGGCAACCAAGGCTGAGCCCGGCGACTGGCGGGCGATGCATATCTACATGCACACATTCGATCTGGAACATGCGCCGCTGAAGGACAGCCAGTTCGCCGTGCTGCAACGCATGTTCGAACTGGCGCCGCAGGTCGATGGTATTGCCATCGATATGGCGTCGGGGCTGATGCAATCGGGACTTCATGCCCAGGCCGCCACCGTGCTGTCCTCGGTTGCGTTCTCGCCGCACGAAAGCGGTTACACGCGCCTCGCCCGCGCCCTGCGCGATCGCGCTGTTGCCAAGGACACCCCCGGCTATGTGGCGCAGCTCGACAAGGGCCCGCCGCCACCCGAGCCGGAAGCCGACGGGAAGAAATGACCCATCGGAGTTGCCGCGTCTGGCAATCCCGTAAATGCACCCCGCTCAATGCACCCCGTCAGGCCGCTGCATCAACTCCACCAGCACCCCGCCCGTATCCTTGGGATGCACGAAAATGATCGGCAACCCATGCGCGCCGATCCTCGGCTCGCCAGTGCCGAGCACGGTCGCGCCGCGCGCCCGCATGGCGTCGCGCGCCGCGATGATATCCTCGACTTCGAAACAGACATGATGCTGGCCGCCGGCGGGGAATTTCTTCAAGAATCCATGGATGGA
>NZ_JANPCD010000143.1:0-2832 GCF_031430775.1 Sandarakinorhabdus sp. | reverse complement strand
TGGCCCGCCGTTTTTGCTCGCCGTCCGGTCTTGCCGGAGTCGGAAAATAGCGCTGCGCGCTATTTTCTGCCCGGCTGCGCCTAATCCACAGGCACCCCCGGCCTTGTCAACGCCGTCCGAATAACAAACGAAGTCTTCACGCTCTCCACATTCGGCGCCGGCGTCAGCGCGCTGGTGAGAAACCGCTGAAACTCCTGCAGGTCATGCGCCACGACCTTGAGGATGAAATCGATCTCGCCGTTCAGCATGTGGCATTCGCGAACCTGGGGCAGGGCGGCGCAATGCTCCTCGAACGCTTTCAGATCTGCCTCGGCCTGGCTCTTGAGCGACACCATGGCAAAAACCGTGATGCCATAGCCTAAAGCCTGCGAATCCAGATCGGCGTGATAGCCCAGGATGGTGCCATTTTCCTCCAGCGCGCGCACGCGGCGCAGGCAGGGCGGAGCGGTCAAGCCGGCGCGGGTGGCCAGATCGACATTGGTGATCCGCCCCTCGGCCTGGAGATGACGCAGGATGACCCGGTCGATATCGTCGATCGGCAAACGCGAACGATGCAAGTTGTGAAACTCCATGTCGAAACAATGCGCCCAGCTATAACATTGTTGCCGCAGCGCGCAAGATGCCGGGCCTGAGATTTCCCGCCGCAATGGCTAGGCCATAACCACCGCAGCGGCTGCGCCGCAACCAACGCTGTGGCTGCGCCATAAGGGGTGCAAATGCGCCGCGAAATCGCTAACTGGACCCAACATTCACAGGAGAATCCGGGTGCTGCCAAGCCGTCATGCCAAGGTGTTGATTATCGGGTCCGGCCCGGCCGGCTATACTGCCGCGGTGTATGCCGCGCGCGCCTTGCTGGAACCGGTGCTGATCCAGGGCCTTCAGCCCGGCGGGCAGCTCACCATCACCACCGAGGTCGAAAACTGGCCCGGTGATACCATGGTGATGGGCCCCGACCTGATGGTGCGCATGGCGGAACAAGCCGCGCATGTCGGCACGCAAATGGTCAACGACATCGTCACCAAGGTCGATCTGTCGGTGCGCCCGTTCGCGCTTGAAACCGACAGCGGCACGCATTGGACCGCCGATACGCTTGTCATCGCCACTGGCGCCAGCGCGCGCTGGCTGGGCCTCGAATCCGAAATGAAATATCGCGGTTTCGGCGTCTCGGCCTGTGCCACTTGTGACGGTTTTTTCTTTCGCGGCAAGACCGTGGCCGTTGTCGGCGGCGGCAACACCGCTGTCGAGGAAGCGATGTTTTTGACGAAATTTGCCTCCAAGGTGCACCTCATCCACCGCCGAGGTGAACTGCGCGCCGATCGCACCAACCAGGCGCGGCTGTTCGCCAATCCCAAGGTCGAAATGCACTGGAACGCCGAAGTCACGCAGGTGCACGGCAAGGACGATCCGCTGACAGTCGAAGGCATCACGCTTGGCAGCACCGTCGGAGACGCGCCGCGCCATTTGCCCGTCGATGGCCTGTTCGTCGCCATTGGCCATGTGCCCGCCACTGGCCTGTTCGCCGGCCAGCTGACCATGGATGACGAAGGTTATCTGATCACTGCGCCCGATTCGACTGCAACCTCCATCCCCGGCGTGTTCGCCGCGGGTGATGTGAAGGACAAGCTTTACCGTCAGGCCGTCACTGCCGCCGGCATGGGCTGCATGGCCGCGCTTGAGGCGGAACGTTTCCTGACCCACACGGCCGAGGGCGGGCACTAGGGGGATGGGACCGGCGCTCAGCATGGATTGGGAAAAGCTGCGGCTGTTCGATACGGTTGCCGAGGCCGGCAGCTTTACCGAGGCCGCGCGCCGCCTGCACATGAGCCAGCCGGCCCTATCCCGCCAGATAGCCGCGCTTGAGGAAAGCCTTGGCGCCAAGCTGTTCCACCGCCATGCGCGCGGGCTGGCGATGACGCACGAGGGCGAACAACTGCGCAGCGCCACCCACGAAGTGCATGAACGCATCGACCGCGCCGCCCAGGCCATCGATGCCTCGCGTGATCGGCCCACCGGGGTCATCCGGCTGACCACCACTGTCAGCTTCGGCTCGACCTGGTTGGCGCGGCAACTGGGTGACTTTCTCGATCTTTATCCCGATATCAGCATCGAGATGATCCTGACCGATCAGGATATGGACCTTGCCAAGCGCGAGGCCGATGTCGCCATCCGCTTCCACCGGCCATTCCAGGGCGAATTGATGCAAAAGCCGCTGACCGGCATCCGGCATTATCTGTGTGCGTCCCCCGATTACCTCGCCCGGCGCGGCACGCCGACCAGTGTCGCCGATCTCGAGAGCCACCGCCTGCTGGCTTATGGCGATGCAGCGCCGGAATTCCTCAAGGGTATCAACTGGGCGCTGGAACTCGGCCATGAAGGCAACCCGCGCGCAGCGGCGCTGACCATCAACAACAGCCATGGCGTGCTGCAAGCCGTGGAGGCCGGCGCCGGCATTGCAGCGCTGCCCAGCTATCTCATCCGCTATTCCGGCAAGGTGCAGGTGGTATTGCCTTCGCTGGAAGGGCCGGTGTTCCGCACCTTCTTCACCTATCCCGCTGAATTGCGCCGCTCCGTGCGCATCGCCGTGCTGCGCGATTTTCTGGTGGCACGCATGACGCCAGGCAATCTCGATATCGAAAATCTGCCGCGCCATGCACCAGACGCATAGCTGCTTTGCGATATTGTGCAGTGCAATATAATCCGCGACCCCCTAGATAGAGGTTGTCGCCGTCTTGGACGGTGGAACGTCTCCTCGATCTCCCCCGATAGAGCAGACGGACATGGCCCCGCCTTCCCCCCTTTGGCGGCCCCATGTCGATCCGTTGGTCGCCTGGC
>NZ_JANPCD010000142.1:0-8032 GCF_031430775.1 Sandarakinorhabdus sp. | reverse complement strand
GCGGCGCGGGGGTTGCGGGATTTTTTCTGCCTGCTGGTGTTCCGCGCGCTGTGGGCGATGTTGTTCGTGCCGATCCTGCTGGAGTGGTGGCCGGCGCCGGCGGCGGCCGCTGCTGCCATCGTTGCCGACAGCGCCGCCTTGCTGGCGGGCGCCAATGCCAATCAGGCCGCTGTCACGCTGGACATCGGCAAATGGCTGCTCAGCCTCGTGCCGGCCAACATCTTCGACGCGCTGGCCAAGGGCGACATGCTGCCGGTGGTGACGTTCATCTCCGTCTTTGCGCTGGCCGCCGCCCGGCTGGACAAGGAACGCCATGACCGGCTGGTCGCCCTGTTCGATGCGGTCAAGGACGCCATGCTGGTGCTGGTCGGCTGGATTTTTGTCGCAGCGCCCGTCGGCGTGTTTGCGCTGGCAGTCAGCGTCGGCATCAAGGCGGGCCTGGGCGCCTTTGGCCTGCTGGGCCATTATATCGCCGTGCTGGTGGCGGTGCAGGTCGGGCTGATCCTGCTGGTCTATCCGCTGGCGATGGTTTTCGGCCGAGTCAGTCCGCTGGCCTTTGCCCGCGCCGCGCTGCCGGCACAGGCGGTGGCGGTGTCCACCCAGAGCAGCATTGCCTCGCTGCCGGCGATTTTCGACGGGGCGGAACGACTGGGCGTCCCCGAGGCCACATCGCGTGTCGTGTTGCCGCTGGCGGTGAGTATTTTCCGCATCACCAGCCCCTGCGCCAACATCGCGGTCGTGCTCTATTGCGGGCATTTGTACGGGATGGAGCACAGCACTCTGGCGTTCCTGGGCGCATTGCTCGCGGCGCTGGTTGCGGCTGTCTCAACGGGCGGCCTGCCCGGATCGATCACATTTCTGGCCGCCTGCGTGCCCATCGCCAATGCCATGGGCGTGCCGATCGCCGTGCTGCCCGTACTGCTCGCCGTCGAGCTGGTGCCGGACATTTTCCGCACTTTGGGCAATGTCACTGCCGATCTGGCCGTGACGACGATTTTGGGGAAGCCCACGAAATAGCGTGATGGCTGGACTCCTTGGCGCCACGCGTTAACTAGCCCGGCGAACAGGAGTGAACCCATGGGCTACAAGGTCGTCGTCGTCGGTGCCACAGGCAATGTCGGACGGGAAATGATGAACATTCTGGCCGAGCGGGAATTTCCGCTCGCCGAGGTCGCAGCCGTCGCGTCATCGCGCTCGACCGGCACCAAGGTGGAATTCGGCGACACCGGCAAGGAGCTCAAGGTCCAGAACATCGAGAATTTCGATTTCACCGGCTGGGACATTGCGCTGTTTGCCGCCGGCTCCGGCCCGGCCAAGATCCACGCCCCGCGCGCCGCCGCTGCGGGCTGTGTCGTCATCGACAACAGCTCGCTGTTCCGCATGGACCCGGACGTGCCGCTGATCGTGCCCGAAGTGAACCCCGACGCCATCGACCGGTATAAAAAGCGGAACATCATCGCCAACCCCAATTGCTCGACGGCGCAGATGGTCGTGGCCCTCAAGCCGCTGCACGATGCCGCCACGATCAAGCGCGTCGTCGTCAGCACCTATCAATCGGTGTCGGGCGCCGGCAAGGACGGCATGGACGAGCTGTTCGAACAATCCCGCAACATCTTTGTCGGCGACAGCGCCACGCCGCGCAAATTCACCAAGCAGATCGCCTTCAACGTCATTCCGCACATCGATGTCTTTGTCGGCGGCGACACGGGCTATGACGGCTATACCAAGGAAGAGCTGAAGATGGCGCAGGAGACGCACAAGATCCTGTCGCCCGATATCCAGGTGACCGCGACCTGTGTGCGCGTCCCGGTGTTCGTCGGACATAGCGAAGCCATCAACATCGAATTCGAACGGCCGATTTCGGTGAAGGAAGCCCAGGCCATCCTGCGGGAAGCCCCCGGCGTCATGCTGTATGACAAGCGCGAGGATGGCGGCTACATCACGCCGGTCGAATGTGTCGGCGAATTTGCCACCTATATCAGCCGGGTGCGCAAGGACCCCACCGTGCCGCACGGCCTGGCGCTGTGGTGCGTGTCGGACAATCTGCGCAAGGGCGCCGCGCTCAATGCCGTGCAGATCGCCGAATTGCTCGGGCGGCGCCATCTGAAGAAGGCCGGCTGACACATATCGGTTCATGCATCGGTTCATGGGGGGTTCAAGCTGCGGACACAGTTGGAATGGCCATGGCCCGATTTGTGCCACACTGTGTTCCCAATGCCGCCATCTTGTCGAATATTTCGGTGGATTGTTCGATAATTACGCCGCTGTTCATCCTGAAGAAAGGGTCGGAACGCCTATCTCCCCGTTGCCGCGGTAGCAAAACCCGGAGTGTTCAAGGAGTTCCCCCCAATGATCAAATTCGCAATTCTCGGTCTCGCCCTCGTGGCGGCCCCCGTGCTGGCGCAGGACGCCGGCAGCAATTTCAACGGCCCATACATCGGTGCGCAGGCCGGCTGGCAGCAGGACCGCCAGACCCTGACCGTCACCACCCCGTCATCGTCGGCCACCAATTCCGGCAGCGGCCTCTCCTATGGCGGCCAGGTCGGCTATGACATCCGTCTCGGCGGCAGTGCGGTTCTTGGCGGCGAAGTTTCGCTGACCGGGCGCAGTGGCCGTACCGATTTCGACACCTTCGACCTCAAGCAGGGCCGCACCTTCAATGCCACGGCGCGTCTCGGCTTCATGCCCGATGACCAGAGCCTGATCTATGCACGCGGCGGCTATGCCAATGCCCGCTACACGATCGAAAACGCCACCACCCGCGTCTCGGAAAACCGCAACGGCTTCACCGTCGGCGCCGGTTACGAGCGCTATCTCGCCCAGAATGTCTCGGCCCGCCTGGAGTATAACTACTCCGATTTCGGTGCCGACGACCTGTCTGCCGCGATCGGCGCCGGCTCGCGCCTTGATTATAGCCGCCATGCGGTGACGGCTGGCGTCAACCTGCGCTTCTGATCGCAAGATCAGGACTGATATGGGGGCGGTACCGCAAGGCACCGCCCCTTTTTCATGTTTCGAAATGCCCCTCGGTGCGGGCGCGCAGCGTCTCCAGATCGACGCCGGGCGCCAGTTCGATCAGCTTGAACGGCGCGCCCTTGGCCGGCCGGGCCAGCACGGCGATTTCGGAAATCACCATGTCGACAACGCCCTTGCCGGTCAGCGGCAGCGTGCAAGCGGCCTTGAACTTGGTGCCGCCGTCCCTGGCATTGTGTTCCATCAACACGATGATGCGCTTGACGCCGGCGACCAGGTCCATGGCGCCGCCCATGCCCTTGACCATCTTGCCGGGGATCATCCAGTTTGCCAGATCGCCGTTCTGCGCCACTTCCATGGCGCCCAGGATGCTCAGGTCGATATGGCCGCCGCGAATCATGGCAAAGCTGTCGGCGCTGCTGAAATAGCTGGTGCGGCGCAGCTCGGTGATGGTCTGTTTGCCGGCGTTGATCAGGTCGGCGTCCACCTCGTCCTCAGTGGGAAACGGCCCCATGCCCAACATGCCGTTTTCGCTTTGCAGCGTGATGTCGATACCCGGCGCGATATGGTTGGCCACCAGCGTCGGCATGCCGATGCCGAGGTTGACGTAAAACCCGTCCTGCAACTCCTGCGCGGCGCGCGCCGCCTGCTGGTCACGCGTCCACATCACAGTGTCTCCTTCTGGCGAACCGTGCGTTGCTCGATGCGCTTTTCATAATCATGGCCGACGAACATGCGCTGCACATAGACGCCCGGCGTGTGGATGCTGTCGGGGTCGAGCGCGCCTGCCTCGACCAGTTCCTCGACCTCCACCAGCGTGATCTTGCCGGCAGTTGCCATCATCGGGTTGAAATTGCGCGCGGTCTTGCGGAACACGAGATTGCCGTACGGGTCGGCCTTCCACGCCTTGATGATCGACACATCGGCGACCAACCCGGTTTCGAGGATGTATTCCTCGCCGCCGAACAGCTTCACTTCCTTGCCGTCCGCCACCAGCGTGCCGACGCCGGTCTTGGTGTAAAAGCCGGGGATTCCCGCGCCGCCGGCCCGGATGCGTTCCGCCAGCGTGCCCTGCGGGTTGAATTCCAGTTGCAATTCGCCGGACAGATATTGCCGTTCGAATTCCTTGTTCTCGCCGACATAGCTGGAGATCATCCGGGCGATCTGCCGGGTTTCCAGCAATTGCCCCAGCCCGAAGCCATCGACACCGGCATTGTTGGAAATGACGGTCAGGCCCTTTACGCCGCTGGCGCGGATGGCGGCAATCAGCTTTTCGGGGATGCCGCACAGGCCGAAACCGCCCGACATGATGGTCATGCCGTCGAACAGCACGCCATCCAGCGCGGCGGCGGCATCGGGGTAAAGCTTGTTCGCCATGGCGGCTCCTTTTTTTGCAGCCCCGCAATAGCCAGATTGCGCCGCCCTCGCCAGTCAGGGTTGGAAGTTGACGAAGTTGACGGTTTCACCAGCTTTTGCGCGTGTTTCCTGCTGTTTCCCGCGCCAACGCCGCAGTAACCGACATTGCTGCCGGGCCGCAGTGTAACGGTTCATCGCGGTGTAGGACAGGGCCGTATCTTCCGGACCCAGAGGCGCCCGCGCTCGTCGTCGGTCTCAGGCCCGGCGCCGGCCGATCAGTCCGCCGATGGCGCCGGTCACCACGCTGCTCGCCGTGCCAACCGCCAGCAACGACGCCGGCACATCGCCAAGCGCGACCGACACCGCAATGCCGATAAAGGCGCACAACCCGCCGGCAGTGCCGCCGCCCGCCGCTGCCAACCTTGCACTGCCCGGTTCAGCACTGCCCGGTTCAGCACTGCCTGGTTCAGCGCGGGCCGCTCGCCAGCCGACCAGCGCCGAAATGCCCATGCCGCCGATGGCAAAGGCGTCGCGGATCGCCGGCACATAATGCCCCGCCACCACCATTGCGATTTGCAGGCCCGCGCCGATCAAAGTCTCGCGCGCCACGATCCGGCTGTTCATTGCTGGTTCTCCCCCCGAAGAAGCCCGATGCTGCGCCAACCCGCGCGCCGGCGCAAGAGGCAGGCCTCAGGCAACCTTGCCGGTGAACCCATCGCGCAATTCGCGTTTCAGCACCTTGCCGATATGGCTGCGCGGCAGCTCGTCCAGCAGGATGAGCGCGGCGAGGCGCTGTGTCTTGCCGACCGCGGCGTTGCACGCGGCGCGCAAGGCGTCGGCATCGGCGCCTGGTGCCACCACGAACGCCACCGGGGTTTCGCCCCATTGGTCGGACGGCACGCCGACCACGGCGGCTTCGACCACGTGCGGCAACGCCAGCAACACCGCCTCGATATCGGAGGGGTAGATGTTGAAGCCGCCGGAAATCACCATGTCCTTGGCGCGGTCCATCAGCGTCAGGAAGCCGTCCTCGTCCAGCCGGCCGATATCGCCGGTGCGCAGCCACATGCTGCCATCTGGCGCCGTCCAATAGGCCTTGGCGGTCAGGTCGGGGCGGTTCCTGTATCCGTTCATCGTGGCCGGCGACTGGCCGACAATCTCGCCGGGGGTGCCGGGGGCCACGTCATGGCCGTCCTCGTCGATGATGCGCACACCGTGCCCGGGGTTGGGCCGGCCGACGGTGTGCAATTTGTCTGGATGCAGATGCGCCGAAAGCATGAACGACACGCCGCCTTCGGTCATGCCGAAAAACTCGATCAGCCCGCCGGGCATGCGCGCCAGCACTTGCGCCTTGAGTTCGGCCGAAAACGGCGCGGACGTGCAGAATTTCATCTGCATCGCCGACAGGTCGGTATCGTCAAAGGCGGGATCGGCCAACAGGCGGCGATACTGCACCGGCACCAGCATGGTGTGGGTGGCGCCGTGCATCTGCGCCAAGGCCAGCCATTCGCCGGCGTGGAATTTGGGCATCAGCACCGATGTGCCGCCCCAGGCCAGCGTCGGCAGGAACGATACCAGCGTCGTGTTGCTGTACAGCGGCGTCGACAGCAGCGTCACGCAACCGGGGCCATAGCCGAATGCCTTGGCGCCGGTGATGTGCAGGGTGCGCATGGCGACGCTTTGCACGATGCCCTTGGGCGTGCCGGTGGTGCCGCTGGAATAGATGATGTTGAACGGCGCCTGCGGATCGATCGGGCCGAGGCGGGGGACCGGTGCAGTCGGGTCGATGAAACCGCCCAGCGCATCCAGATCGACAAGGGTATGGCCAGCCAGCACGGCGCCGAATTCCGCGCGGTTCGCAGCATCGACGAACACCAGCCGCGCGCCGGAATCGGCGACCATCGCGGCGATCTGGTCGGGGGTGGACGACGGCGCCATCGGGGCCATGCAGGCCCGCAAATGCAGCACAGCAGCCCAGAGCAAGGCATATTCGATGCTGGAGGCCGCGATGGCGGCGACGCTATCGCCCGGTTTCACGCCATTGTCGGCCAATGTGCCGGCCAGTTTGCCCATCCGGGCGTGAAAATCGCGCCAGTTGATGGATTTGCCGCCGGCGATGACCGCCGTATCGTCGGGGCGCCGCGCCGCATGGTCGGCAATGGCGGCGGGCAGATCAAACGGCGGCGTCGCTGTCTCGGGGGCTGTGTTGGTCATCGGCGCAAGTTGGACGGGCGCGCGGCACCTGTCCAGCCTGCGGGAATGACAGGGGTCAGGCGACCAGCGGCGGCACTGGCTGGCCAAGTTTGGCCAAGGCATCGGCGTGCGAGCGATAATTGGCCATCAGGCGGGCGCCGTGGCTGGAGTTGCCGTCATGGCGGGCGATGGCAACGGCCAGTGCGGCGGCGGACTTGGTCATCTGATCGATCTCGCGCGTGCGACGCTTTTCGATGAACCCAGGCAAATATTTGACCAGCGGCACCAATATGCCGGCAATGGTGATCATGGTGAAAAGGGTCATCAGGATCGGGATGACGTTGTGCGTGGGCATCTGAGCGGCTCCTGGTCACGTGTGTCAGCGGCATTGTTGCCACCGGCGCTGGCATTGTTGCCGATTTTTTGCAGCGTCCGCCAGTCCCCATGCGCCCGGCCCTTATGCGCCAGAACGAAAAAAGAGCGTCACCAGACAGAAAAAAGGCGGCGGCACCAGCGTGCCGCCGCCCGTTTTCATGTCATCCGGCAGCTTTACAGCGGCGAGATGTTGACCGCAGCCTGCTTGCCGCGACGATCTTCTTCGAGCTCGAAGGAGACGCGCTGGCCTTCCGACAGGTTCGAGAGACCGGCACGTTCCACGGCCGAAATGTGCACAAAGGCATCGGGACCACCGTCTTCACGCTGGATGAAGCCGAAGCCCTTCTGGCCGTTGAAGAACTTGACGGTGCCGTCAACGCGTTCGCCATTGGTGACCGGGGTCGGGCGATCACGGAAACCACCAGCAGCGGCGCCAGCAGGGGCACGGGCCGGACGATCGCCGAAGTCACGTGATTCGCGCGGTTCACGTGCCGGACGGTCTTCGACAGCCATCGGTTCGCCATCGATACGGATATCGGTGGCAGACACGCGGCCGTTGCGTTCCGTCAGGGTGAATTCGAGCGGCTGGCCATCGGCCAGGCCGGTCAGGCCGGCGCCTTCGACAGCGGAGATGTGGATGAAAACGTCTTCGCCGCCGTCATCGCGCACGACAAAGCCGAAGCCCTTTTGCGCGTTGAAGAATTTGACGACGCCCTTGGCAGTGCCAATGGCAATGCCGGGGCTGGCATCACGGCGCGGGCCGCCGAAGCCGCCGCCTCCACCGCCGCCGCCGCCGAAGCGGCCACCGCCGCCGCCGCCGCCGAAGCCGCCGCCACCGCCGCCGCCGCCACGACCACCGCCGCCGCCGAAGCGATCACCGCCGCCGCCGCCGAAACGGTCGCCGCCGCCGCCGCCGCCGAAGCGATCACCGCCGCCGCCGAAACGGTCGCCGCCGCCGGCTGCAAAGCCGCCACCGAAGCCGCCGCCTTCGAACTGGTCGAAACCACGTTCGCGCTTGTCGAAACCACCACCACGCCCGGCACCACGTCCGCGTCGATCAAAGCTCATTTTCTGTCCAAGTCTTCCATAAGTCAGTACAAGTTGGTGCCCGTCGGCGGCGATGCGGTGAACCTCA
>NZ_JANPCD010000141.1:0-6070 GCF_031430775.1 Sandarakinorhabdus sp. | reverse complement strand
TGGCGCCATGAAGCTGTTGTCCCGCGCCCTGGCCCCCCGCGTGCGCGTCAACGCCGTCGCCCCCGGCCTGACCTTGCCGACGGCCGATTACACGGCCGAACAGATGACCAGGCTGGCCGCCGCAATGCCTCTGGCGCGCTTGCCGGGGCCGCACGCGATTGCCGACGCAGTCGCTTGGCTGGCGGCCGCAGAAAACGTCACTGACCAGACGCTTTTCGTCGATGGCGGCGCCCATTTGCGCAGCTATGACCGGGACTTCGTTTTTCTGCACCGCGACTGATCCGCCATGTCGCGATTCGGCCCTGCCGGCGCGTCGTTCAGGGCGTCCGCCCGCACGGTCCCAGGCTGAGCAGCGCCGCCTGCCAGTCGGCGGCCAGCGCCGGGTCATCGCCGCCTGCTGTTGACGGCAGTTCGGCAGGCAGGACGCAGGCAAGCCGGTACCAGAGCAGCGTTTCCGGCCGCACCCGTTCGGCCGATTCGTCGATGATCTCGGCGCGCGACACTATCACCCTTCGCGCCTCGCCGGGCCGATTCTCGACCACGAGTGTCAGCGGCCTGCCATCCTTGGCGGTCAGGAAAAACTGGCTCTCGCTTTCGCCCGGCACAGTCCCTTCTGCGCGGAAACCATTGGAAACGCTCGTGACGACCGGGATTTTTCCGCTGCGTGCCTCGATGGCGATGGCACGCACCCGGCTTTCCAGTCCGGCATCCCAGGGCTGCTGCGCCAGCCGCGATACCAGCCGTGTCGCACCATCTGCGCCAGGAGCATTCAGCCAGGCCAGCACCGTCATTTTCTGGACCTTGGGCGGTTTTCCGCGTGCGTCCAGCGGTGCATCCCACAGCCATTGCAGCCGGGCGGGCAGGGCGCCCGGCGCCACCAGCGCTGCCTCCAGCCGTGCCGTGACCAGCAGCCGCGCCTTGCCGGCGGCCAGCCCGGGGGCAGCCTTTGCATTCAGACGGCTGGTTTTCTCGATGGTGCCGCGCACGATGACTGGCGCCGCCAGCGTCAGATCGGCAAGATCGGCGTATCCAGGTGGGCGTTCGGCCGATGCCAGCGGTGAGCCGGCAAAAGCCAGCAATATCAGCGCGGCTACCTTCGATACGGCAACCTTCGAAACGGGCGGGGCAGGCTTTGACATGGCTTTGTTGTATCGCGCCACAGGAGCGCAGGGCAAATGACGACTGCCGGGGATCATGGCCGGCTCAGCTGCGATGCTGTCAAATTGCCGCAGGCTGCCCGCCCGGGTGGGAATCGTCTCAGCCCGGAAGGGAACCCCCAATGGGCCGCAATTGTTGTGAAAACCGCAGGGCGAATGACGTAGCTGTCCGATGCCTGTCGAAAATGTGGCGAAAAGGCGGTTGCTCCTTGGCACAGCTTGCGGCTACAGGACGAAAATACGATTTGCAGTGTGAAGGGCCGGTACAAGGCTACAGCCTGCAAGCGTCTGGTGAAACTTAGTGGAGGGAGTTCGTCAGCACTATGTCCTATGCTGATCAACCTGGGATGAGCCGGAATCGGATGATTGCGCTCGGCATCGCTGCCGTGGTGCACGTCTTGATAGGGTATCTGTTCATTACCGGCCTCGCTGTGAACGCCATCAAGATTGCTCTCAACAAGATCGAGGCGGTGAACGTCAAGGAAGAGGCGCCGCCGCCGGACGAGCCGCCGCCGCCGCCGCCGAAGGAAATGGAAATTCCGCCGTACGTGCCGCCGCCGGAGGTCTCGATCCAGTCAGAATCTGCGCCGACCATCACGACGCAGACGACCATTTCCCAGCCGGAGCCGCCGCGCTATGTTGCACCGGCACCGCCCGCGCCGCCGGCACCGCCTTCGGTGGCGCCGACCGCAGCGACCGCCAAGGGTCGGGGCAACGTCTTCTCAGATGACGATTTCCCGGATGCATCGCGCCGTGCCGAAGAAGCCGGGGTGACCCGCGTCAGCTACACGATCGACGAAACCGGCAAGGTTTCGGAATGCACTGTCACGCAATCGAGCGGCTTTGCCCGCCTTGATGACGCGACCTGCAAGATCATCATGCGCCGCTTCCGCTTCAACCCGGCGACGCGCGACGGCCGACCGGTTGCCGAACGAAAGACCCAGCCGGTGCGCGGGCAGCTGAAGAACTGATGCTGACGCCGTCCGGTGCCAAAAGGGCGCCGGGCGGCAGTCTGTTTGAAAAACGATAATTTTTGAGGGAAGAGACAATGGAAGAGAACAAATTTGGCCTTATCCCCGCTCTGACGCAGGGTGGTCCCATCGCTTGGGGTACGTTCGGCATCCTGGTGATCATGTCGCTGGGCAGCTGGTACATCATCATCACCAAGTATCTGGATCAGAACAAGGTGATCAAAGAAGCCCGCGAACTCGAAAAGAAGTTTTGGGCCTCGCCCGATCTCAAGACCGGTGCAGCCAAGCTCGACAAGAATTCGCCCTTCCGCCAGATCGTCGATGACGGCCTGCGCGCTTCGGACCACCCCGAAGGCCGCCTGACCGACAAGATCGATCAGCACGAGTGGGTGACGATGGCGCTCAACCGTTCGAACGCCGCAATCAACTCCAAGCTCCAGACCGGCCTGTCGTTCCTGGCCTCGGTCGGTTCGACATCGCCGTTCGTCGGCCTGTTCGGCACCGTCGTCGGTATCTACCGCGCACTCATCAACATCGGCCTTGCTGGCCAGGCGTCGATCGACAAGGTTGCTGGCCCGGTTGGTGAAGCCCTGATCATGACCGCACTTGGTCTGGCCGTCGCCGTTCCTGCCGTGCTTGGCTACAACTGGCTGATCCGCCGGAACAAGGACGTCACCGACATGATGAACAACTTCGTTTCCGACGTGCATGGCGCGCTGGTTTCGGGTTCGCGCGTCGAGCGTCCGGTTGCTCCTGCAGCAGCCGCTGCCCCCAAGCCGCAGGCCCGCTAAGATCCGGCGTCATAAAGGGATAGCCCAATATGAGTATGAGTGTCGGATCGCCTGACGAAGACAGTGGCGGCGCGATGAGCGAAATCAACACGACGCCGCTGGTCGACGTCATGTTGGTTCTGCTGATCATCTTCCTGATCACCGTCCCGGTCGTCATCCAGACCGTGCCGTTGAACCTGCCTGAAGTGATCAACCTGCCGACCACGACCAAGCCGGAAAATGTGCTGTTGTCTGTCGATGCCAATTGCACGACATTCTGGGGCCAGACTCCGGTGGATACAAAGCAGGAACTGCTAGACCGTGGTGTCAAGGCGCTGAAGGACGAGATTGCCCGCCAGGAAAAGATCGGCGGCAAGATCGAACTGCCGGAGGTCCACATCCGCGGTGACAAGGACGTGGCCTTCCGCTGCGTCGGCGGGGTGATTTTCACCATGCAGCGCGCGGGCTTCCTCAAGGTCGGCTTCATCTCGCAGCCGCCGCCGAACGAGGTAGGTTGAACCAGACCATCGGGGGGCGGTGTAAACCGCTCCCTGCATGGCATAGGCTGCGAACGCCGGTGAAACGGGCCGGATTTCGCGGGCCGGAACAGAATTCAAGGAGCAATTTCGATGAGTATGTCTGTGGGCGGTGGCGGCGGCGAAGGTGCGCCACTGGTTGAGATGAACACGACGCCGTTGATCGACGTCATGCTTGTGCTTCTCATCATGTTCATCATCACGATCCCGCCGCAGACCCATGCCGTGAAGCTGGACCTGCCGCCGCCGAATCCGAACGCGAACAATATCGACCCGGTGTTCAACCAGATCGACATCGACTTCCTCAACAACGTCTATTGGAACAAGGTTCCGGTGGATATGGCGACCCTGCGCGGTTACCTCGGCCAGGCAGCCAAGATGCCCGAGCAGCCGGAACTTCGCATGCGCCCCGAGCCGGAAGCACGGTACGCAGTTGTCGATGAAGTCATGGCGTCGGCCCAGCAGGCCGGCATCGAAAAGATGGGCTTTGTCGGCAACGAAGCTTACGCGAACTAAGCCCGGGCCAACTGGAAACAGCGTCCGGAAACAGCGCAAGGGTCGGCCCGCAAGGGCCGGCCCTTTTGCTGTCTGCGCAAGCCGGGTGGCCAAACCAGCGCATAAGGCAGCTGTCGGCAGGCTTCATGCGGGTGTAACTTTCAGCCAATGCAACGCATCAGGGAGCGCTCAATGGCACGTCTGGCAAACAAGGTTGCTTTGATCACCGGCGCGGCATCGGGGCTGGGTGCCGAATGCGCGCGCGCAATGGCAGCCGAGGGGGCCGCTGTGCTGCTCACCGACCGCGATCCGGCCGGCCAGGACGTGGCTGACGCCATCACCGCCGCTGGTGGCCGCGCCGCCTTTGCAGCGCATGACGTGTCCAGCGACCAGCAATGGGCGGACGCTGTGCGTACCTGCCTTGCCCGTTTCGGCCGGCTAGACATTCTCGTCAACAACGCGGGCATCAGTGGCGGCCGTCATGCGCTGGCTGACCACGACCTTGAAGCCTGGCGGCAGATCATGTCCATCAACCTCGACGGAGTCTTTCTGGGCCTGCGTCATGTCGGCGGCGTGATGGCAGCACAGGGCAGCGGTTCGGTGATCAATCTCAGCTCCATCCTGGGCAAGGTCGGTCTTGCCAATGCAGCTGCTTATTGCGCCTCAAAGGGCGCCGTGTTGATGTTGACCAAGGCGGCGGCGGTCGAATGGGCACCGCTCGGTATCCGCGTCAATTCCGTCCACCCCGGTTTCATCGACACGCCGATGGTGCAAAATGCCTTGCACCAGGCCGAGAACGGCAATGAAATGCGAGACCTGTTGATCAGCGCTCATCCGCTGGGACGTTTTGGAGTGCCGCGTGAAATTGCCGACGCCGTGGTGTTCCTCGCCAGCGACGAAGCCAGCTTCATGGCCGGCGCCGAGCTGGTGGTCGATGGCGGCTATACCGCGCAGTAGCGCCGCCGCATAACGGCACCTGCCAGCCCGAAGCCGGCCAACAGCAGCATCCATTGCGCCGGCTCCGGCACTTCACTGATCTGCAGTGCATATCCTTGGGACATGGATTGAATGCCATAGCCGACTCTGCCCTGCACGAATCCGAAATAGGATATCCGCCAGCCGCCTTCGTCCAGAGCATAGGCGCCGGCGCCAAAATCAAGGACATGGCCACAACCGTCGCAACCGGCGTTGCTGATCTGGCTGCCGCCGCGCAGTTTCAGCCTGACCTCGCGGTCGGCAAGCCAGCTGACTTCGATGAGCATGTCGTTCTCGACGGGTCTGCCGATATCGACACCCTGAGACAGGCCAAATTCATGGGACGCGCCGTTGTCGAGGAACCGGGCCGACCAGCCGCCGCTGGCGCGCGATCCGCCCACCGGCAGTCCCTGGCATTCCTCCTCATGATGGTCGCACGGGCTGTAGTCGTAATAGGAGAAACCGCCGCCATAGCTGCCAAGGCCATACTCGCCGCCGTCTCCGGCGCCAGTGCCGATGATATCGACATAGGCGCGCTCAAGCCGGATGGCCGCCGTCGCCGGTGCCGCCACCATAACAGTCGGCAGGGCAACGATCAGCAGGGCATGAAGCATTCTCATGGCAACCTCCGTATCGCATGACCGATACCGGAGTATTCCAGACCGCCGTGGCGGCGCCTATCCGGGAATATGCGTAAGCATTCGCCTCAGGCCGCCGCGCGCATGTCGTCGAATTGCAGGCGCGCCAGCTTGGCGTACAGACCGTCCTGCGCGATCAACGCCTCGTGCGTGCCCTCGGCGACGATGCAGCCATTGTCCATGACGACAATGCGATCGGCATTCCTGACTGTTGCCAAGCGGTGTGCGATCACCAACGTCGTGCGGTTCTTCATCAGTCCTTCAAGCGCATGCTGCACCAGCCGTTCGCTTTCGCTGTCCAGCGCAGAGGTGGCCTCATCGAGCAGCAGCACAGGGGCATCGCGCAGCACGGCGCGGGCAATCGCCAATCGCTGGCGCTGGCCGCCCGACAGGCGCGTGCCCGCTACACCCAGATAGCTGTGGATACCGTCGGGCTAGTCCTTCAGGAACACATCTGCATGGGCGTCTTCGGCAGCGGCCCAGACCTCGGCCTCGGTCGACTCGGGCCGGCCATAGCGGATATTCTCC
>NZ_JANPCD010000140.1:0-31421 GCF_031430775.1 Sandarakinorhabdus sp. | reverse complement strand
CATCGGCGCCGGTGATGGGCCGACCGATGACCAGCACGCTGGCGCCGGCATCCAGCGCGGCGCGCGGCGTCATGATGCGTTTCTGGTCGCCGGCCTCGCTGCCCGCAGGCCGCACGCCGGGAATGACCAGCAAGGCTTCGGGCCAGGCAGCACGCAGCCCGGCAGCTTCGTGCGGCGAGGCGACAACGCCGGCAAGTCCCGCGCCGCGCACCACGCCGGCGAGCCGCTGCACCTGCGCCGCCGCGCCGCCCGCGACGCCGCATGCCGCCAGGTCATCATCATCAAGGCTGGTCAGCACGGTCACGGCCACGACCCGTGTTGTCGGCAGCGAGGCGGCGCGCGCGGCGGCCAGCATGGCGGCGCCGCCAGCGGCATGCACGGTCAGAATCGACGGCGCCAGCGGCGCCAGCGATGCTGCTGCCCCGGCGACTGTGTTGGGAATGTCGTGCAGCTTGAGATCAAGGAAAAGCGGCAGGTTCAGGCCATCCATCACGGCGGCAACGCCAGCCGGGCCATGGGCGCAGAAGAACTCCAGACCCAGCTTGATGCCGCCGACATGCGGCGCGACGCGCTGCGCCAGCGCACGCGCGGCATCAAGCCGGGGCGTGTCGATGGCGACAAAGATCGGATTGGTCATGACAGCGTATCTCAGGCGCCGGCGGGAGGCACGATGGTCGGCTGGGACATCGCCGGGGCTGCGCCGGCACGCGAAGGCTGCTCCGAGGTCGCCGCAGTACCATTGTCGCCAAGCCGGGCCAGCCGGCGCCTCAGCCTGATACGCACAATCACATGCCACAGAAACATCGGCAACCAGCCGGCAAGCCATGCGAGGCCAAGCAACACCGGAAGGCGCACCGCATCCGTCTGGCCGTTGGGCAAGACAAAAAGGATCGGTGCGCTCCCCCAGTTTGCCGCCGCCATCGCTGCAAAAAGCCCCAGCAGCGCCAGCAGCAAGGTCCATTGGATGACGCGTCCGGCCATGGCCTAGAGTTCCCCGTCCACCGGATCGAGGCCCAGGTCCGTCAGCGCCGACAGCAAGGCGCCGGCAACTACCTCCAGCTGGGCCGGATCAACGCTGCGAATGACGAAATTGGCGCCGGTGCGCCCCTCGCGCCAAAACGGATAGCTTCCGATCTGCGCGCCGGGATTCGCCTTTTCCACAGCCGCCAGCGTGGCGGCAGCGCGGCTTTCCTGCGTCCAGGCGGCAACCGTGCGTGACAGCACCGGCGCGCCGCCCTCAAGCTTGCCATCGAGCGCGGCGAGCATGCCTTGCGTGATCATCGGCACGCCGGCCATGATGAAGACATTGCCGACCCGGATGCCCGGCGCCTTGGTGCGCGGGTTCTCGATCAGGTCGGCCCCTTGCGGCGTCCGCGCCATCCGCAGCCGCGCATCGGTCAACTGGTCGCCGTAATGCGCCGCCAGTATCGCGCGGGCATCGGGATGCACGATCACCGGAACGCCCAGAGCTGCAGCAATGGCGTCGACAGTGATGTCGTCATGCGTGGGACCGATGCCGCCGGTGGTGAACAGATAATCATGTGCGGCACGCAATGCGTTCACGGCCGCGCCGATGGCGTTCATATCGTCGGATACCACCCGCACTTCCTTGAGGCGGATGCCCTGCACCCCCAGCCATTTGGCAAGATAGGCCAGATTGGCGTCCTGCGTGCGCCCCGACAGGATCTCGTCCCCGATGATCAGCAGGGCGGCGGTGAAGATGCGGTCACTCATGCCCCTGCCCTAGCGCAGGTGGGCGCCCGGCGCAAAGGCCGCGCCATGGACTTTTGGCACCGGCGCGCTTATTTCACGGCCATGACAACCGCACTGTACCAGACCGTGAACGATGCTCATGAGGGGCCGCTGCGCCTGCACGGCGCCGCTGCGTTCGAAGGCATGCGCCGCGCCGGCAATCTGGCGGCGCGGGTGCTGGACATGCTGACGCCGCATGTGCAGCCCGATGTGGTGACGCTGGATCTCGACCGCATGGCCTGGGATTTCGTGCAGGCGCAGGGCGCCCATTCGGCAACGGTCTTTTATCGCGGTTTTTCCCATTCGCTGTGCATCAGCGTCAATCAGGTGGTGTGCCACGGCATTCCTTCGGCCAAGAAGCTGAAGGACGGCGATATCGTCAACATCGATGTGACGGTGGTGGTCGATGGGTGGCACGGCGACACCAGCCGCATGTTCCTGGTGGGCGACGTACCGCTCAAGGCACGGCGCCTGGTCGACGTGACCTATGAGTGCCTGATGCTTGGCATCGAAATGGCGCGGCCCGGAAACACGTTGGGCGATGTCGGCCATGCCATCCAGAGCCATGCCGAAAAGCACCGTTATTCGGTGGTGCGTGATTTCTGCGGGCACGGGCTGGGACTGAATTTCCATGAGGCACCCAATGTCGTGCATGTCGGCAAGCCCGGCCGCGGCGTGGTGCTCCGCCCCGGCATGTTTTTCACCATCGAACCGATGATCAACGCCGGCAGTTATGGCGTGAAGATGCTTGATGATGGCTGGACGGCGGTGACGCGCGACCGGTCGCTGTCGGCGCAGTTCGAACATTCCATCGGCATAACCGATACGGGCAACGAGATTTTCACGGCCTCGCCGACCGGGCTGACGGCGCCGCCGTACTAGTTTTTGGAAGAACGCGGCGCTAGAGCGCCGCAGAATCGGCGATGACGGGCGCATTCCAGTCATCGTTGACATGGCCCGGCTTCTTGGTGGGGTTCGCGGCCTCTTGGGAAACGCCGGAACAATTGCCATTTTTGCTGATGTAGACGTGGTAGGTCACATGGCCGCGCGCGCAATGCACCGTGATGTGCTGCCTGGTGTCTCCACCCGATGTCTTGTGCGGACCGGAAATAACCCGCGCCGTGCCACTGTCGATTTCGTCCTTGAGGGCGCCAGTTCCATTAAAAAACGGCTTGCCTTCGGAGTTCTTCTGAAAAAGTGCGACTCGCAGGAGTGCGATAGCATGGGCAGCCGTGAAATCTTTACCGCCGACCTGATGAAGCTTTTGCGACTTGTAGTCAAAATTCCACTTGAGCGCGAATGTCAAAGGCATGACGGGGGTCCGATCAACAAACTGGTTCGGCGTTAGCGTATGGCAAAGATATTTGGGCGGCAATACCGTTCACACAGATTTTGAATGGCCTGTGCAACACTTCGATTGATTGTATTTGCGTGTCACGGCAATCAGTCTTGATGACTGATGAAAAGACAAGCTCCGGACACCGGGAACGGCTGCGCGCGCGGCTGCTGGCCGGCGGCGGTGACGGCTTTCATGATTACGAGTTGCTGGAATATCTGCTGGCGCTGGCGATTCCGCGCCGAGATACCAAGCCATTGGCCAAGCAGTTGCTGGACGAGTTCGGCACGTTGGCGGCGTTGATTGCCGCCTCCCCCGAAGCCTTGCAGCGTATCGACGGTCTTGGCGACGGTGCAGCGGCGGCGATCAAGTTCGTGGAGGCGGTGATGCTGCGCTCGCTCAGGACCAAGGCGCTCGACCGACCCGTTCTGTCGGGCTGGCAGGCGCTGACGGACTATCTGCATGCAGCGCTGGCACACCGCACCACCGAGCAGTTCCGCGTGATTTTCCTCAACAATCGCAATGTTATGATCCGCGACGAGCTGATGGGTGAAGGCACGGTCAATGCAGCACCGGTGTATCCGCGCGAGATCATCAAGCGCGCGCTCGATCTGGGTGCCGCCGGCATGATCCTGGTCCACAACCACCCATCGGGCGACCCGAGCCCCAGCCGTGACGACATCCAGATGACCCGCGCGGTGATCGATGCCGGTCGGCATCTCGGGCTGAGCGTGCACGACCATGTCATCATCGGCATCGGCGGCCATGTGTCGATGAAGGCGCAAGGGCTGATCTAGACCCAATACGCAAAGGCCCTGCCCTGCAATTCCTCTACGAAAGCTCGGGCGGCCGGTCCGGTCCATTCAGTTGGCGCATCGCTGCGGCCGACCCACCAGCCCTGGCCCGGTAGACGATCGCTTTCGCGCACCACCAATACGGCCAGTTCCGGCTCGCCGTTGCCCGCGCCTTCGCGGTCGATATGGTCGAGCAGGCGGCACAGCACGCGCATTTTGGGGCGGGTGAATCGCTCGCCCAGCGCCAGCAGCATCTCGGAATAGCTCAGCGGCTGGCCGGCGCGGGCAGCGGCAATCAGGATCTCGCGGATTTCAGGAAGATCATCGGGGGATGGCATTGCGGCAGTGAAGCATGGCCATCGGGCAAGGAAAAGGGGCAGCGGCAATGACCGCTGCCCCGGAATGGCTCAAGCCTCTCAAGCCTTGGGGGGGACTTCAGGCTTGTCGGCCTTTTTCTTCTGATCGTGCTGGCCGTGTTCTGCCGGCGGTTTGCCATGGCTCTGGTTGGCCGTGGCCGGTTCGGCCGGTGGCTGCGGGGCCATGGTGTTCGATGGCATCGTATCGGTGACGACAGGTGCCGACGGCGGCGAAACCGGCGCTGGCTGGGCCGTGACCATGGTTGCCATCAAAATCGTTGCGGGGGCAATCACGAGGGGCAGGATACGCATAGACTTACTCCAATGCTTCAGGTGCCCCCTGTTGCCCGGCCAGTTGCACAGCAATGGGTGAAGCTTTTGTTACAATTGTGCTCCGACACGATGGGCGGACGCCGCAGCGCGGCGGCTGACACCTGTTGGCGCCCTGGCTGCCGGATGATGGGGCAGAAGATGACAGGATGGCCGGCGCCTGCTAACGCCGCGTCATGACTGTATTCCTGCATGAGGGCGATCTGCCCGGCGACGTCTTTGCCCCCGGACCCGTGGCGGTGGACAGCGAGACGATGGGCCTCAATCCGCACCGCGACCGGCTTTGCCTGGTACAGATCTCCGATGGACACGGCGACGAACACCTCGTGCGCTTTTCGCGCGGCGTTTACGATGCGCCCAATCTCAAGGCCGTGCTCGCCGACCCCGCGCGGTTGAAGCTGATGCATTTTGCGCGATTTGACGTGGCGGTGATCCACCAGTTTCTGGGCATCTGGGCGACTCCGGTGTTCTGCACCAAGATCGCGTCCAAGCTGATCCGCACCTACACCGACCGCCATGGCCTCAAGGACGTGCTGCGCGAAACCATCGGCGTCGATATCTCCAAGCAGCAGCAAAGCTCGGACTGGGGCGCCCCTGAGCTGACCGAAGCGCAAAAGGAATATGCTGCGTCCGATGTGCGTTATCTGCACCGGGCGCACGACGTGCTGGCACAGCGGCTGGCCCGCGAAGGCCGCACACACATGGCGCAGGCCTGTTTCGACTTCCTGCCGACCCGGTGCGAGCTTGATCTGGCCGGCTGGCCGGAAACCGATATCTTCGCGCATCTCTGACAAGATGCCCCTGCCCGCCGTCTTGTCCTTGCGCCAGCAGGCTTCGCTGCCCGGCAGCGCGCATGACGGCCGCATGATATTGCTGAAATGGCTGCTGCCGCTGCTGGCGGCGGCCATGACGTTGACCATTTTGATCTGGCCGCTGCTGAAGGCGCAGGAGTTCAGCTTTCTGCTCGCCAAGGACGCGGTCATGAAGGCCGGCGAGCGGTTGCGTGTCGACCGGGCGCGCTACAGCGGCGAAACCGCGCGCGGCGAGCCGTTTGTCATCACTGCCGATGGCGCCGTGCAGCGTTCCAGTTCGGTACGCCAAGTCGAGATGCGCGGGCTTGCGGCGTCGTTGACGGGCAAGGATGGCCCGGCGATGCTGACGGCACCGACGGGGCGTTATTTCCTGGACAGTGACAAATTGCTGGTCGGCGGTCCCGTCAAGATGACGTCAAAGAGCGGCTACAGCCTCGATTCGAACGATATAAGCGTCGATCTGGGCGAGCGGCGCATCAACACCACGCAAAAAGTCAGCGGCACGCTGCCGATGGGCAGTTTCCGTTCTGACAAGCTGTCCGGCGACCTCGATGGCCGTACATTGGTGCTCGAGGGCCATGTCCACTTGCGAATCTGGGGCCGCAAGGGCAGAGGCCGGCGATGAAATTTTCCAGCGCCATTATTGCCGTGATGCTTTTGTCAGCATCTGTTGTGGTGCCCGCCTCGGCCCAGAAATCGGCGCTGGCCGGGCTGGACACCGATCAGCCAATCGATTTCGATGCTGCCCGCATCGAAGTTCAGGACACTGCCAAGCAGGCAGTGCTGTCCGGCGCCGTGGTCATCCGCCAGGGCCGGCTGACGCTGTTCGCCGACCGGGTGCGGGTGTTGTATGCACAGGAAGGCGCCAATACTGCCATGCAGCGGCTGGATGCGCGCGGCAATGTCCGGGTGGAATCACCGAGCGAAAAGGCCAGCGGGACGAATGGCACCTATGATGTCGCATCACGGCTGATCACGCTCACCGGCGACGTGCTGCTAGACCGTGGCGGCGGCAATATCGCGCGCGGCCAGCGGCTGGTGCTCAACCTTGTCACCGGCATGACCAGCTTTGATGCCCGCGCGCCGGGGCAGGCCAGCGGCGGCCGCGTCACCGGCCGCTTTGTGGTGCCTCCGAAAAAGCCCTAAAAAGCAGCGATACCGGTCTGGGCGCGCCCCAGAATAAGCGCATGGACGTCGTGCGTGCCTTCATAGGTGTTGACGGCCTCGAGGTTCATGACGTGGCGGATGACGCCATATTCGTCGGAAATACCGTTGCCGCCGTGCATGTCACGCGCTTCGCGCGCAATCGCCAGCGCCTTGCCGCAATTGTTGCGCTTGAGCAGCGAAATCGCCTCGGGCGCCAGAAGGTGCTGGTCCATCAGTCGGCCCGCCGCCAGCGCCGCGCACAGGCCCAGCGTGATTTCCGTCTGCATGTCGGCGAGCTTTTTCTGCACGAGCTGCGTGGCGGCCAGCGGCCGGCCGAACTGGTGGCGATCGAGCGTGTATAGCCGGGCGGCGTGCCAGCAGAACTCCGCCGCACCCATCGCGCCCCAGCCGATACCATAGCGCGCATTGTTGAGGCAGCCGAACGGGCCCGCCAGTCCCTTGACACCGCGCAGGATGCGGTCTTCGGGCAGATGCACATCAGCCAGCACGATCTCACCGGTGACACCGGCACGCAGCGAGAATTTGCCTTCGATCTTGGGTGTCGAAAATCCGGCATCGCCGCGTTCGACGACAAAGCCGCGGATCTTGTCATCCTCGCACTTGGCCCAGATCACCGCGACATCGGCCAGCGGCGAATTGGTGATCCACATCTTGGCACCGTTCAGCACCCAGCCGCCGGGCACGGCCTTGGCGCGGGTTTTCATCGATGACGGGTCGGAGCCGGCATCAGGCTCGGTCAAGCCAAAGCAGCCAACGAGTTCACCCGATGCGAGACCGGGCAGATATTTGCGGCGCTGCGCCTCGGAGCCATAGGCCCAGATCGGGTACATCACGAGGCTCGACTGCACGCTCATCGCCGAACGATAGGCCGAATCGACCCGCTCCACTTCGCGCGCAATCAAGCCATAGGCGACATAGGAGGTGCCGGCACAGCCATAGCCTTCGATGGTCGGACCAAGCAGGCCGGCTTCGCCGAATTTCCGCATCAGCGCCGGATCGAATTTCTCGTGGCGATTGGCTTCCTTGACCACCGGCATCAGTTCAGCATCGCAAAAGGCGCGGGCGCTGTCGCGGATCAGCCGTTCCTCGTCGGACAACTGCGCCGACAGCAGCAGCGGGTCCTGCCAATCCACGCGGGCCCATTTGGGGGCCATATGCTGGGTGTCGTCATCAGCGTTGACGGGGGAATGGACGTTCATTGCGGAGATTCCTGCACGGCAAAAACTATTGTGCTGCGATACGCGCCCGCGATGCTTTCGTCACCCCCCGACAGCGATGATGGCGGCGCGCACCGCGTCCGGCTCTTCGAGGGGGAGGAAATGACTGGTGCCGGGAAGGCGGTGCGCCATGCGGCAATGGGGGTGGGCGGCAAACACCGCCAGTTCGGCGTCGCGCACAGTCGAGCCATGCTCGCCGGCCAGTAGCGCCAGCGGCGCGGCAACGGCGGCCAGCGCCGATTCGACATGCGGGCTGACGGCACGAAACGTCGCTGATTCAAAGGCGGGCGTGCAGGCCAGCGCCGCGCCATCGGCGGTGTCGATCATGCCGCCATCCAGATAGGCATCAAGATCCTCGTCCGTCCACCGCGCGAACACGCCGCGTCCGGCATAGGCGGCGCGTGCGTCGGCCCGGCTGGAGAACATGCCCCGCCGCCGGACCGCCTGATCTGCCATCGGGTTGGGAATGACGGCGCCGGCGCGCACCTGCGCGGCGACATCGAACGGCAGCATCGCGGGGTCTGCCAGCACAAGGCCAGCAATCTGCGATGGCCGCCGCGCCGCCGCCAGCAAGGACACCGCCGCCCCCATGGAATGGCCGGCCATCAACCAGGGACGGCCCCCGGAAGCGCCCCGGTCCAGCGCCGTCAGCAGATGGTCGAGATCATCGGCAAAATCATCCCAACTGGTCAGCAGCGCCGGGTCGGCCGGCAAGGGTGAATGGCCATGGCCGCGCGCATCGCTGGCGATGATGCGAAACTGCCCGGCCAGCGGCGCCAGCAACCGGGCATACAACTGGGCATTCATGCCTGTCGCATGGGCAAAATGCAGGTTGAGCGCATCGGGCCCGGCCTCGTCCCAGACCAGAGCAGACATCGTGCCGACGGCAGTTTCAATCCGGGTGCGTTGCATCAGTTGCCATTAGCAGGTCCGAGGCGCCGCGCGAGGATTGCGGCATTTTGCATCAACATGTCGGCGCCAAAGCGCGTCGGATCGGTAATCAGCGCCATGTCGAGCACCGTGTCGATGGGAGACGCGGGGCGCTGCGCCGGCAGATTTTGACACAGCGCGGCAATGGCGGCCCGGGCGAGCGCAGCATTGGCATGCATGACCTGCATGATCTGCGCCACATCGACATCGCCGCCATCATGCCAGCAGTCGAAATCGGTGATCATCGCCAGCAGCGCATAGGGAAGTTCGGCCTCGCGGGCCAATTTGGCCTCGGGCATTGCCGTCATGCCGATGACGTCACAGCCCCAGGATTGATACAGGCGGCTTTCGGCGCGGGTGGAAAATTGCGGCCCCTCCATGGCCAGATAGGTGGCCGGGCCATGCAGCCGCACGCCGGCCGCGCGGGCGGCATCTGCGGCCAGAGCCGACAGGCGCGGGCAAACCGGATCGGCCATCGGCACGTGCGCCACCATGCCGGTTTCAAAAAATGTCGCCGGCCGGGCACGGGTGCGGTCGATGAACTGACCGACGATGGCAAAATCACCGGGCGCCATCGCGGCATTCAACGAGCCGACCGCCGACACCGCCAGCACATCGGTGCAGCCCAGCCGTTTCAGCACATCAATATTGGCCCGCACATTGAGGCGGTGCGGCGGGACCACATGCCCGCGTCCGTGGCGCGGCAAAAAGGCGACATCCACCCCGAAAAGCTGCCCCGTCAGAACAGCATCCGACGGCTGCCCCCAGGGGCTGGTCACGGACTGCCAGACCGGATTTTCCAGCCCGTCGATGGCATAGAGCCCCGAACCGCCGATGATGCCGATCCGCCAGCCGGTCATCGTTGCTCCCGTCCCGGCTGTACCATTATCGGCGGGGTGAACCGGCGGGCATCGATTGCCCAGCGTTCAAGCGTGCCATCCTCGCCCGCAACCAGCATCGCGTCGTGGAGCGCCACCGTCGGATCGACATGGCCGGGTTGCAACCAGACCAGCGCGCCTTCGGTGCTGTCGCCCGGCGGCATGATCGCGCCATGCTCATCGCCCATCGACCGCCATGTCGAACCGTCCGGCACGATGACGCGCGGCGAGGGACCATTTGTGTGGAACGCCTTCAGCCCTGCATCGCAGACATTGTGGCTGGCATGACGGGCCGAGACGATGCTGGCGGCAACGAACAACGCCGGCCGGAACGGCCAGTGACCGTCCGGCCCGCCACAATCGGCATATTCCACGTCCATCAGCGCATACGAACCGGCCTGAAGCTCGGTGTAGACACCGCTGGCAATATCGATGGCAAAGGTGCCGGTACCGCCGCCGGTGACCTGTCGCGGCGCCATGCCGGCTGCGCCAAGCTCGGCCACCAGCGCCGCAAGCCGGTCAGACCAGGCCAGGGCCGCGGTGCGGCGTTCCATGCCGCCGGGCAGATGCTGGTGATGGCCGCAATAGGCCTGGATGCCGTCAACCCGCAAACCGGGAAGCGCCAGCGCCAGTGCCATCAACGGTCCGACCTCAGCAGGCGGCACGCCAGCGCGCATCATGCCGGGATCAACGTCGATATGAATGCCCATCGTGTTCCCGGCAGCCACGGCGGCCGCCGATGCCAAAGCCAATTGCGCCTCAGAATCGACCACCGCCGACACCCGCGATGCACCGGCAAGCGCCGCCAGGCGTCTCCAGCCCCAGGGCGGAACCGGCGCGGTCACCAGCAAATCGGCGATGCCGGCGGCGCCATAAACCTCGGCCTCTCCTACCGTCTGGCAGCACAGGCCCACGGCCCCGCCCGCGACCTGCAACCGCGCCAACGCCGAACACTTGTGCATCTTGCCGTGCGCACGAAGCCGAACGCCGCCGGCATCACAGGCCGCTTGCATGGCGGCCAGATTGGCCATCAGCGCGGCGCGGCGCACCACCAGCACGGGCGTCTGCTGCGGGCGAACCCTGGCAAGGAAGGCGTCAAGAGGTTGCACCGGAATGTCTTGCCTCCCGCCGCCGCCCAAGTCAAAAGCCTCTGTCGGAAACAAGATTACGGACCTGCAATGTCAACGCCCAAGACCTGCATCATCACCGGCGCCTCATCGGGCGTCGGGCTATGGACCGCCAAGGCATTGGCGGAGCGCGGCTGGCATGTCGTGATGGCATGCCGCGACCTCGCCAAGGCCGAGGCAGCCGCCGCCGGCGTCGGCATTCCGGCCGATGCACGCACGCTTTTGCACATCGATCTGGGCGTCCAGGCCAGTGTGCGCGCCTTTGCCGATGCGTTCCATGCACTGGGCCGGCCGCTGGATGCGCTGCTGCTCAATGCCGCTGTCTATCTGCCCCGACTTGAATCGCCGATGCGCAGCCCGGAAGGCCATGAAATCAGCGTTGCCACCAACTATTTCGGCCATTTCCTGCTGGCGCATCTGCTGATGGACGACCTGAAGAGAACCAGCCGGCCCGGCGCACCGGCGCGGCTGATCACTCTGGGCACCGTCACCGCCAATTCGGAGGAATTCGGCGGCAAGGTGCCGATCCCGGCGCCAGCCGATCTGGGTGATCTGGCCGGGCTGGAAGCCGGCTTTCAGGCTCCAGTGGCGATGATCGACGGCCAGCCGTTCAAGCCGGGCAAGGCCTATAAGGATTCCAAGCTGGCCTGCATGATCATGAGCCGGGAACTGCACAAACGCTTCCATGACGACACCGGGATCGTGTTCAACACGCTTTACCCCGGCTGCGTTGCCGATACGCCGCTGTTCCGCCATGCGCCGCGCGCGTTCCAGCGGATTTTCCCCTGGTTCCAGAAGAACATCACCAAGGGCTATGTCAGCCAGCCGTTGGCCGGCGATCGCACGGCGCAGGTCATTGCCGAGCCGGCGTTTGCATCGCTGTCCGGCGTGCACTGGAGCTGGGGCAACCGCCAGAAGGAAGGACGGCAACCCTTCAGCCAGCCGCTGTCGGCGCGCGGCACCAACGAGCCGCGCAACGAACGGCTGTGGGCGCTCACCGCGAAAATGGTCGGCGTCTGAGGCCTTTGCTAGCGCGGTCTGTCCGCCTAACGTAACGCCATGGTCGCAAGTTACGCTGTCTGGAAGTTCCTGCACATCACCGGTGTCGTGATGTTGATGGGCAACATCACCGTGACGGCGATATGGAAGTTTTTCGCAGATCGTGACGGCCGGCCTGAAGTGCTGGGTTTTGCCCAGAAGCTGGTGACCTACACCGATTGGGCGATGACGGTCTGGGGCGCCGCACTGACCATGGCCGGCGGCTATGGCCTTGCTGTCGAAGGCGGATATGACCTTACGCAAGGCTGGCTGTTGTGGAGCCAGATTCTGTTCGGCGGCGCCGGCGCGGTGTGGCTGGGCATCATTGTACCGATCCAGATCCGCCAGGCCAAAGCAGCGCGAATTTTTGCTGGCGGTGGAATCGTCGGGGCGGATTATCGCCATCTGTCAAAGCGTTGGTTGTTCTGGGGCTTGCTTTCGACGCTGCCGCTGCTGGCGACGCTTGGCCTGATGATCGTGCAGCCGGGCTGAATGTTTCATCTCAAAGACAATTTGATGACAGTGATGTGACATTTTTCTTGCAGAGCCGTGACAAAGCGCGCATCCTCCCTTCATTGGAGATTGCGTCGGGCCGTTCGGGGAGCGGACGTGCCGGGCCTTTGCAGGGAGTTAGACCATGTTCATCGTCCGCACAGCCATTGCTGCCGCCAGCCTCGCCGTCGTCCTGATTGCGACACCGGTCTTTGCGCAGGAACGTGGGCATTCGACTTGGGCCGTGAATGTGCAGACCGCCGATCTGGCGCTGGGCACTTCCGATGGCAAGCGCATGCTCGACCGCCGGCTCGATGCCGCCCTTGTCCGCCTGTGCGGCCAACCCGTGTTTTTCAGCCGCGACGAACTGGCAGCGCTTGATGCCTGCAAGGCGCAAGCCCGCAGCATGGCGGATACGCAGGTGCAAGCAGCCGTGGCCCGCGCCGGCACGCAGATCGCCGCCAAGTAACAGGTTTTCGCCCGGACCCGCGCGATTCAGATAGCCGCGGAGCAGCTCGCGGACTGTCGCACAACCCGTCGGCCACACACTTGTGGCAGACGGGTTTCGTGTTTTCGGGCCAGCCCCGTGCCGACGACCGACCCAAAGCGGATGCGGCAAAAGCCGGCCTGCAAATTGGATATGTTGCACAAGGCCCCTTCGGCGCTATGGAATAGCGCATCGTCCCTGCGGAGCGAGCGCCTTGTTCAAGAAGATCCTTGTTGCCAATCGCGGCGAAATTGCCTGCCGTGTCATTCGAACGGCACGCGCCATGGGAATACAGACGGTCGCGGTATATTCCGATGCCGATGCCGGCGCCCTGCATGTCGAAATGGCCGATGAGGCCGTGCATATCGGACCGCCGCCGGCTGCCCAATCGTATCTGCTGGCCGATGCCATCATTGCGGCTTGCAAGGCGACAGGCGCCGAAGCCGTGCATCCCGGCTATGGCTTTCTGTCCGAGCGCGCCAGTTTTGTTGACGCATTGAGCGCGGCTGGCATTGCTTTCATAGGCCCGCCCACCGGCGCCATCGCAGCCATGGGCGACAAGATCGAATCGAAACGCCGTGCCAAGGCCGCAGGCGTCAGCGTCGTGCCCGGCTTTGTCGGGGAAATAGACGGCACCGAGCACGCCGTGGAGATCGCCGGCGGCATCGGTTATCCGGTGATGATGAAGGCTTCGGCCGGCGGCGGCGGCAAGGGCATGAGGCTGGCGTGGAGCGAGGCCGACGTGCGCGAGGGCTTTGAGTCCGTGAAACGCGAGGCGCTGGCCAGTTTCGGCGACGACCGGGTATTCATCGAAAAATTCGTCGAACAGCCGCGCCATATCGAAATCCAGGTGATGGGCGACCAGCAAGGCAACATCGTCTATCTGGGCGAGCGCGACTGTTCGATCCAGCGCCGCCACCAGAAAGTCGTGGAGGAAGCCCCTTCCCCGTTCGTCACGCCAGAAATGCGCCGTGCCATGGGCGAGCAGGCCGTCGCGCTAGCCCGCAACGTCGGCTATTTCTCTGCGGGCACAGTCGAATTCATCGCCGGCGCAGACCGCAGTTTCTATTTTCTGGAAATGAACACGCGGCTGCAGGTCGAGCATCCGGTGACCGAATGCATCACCGGGCTGGATCTAGTCGAATTGATGATCCGGGTCGCGGCGGGCCAGCCGCTGCCGTTTACGCAATCCGATGTGACGCTGACCGGCCATGCCATCGAAACGCGCGTCTATGCCGAAGACCCGTATCGCGGCTTCCTGCCCTCGATCGGCCGGTTGTCGCGCTGCCGCCCCCCCGAAACCGGGCCGGACGGGCTAGGGCGCACTGTGCGCGTCGATACCGGCGTCATCGAAGGCGCTGAAATCTCGATGTTCTACGACCCGATGATTGCCAAGCTGATCACCCATGGCCCAACGCGCGCCGATGCCATCGCTGCGCATGCCGCCGCGCTCGACCGCTATTTCATCCGCGGCATCAGCCATAACATCGACTTCCTGTCGGCGATCATGCAGCACCCGCGTTTCTGTGCAGGCGCCAATGTCACGACCGGCTTCATCGCCGAGGAATATCCCGACGGCTTCCACGGCGCCCCGGCAAGCGACGCGACGCGCGATGCCCTGGTTGCCGCCGCTGCGATCATGCATGCCACCAGTGTCGAGCGCGCCCAGATGATCGATGGCCAGCTTGGCGATGAAGGCGCGGTGTTCGGCACCGACTGGGTCGTTGATCTGGACGGCACGCACTGGCCGGTCAGCGTGGCAGGCGATGCCGGCAGCCATGATGTGGTGCTGGAGGACCGCGACCTTGTGGTGGTCAGCCAATGGCGGATCGGCGAGCCGATGTTCGAGGCCGAGATCAACGGCGAGCCGGTGACAGTAACCGCAGAACGGGCCGGCAGTTTCCTGAAACTCAGCCTGCGCGGGGCAACGCACAATGTGCGCGTGCTCACGCCGCGCGCCGCCGAACTGGCCCGGCACATGATCGCCAAGACGCCGCCCGACATGAGCAAGTATCTGCTGTGCCCGATGCCCGGCCTGGTGGTCAGCATCGCTGTTGCCGAAGGTGACAAGGTGGAGGCGGGACAGCAATTGGCGACCGTCGAAGCCATGTAGATGGAAAACATCCTGCGCGCCGAAAAATCCGGCGTCGTCGGTAAGGTACTGGCCAAGCCTGGCGATTCGCTGGCGGTCGATGCCGTGATTCTGGAATTTGCCGCCTAGGATCAGGAACGCGGCCGGACTTATTCCGCCACAATCAGCCCGTGTCGTTTTTTCCCCGCCGACACTTTGGCGCCCGGCGCGACAATCGCCGCTTCATCGACCACCGGGGCGTCGTCGATGCGGGCGCCGCCCTGGGTTACCAGGCGGCGGGCTTCGCCCTTTGACGCAGCGAAACCAAGACCGACCAGGGCGTCGAGGATGGTGACGGGGGCGGTGACCGCAAAGCTGGGCAAGGCCTCGCCGCTGCCGCCTTCGAAAGTGGAGCGGGCGGTTTCAGCGGCAGCTTGCGCTGCCTCGCGCCCACGGCACAGCGCGGTGGCTTCGGTGGCCAGCACTTCCTTTGCATGGTTGATTTCGGCGCCGGGCAGTGCCTCCAACCTTGCGATTTCGGCCAGCGGCAGTTCGGTGAACAGGCGCAGGAACTTGCCCACATCGGCGTCATGGGTGTTGCGCCAGAATTGCCAGTAATCGAAGTGCGGCAGCTGGTCCTCGTGCAGCCACACCGCGCCCTTGGCGGTCTTGCCCATCTTGGCGCCATCGGAGCGGGTGATCAGCGGCGTGGTCAGGCCATATGCATCGCGGGAATCGACGCGGCGGATCAGGTCGGTGCCATTGACGATGTTACCCCATTGGTCGCTGCCGCCCATCTGGAGCGTGCAAGTGTAGCGGCGGTTCAATTCCAGATAATCATAAGCTTGGAAAATCATGTAGTTGAATTCGATGAAGCTGAGCGGCTGGTCGCGGTCGAGCCGCAATTTGACGGAATCAAAGCTCAACATCCGGTTGATCGAGAAATGCCGGCCGATATCGCGCAGAAACGGCACATAGGCCAGTTTGGACAGCCAATCGTCATTGTTGACCATGATGGCGTCCGTCGGCCCGTCGCCAAAGGTCAGGAACCGTTCGAAAATGCGGCGGATGCTGGCCATGTTGGTGCCAATGGCGGCATCGTCCAGCAACTGACGCGCTTCATCCTTGCCCGAAGGGTCGCCGATCTTGGTGGTGCCGCCGCCCATCACGACGATGGGGCGGTGACCGCTTTGTTGCAGGTGGCGCAGCATCATGATCGAAACAAGGTTGCCGATGTGCAGCGACGGCGCCGTGCAATCAAAGCCGACATAGGCGGTGATCGGTACCGGCCCGGCGGCAGCGGCATCGAGCGCGGCCGGATCGGTGACCTGGTGGATGAAGCCGCGCGCATCAAGCGTGGTCAGGAAATCGGATTTGTAGGTCATGGCGGGGCCGGTTTAGCCGCAGCGGCCCGTCGCGTCACCCCCCTTGGGCAGCAGGCGCGTGTGCGCTACATCACCGGGTATGACACACACGCACCTTGCTATTGGCCTGATGTCCGGCACCTCGATGGACGGGGTGGACGCCGCACTGATCGAAAGTGACGGCGATGGGCATGTCGTGAGCCGGGGGTTTTTGTTTTGCCCCTATGAGGCGGATTTTCGCCAGCGCCTGAAAGATGCCGCCGCCCGCGCGCTGGAATTTCATGCGCCCGGCGATGATGCGATGATTGCGGCGGTGGAGCAGGAGCTGACCGGCCTGCACGCCATGGCCGTGCACCGGCTGCTGGCCGCGACCGGCACCGACCGCGCCGATGTGCGGATCATCGGCTTTCATGGTCATACGGTGGCGCACCGGCCCGACAGGCGCTGGACCTGGCAGATAGGCGATGGTGCCGGCCTCAAGGCAGCGACGCGCATCCCGGTCGCGTTCGATTTCCGGTCTGCCGATGTCGCGGCGGGCGGCCAGGGGGCGCCGTTGGCGCCGGGGTTTCACCGGGCCTTGAGTGCGGGCCTTGGCGACCGGATCGGCGTACTCAACCTGGGCGGGGTTGGCAATCTGACATGGTTTGCAGACGGGCGCTGGGGCAGTTTCGATACCGGGCCGGGCAATGCGCTGATCGATGACTGGACGGCGCTGCACACGGGCCGCAGCTATGACAAGGACGGCGTGCTGGCGGGCGGCGGCACCGTTCATGACAATGTGCTGATGACCATGGCCGACAACGCCTGGTTCGATGCGCCGCCGCCAAAATCGCTGGACCGGGGAGCGTGGGATGCGTCGGTGGTACGCGGGCTGTCGCCAGCGGACGGTGCCGCGACGTTGACGGCGTTTACCGCCGAGACGGTGCGCCTCGCCCTGGGCCATGTGCCGCGTCTGGAGCGGCTGCTGGTGACGGGCGGCGGGCGGCACAATCCGGTGCTGATGCGCGAGATTGCGCGGCGCTGCGGGGTGGCTGCGGACCCGGTGGAGGCGGTGGGCTGGAACGGCGATGCGCTGGAGGCGCAGGCCTTTGCCTGGCTGGCGCTGCGCACGCTGGATGGCCGGGCCATCAGCTGGCCGGAGACGACGGGCGCTCCGACACCAATGACCGGCGGGCGGGTGGCTTAACGCCCGCCGTTTGCCAGCCGTGACGTCGAACGGGCAGTCGCCAAGGCTACGCCTCAGCGCCCGCCATTGCTCAGCCGCATGTCCAGATATCCGTCCACGACCTTCATCAGATCGTCCATTTCATGCTGGAAGAAATGGTTGGCGCCCGCAATGGTCTGATGCTCGATGGTGATGTGGCGCTGGGTCTTGAGCTTGTCGACCAGCTTTTGCACCGCGATGCCGGGGACCACTTCATCGACTTCGCCGTCAACGATGATGCCGCTGGAGGGGCACGGCGCCAGAAAGCTGAAATCATACATGTTGGCAGGCGGCGCGATGGAGATGAAGCCCTTGACCTCCGGGCGGCGCATCAACAGTTGCATGCCGATCCAGGCGCCGAAGGAAAAACCGCCGACCCATGTGGTGTGCGCTTCGGGGTTGAACTGCTGCATCCAGTCCAGCGCGCTGGCAGCATCGGACAATTCGCCGATGCCATTGTCAAAACTGCCCTGGCTGCGCCCGACACCGCGAAAATTGAAGCGCAGCGTTGCAAAGCCGCGCCGCACGAAGCTGTTGTACAGCGCCAGCACGATGGGATGGTTCATGGTCCCCTGGGCCGGGTGCGGCTGCAGCAGGATGGCAACGGGCGCACGCGGCTGGGTACCGGGCTGGTAGCGCCCTTCGAGGCGGCCTTCGGGGCCGGCAAAGATGACTTCGGGCATTAGAATCCCAGTTCTGGCGGAATGAGGAGATTGCGCCCTATATGGGACGCGAACCCCTTGGTGCAATGAAAACCCAAAGAAGCACGATGCCCCGCGTCTATCTTGACCATGCCGCCACGACGCCGATGGCGGCCGCCGCCATCGATGCCATGGTCGCCGCGATGCGCATTGTCGGCAATCCGTCATCAGTTCATGCCGGCGGGCGCAGCGCCTTTGCGATTGTAGAGGATGCCCGCGACACCATCGCCCGCTGGGCCGGCGTGGTGGCCGACGCGGTGGTTTTCACGAGCGGCGGCACCGAGGCGATCGCGTTGGCCATGCGCGGGAGCGCGGGAGCGACGCGCAGCAGCAGCATGGACCGGGCACTGGCGAGTGCTGTGGAACATTCCGCCGTGCTGCAATCGCGCGATGACATTATGACGGTTGCGGTGGACGACGATGGAGTCATCGATTGCCATGTTTTGGAGGCGATGCTGAAACAAGGCGCTGGCATCGTCGCCGTGCAGCAGGTGAACAATGAAACCGGCGTCATCCAGCCGCTTGCAGATGTGGCGGCGTGCGTTTCGGCCCATGGTGGCCTACTGATGGTCGATGCGGTGCAGGCAGCGGGCAAGATGGCGCTGGCGCAGGCTGATTTTGTCGCCATTTCGGCGCACAAGCTGGGCGGGCCGCCCGGTGTCGGCGCGTTGATCGTGCGCGACCCCGGCACATTGCGCGCCGTGCAGCGCGGCGGCGGGCAGGAGCGCGGACTGCGCGGCGGCACCCCCAATCTGCCCGGAATCGCCGGTTTTGCAGCCGCTGTTTTACAAACGTACAATAGCGGTGCAGTCGCCGGCCTGCGCAAACAGCTTGAGCAGCGATTGCTGGCCGTGCCCGGAACCGTCATCAACGGCGCCGGCGCGCCGCGCGCGCCGCACATCAGCAGCATCACCCTGCCCGGCGTGCCAGGCGGTACGCAGGTGATGGCGATGGACATGGCGGGTTTCATGGTGTCGGCCGGCGCTGCGTGTTCGTCGGGCAAGGTGGCGGCCAGCCATGTGCTTGCCGCCATGGGCGTGCCGGCCGGTGATGCGATCCGGGTCAGCCTCGGGCCGGACACGGCGCAGGGTGACATTGACGCATTTGTCGCGGCCTGGCTGGCCATGGCGGCGCGGCTCGGCCAGGGTGGCTTGTCATGAATATGCCGATCTATCTCGATTATGGTGCGACGACGCCGCTTGATCCGGCGGCGGCGAACGCGATGGCACCATGGAGCATGGGAGGGGGTGTCGCGGGGTTCGGCAACCCGCATTCGCCGCATTTGTGGGGATACAGCGCCAAGGCGGCAGTCGAGACGGCGCGCGACGCGATCGCCGAATTGATCGGCGCGCCGCCCGAGTCTATCGCGTTCACGTCCGGCGCGACCGAGGCGGCGAACTGGGCGCTGAAGGGCGCTCTGACGGCGCCGGGCCAGACGCGGCGGCGCATCGTGACGCTGGCCACCGAACACAGCTGCGTGCTGGAAACGGCGCGTTATCTCGAATCGATCGGCGCGCAGTTGACTGTGGTGCCGGTGCGAGAAAACGGCCTTGCCGATATCGGCGACCTGACCCGCGCGCTGGGCGAGGATGTCGCAATCGTCAGCGCCATGCTGGTCAACAACGAGATCGGTGTCGTCCAGGATATCGCCGCCATTGCAAGGGCCGCGCATGCCGTTGGCGCCATCATGCATGTCGATGCAGCGCAGGGCTTTGGCAAGATCGCCATCGATGTAGATGCGCTGGGCATCGACCTGATGGGCATGACCGCGCACAAGATCTATGGGCCAAAAGGCGTCGGCGCGCTGTATCGCCGGCCATTCACCGTGATTGCTCCGTTGCTGCACGGCGGCGGGCAGGAAGATGGCCGGTCCGGCACCTTGCCCACCGCGTTGATCGCCGGCATGGGCGAAGCAGCGCGGATCGCGGGACAGCACATGGCGGCCGACGCGGCGCATGCCCGGATGCTGAATGCGCGGTTGCTGGCCGGGCTGAACGTGCCATACCGGGTGAACGGAGACGTGGCGGCGCGATGGCCGGGCAATCTCAACCTGTCGTTTCCGGGCGTGAATGTGCCGCTGATCGGGCATCTGCCGGGCTTGGCGATATCGTCGGGATCGGCCTGCGCGGCAGTGACGGGCCGGCCCAGCCATGTGCTGACGGCGCTGGGACTGGACGATGCAACCGCAAAGGCGTCGCTGCGGCTGGGCTTCGGGCGATTTACGACCACAGCCGAAATAGACGCGGCGGCGACGCAGATCAGTGCGGCCGTCGCCCGCCAGCGTGATGAGGCCGCATGATGACACGGGTGCGGTTCGTGTCCGCCGATGGCACGAAGGAATCCGTCGTTGAAGCGCAGGCGGGCGCGCGCCTTCTTGAGGTGGCGCAAGCCGACGGCCAGCCGCTGGAGGGCGCGTGCGAAGGCGCCATGGCCTGTTCGACCTGCCACGTCCTCATTATCGGAGGTGATGCCGCACGTCTGCCGCCGCCGACCGAGGAGGAGGAGGACATGCTGGATTTTGCAGTCGGTGCGGGGCGAAATAGCCGGTTGGCCTGCCAGATCCGTCTTACCGACGATATCACTGCGCTTGAGGTCAAGATGCCGTCCGGAGTCGTCAACATGGGCAGGCGCTGAGACGTCATCGGGGCGCCGGCAAGCCATCTGCTGGCTGCGGATGGGCATCGGCCATGTGGCCAGTCCTTTTGGCTAGTGTTGTGTCTTAACATTGTGGTTACTTGAGGGTATGAAGGCTTCAGAGACTCGATGAAACATGACTGTTTTGGTTTTTGGGGGGAACAGGATGCGTACGCTGATTCAGGCCGGTTTGCTGGCCGTTGCACTGACTGCCGTGCCAGCATTGGCGGCACCGAAAAGGGGTCAAGCTGCTGTCGATCTCGATCCGGCAAGCCGCGGCATCGTCAGTGGTACTGGCATCGAAATGCGCGACATCATCGGCATGTCGGACCGACTGGTCCGCGATTTGTTGCAGCGGCCGGACATTGCCAATTCGCAGACTCCGCCGCGCATCATCCTCGAAGGGTCGCGAATCCTCAACAAGTCGAGCCAGCGGCTGGACACCGACATGTTCTCGGACCAGTTGCGCTCGCAGCTGCTGCGTGCCGCTGCGGGGCGCATGCGCTTCCTGAGCCGCGAAAACCTTGCCGATGTCGCCGACGAGCGCGAACTGAAGCGTGGCGGCCAGACCGATGTCGGCACGCGCGGCCTGACGCGCGCTGTCGCCGGCGCCGACTATCGCCTCGTGGGCCGCATCACGTCGCAGGACGCGCGCAACAACACCACAGGCATGCAGCAGCGCGCCATGCAGGTGATCTTTGAGCTGATTGATCTTGAGACGACGGAAACCGTTTATATTTCAGAACCTTATGTCATCCTGCGAGCGCAGGGCGACGACGTCGTGTATCGGTGAGCCTGTCAGGCCGCCAAATGGCGCCTGTACGGAATAGGACTTTTGGGACTGCGGCCGGGCACGCGTGGGGGACAATCGCGCGCCGAGCCGAAATGGGGGGCAGGACGTTGAAGAGCAAGACACTGATACTGGCAGGCGCGGCATTGCTGCTGTCGCCGATGGCGATGGCACCGATGGCGATGGCACAGACCGCGCCGGCTGTCGTTGATCCGGCGGCCGAAAAGGCAGCGCAGGCCGCAGCCGCTGCGGCGGCAAAGGCTCGCGCCAAGCAGGTTTCGGCCTGGAAGCGCCAGTATGGCGAAGGGCCGTACCCGGACGAAACCGACGCATTTCTCGGCAACAAGAATGAAGCCCTGAAGCCGTACTGGACCGCGCTGTGGACCGGCGGTGAGCGCAATTCCGTGTTGAATTTCCAGCGGCTTGGGCTGGCAGCGATGGAAGTCGGCGATTGGCGCACGGCTGAAAAATCGTTCGATGCCGCTTTGATGCGCATTGAAACGGTCTATGCCAAGGATGCCCGCGCCTCGGCAGCCCGGTCGCTGTTCGCCAAGGAAGCCAACAAGGATTTCAAGGGCGAGCCTTATGAGCGCTCGATGGCCTATTATTATCGCGGCCTGCTGTATTTGCGCAAAGGCGATTTCGGCAATGCCCGCGCCTCGTTCAAGGGCGCCGAATTCCAGGACACCGTGTCGGAACAGGAAGAGTTCGGCAGCGATTTTGCCGCGATGAACTATCTGATCGGCTGGTCGACGCGCTGCATGGGGGACAATGCCGGCGATGATTTCGCCGCTGCCGCCAAGGCCGAGCCGACGCTGACCGAACCGCCGCGCGATCACAATGTCATCCTGATCGCCGAAACCGGGATTGCCCCGATGAAGGTCAAGGACGGCGCCGAAAGCGAGAAAATGGTGTTCCGCGCCATCGAAGGCATGCCCGAAACCGATGCCCGGTTCAGCCTGGCCCCGGCTGGCGGAAGGGCGATGGCGGTTCCGACACTGCAAGCGTCGAGCGTCTATTACCAAGCCACCACGCGCGGCGGGCGCGCCATGGACGGCATCCTCAAGGGCAAGGCCAACTGGAAATCGGGCACTGCACAGGTGGGCAATCTGACCACCCAGGCCGGCTTGAGCATGATGAACAGTGGCCAGGGTGGATCGGCCGGTGCCTATGTGGCAGCGGCAGGCATGTTGTTCTCGATGTTCTCGTCGGCAATGAAGGCCGATGCGGATGTGCGGTACTGGGACCAGTTGCCAGACGGGCTGGAGCTGGCCACGGCTCGCATCAAAGGCGACTTCAAACCCAGCGTGCAATTCATGTCGCCGTCGGGCCCTGTCGACCTCAAGCCTGCCGCAATAATGACGGGCGGCAATGACGTCTGCAAGGTTGTCTGGACGCGATCGCGTTCGGCATTGACGGGCACCGATACACCCGGCGATGATATCAAGGTGCGGGCCAATGTGGCGCGCAAGAAGGACGTCGCGCTGAAGGACCGGGCCTTCCGCAACAGCCTTGCTGATTTTGACCAAGTGGCATCCTGAGGAGTAGAGACAATGCGAGCGTTGATCTTGACGGGGCTTTTGTTGGCCGCTGCGGCGCCGGCATTCGCTGCTGAAAACCGAGTTGTCACCTGCGACACGTGGCGGGCACGCGCTGCCGGATCGCCGGGCGGTCCGGCGCTGGTCGCCAATGTGCCGCGTTCGATGACACCGATCGATCTCAATGCGGTACAGTTCACCGACCGCAAGCTTGGCCGCACGGTCATTGTCGAGGCTGTGCAGGCAGCGCGCAACCCTTCGGACGGACTGAAGATCTTTGCCCGCTTCGTGAATTGCAAGTCCAAGCCGGTCACGATCCAGGTCCGGACGAACTTCCTCGACGCCAACCAGATTCCGACGGAGAACCCCTCGGGCTGGCGCACGATTTTCCTCAGCCCGCGCGCAACCGCCGGCTATGAGGAAAATTCGATCGGCGGCGCGCGAGTCGCGGCGTTCTATGTCGAATTGCGGCCCAATCTGTGATGCGCCGCCTGTCGCAACTGGGAGCCATGGCCCTGTGTGCTGCTGCAACCGCGGCAATTGCACAGGCACCGGCCTATCGCCCTGACACGGTGCCCGCGCCGCTGTACCGTGACGGCCAGCCGATGGTGCTGACGCCGCCGCCGCCTGCCGCACGCCCGCAGGATGCCGCCGCCGCCGCCTTTCGCAGCCGCTATGCCAGGATGAAAAGTCCCAGCATGATGCTGTTGTGGAACCGTGCATTTTCGGATGAAGTGCAGTCGGAATATGTCGATCGCACCCGCGTCAGCAGCAGCGCCGAAGGCGTGCTGCTTTATGCGCCCGGCGCCGCCTATGCCGCACGCGCCGGCCAGGCCGAGATCACGTCGGGCCGGACGCGCCTTCGTGAGGGCCAGCCAGGCGCAGTGCTGGATGCCGAAGATGATGCAGGCGTCGAAACCGGCTTCACCGAACGGCTGCAGTCCAATGGCGTGCGCTTTGTCGATCGTGCCATGGCCATGCGGACCTCGCGCGCCGCGCGCGGCCTGAAGGGCGATGCCAACATCCAGCAGGTGGAAACGGATGCGGTGTCGGGCCGGTCGAATTACCTGATCGAGGTCAGCCAGATTCCGGCCAGTGATTCGCCCAACGGCGCCAAGTTTCGCGTCACCGTGAAGAACATCCGCACGGCGGGCGTTCTGGCCAGCTTCACCAGCAATGGCGCGCCGCCGATGGGCCGGGCGCGGTTGGTGCCGGGCGTGGGCGGATTCCAGCGGGAGGCACCGCGCACACCGACATCGGCCATGATCGGCGCCGAGCTTGCCGACCAGTTGATGGCGCGGTTGTCGGTCACACTGAAGTAAGCCTTCGCAAGGCAGAACTATCGGTCAGCCCCGCCCCAAAGCGGGGCTGACAGTGTTTTGAGGCGGCAAGATACGTCGCCGCACAAATGGGACTTGTCCCACACCCTCCCCTGCCCCATATGCGGCTTGGGAGTCGGGCGGGCAGTGCTTTCGCCAACCCGGTCAGGTCCGGAAGGAAGCAGCCGCAACGAATCCGCACTGGGTCGTTCCCGGCTCCCACCATGCAGCACCACAAGCACGCATCGCGCAGTAAAACGAACGCGCGCCCGTCGCGATGGCATCATCAGTTCCTTTGACGCCAACTTCCCCATGACGCCGCGCCGCGCCTCCGCTAAGACTGTATCCCATGTCTGACGAAATGGATTTTGCACTTCCCGGCATGGAGCCGCCAACGGCGGGGCCGACTGCGGGACCGGCAGCCTATCGCGTGCTGGCGCGCAAATATCGCCCGGCCAGTTTCGATACCCTGCTGGGCCAGGAAGCCATGGTGCAAACGTTGGGCAACGCCATCGCGCGTGGCCGGCTGGCGCAAGCCTGGCTGTTGACCGGCGTGCGCGGTGTCGGCAAGACTTCGACGGCGCGCATCATTGCCAAGGCGCTGAACTGCGTCGGTGCCGATGGCCAGGGCGGCCCGACGATATCACCCTGCGGCGTGTGCGAGCCGTGCATCTCGATTGCCGCCGGCCAGCATATCGATGTCATCGAGATGGATGCGGCATCGAACACCGGCGTCGATGATGTGCGCGAAATCATCGAGGGCGTGCGCTATGCGTCCGTCTCGGCGCGCTACAAGATCCATATCATCGATGAAGTGCACATGCTGTCAAAGGCAGCCTTCAACGCGCTTTTGAAGACGCTGGAGGAGCCGCCACCGAACGTGAAGTTCATTCTGGCAACGACAGAAGTGGCCAAGGTGCCGCTGACCGTTCTGTCTCGGTGCCAGCGTTTCGACCTTCGGCGTGTGCCGGCGGACACGCTCACGGCGCATTTTGCCGATATTGCCGTGCGCGAGGGTGTCGAGGCCGAAACCGACGCGCTGGCGCTGATTGCACGGGCGGCCGAAGGGTCGGTGCGCGACGGCCTGTCGATGCTGGACCAGGCGATTGCCCATGCCGGCGGCGGCGTGACGGCGGCGGCAGTGCGCGAAATGCTGGGGCTGGCTGATCGCGGCATGGTGCGCGCGCTGCTCGGCAAGGCACTGGCCGGCGATGCGCCGGCGGCGCTGGCGATGATCTCGGAACAATATGATCTGGGGCTGGACCCGGAAAACCTGCTGCGCGCGCTGCTGGAACTGGTGCACGGCATCACGAGATACCGCATCGCGCCGCGCCCGGATCTGTCGCTGTCGGCAGAGGAACAGGCCGAATTTGCCGGCTGGGCGCAGCATTTGAGTTTTCCGCGCCTGCACAGCCTTTGGCAGCTGCTGCTCAAGGGGCTGGGCGAAGTGCAGAGCGCGCCGGTGCCACTGCAGGCCGCCGAAATGGCGCTGCTGCGACTGATCCATGCCGCCGACATGCCCGACCCAGGCACGCTGATCCGGCAATTGCGCGAAGGCGGGATGGCGCAGTCCGCGCCGGCGGCTGCGCCGGCAGCAGCGCCGGAGGCAGCAGAGCCGCAGGCATCCACACCGGCATCTGTGCCTGCACCAGCAACTGCGCTGGAAGCCGTTTCGGTACCCACAGGGCTTGCCGAAGTCGCGGCGCTTTTCCGAGCGCGCAACGAGGCACGACTGGCGCATGTCCTGACCGACGAGGCCAGGCTGGTAGCGTTTGCGCCCGGCGCCATGACGCTAGCGGGAACCGTTTCCAAAGAACATCAACTCGCCATTGCGCGCTATTTGTCGGATTGGACCGGCCAGACGTGGCAGATCGATTGGCAGGCGAATGGCGGTGTCGCTACCTTGCATGAGCAAGGCCGCGCGGCAGCCGCAGCAACGTTGGCGGCGATGCGCGAAGACCCCTTGGCCCGGGCGCTGATCGACAGCTTTCCGGGCGCCGAAATCGAACCGAGGAACAGTCATGCCCAGTCTTGAGGAATTGATGGACGCTGCACGAGGTGTGCAGGAACAGATGGCCCGCGCCCAGGCCGAGCTAGACCGTATCGAGGTCGAAGGGCAGGCCGGCAGCGGCGCTGTCAAAATCCGCACCACGGCGCGCGGCGATGTGCGCAGCATCGCGATCGACCCGGCGATGATGACAGCCGACCAGCGGGAAATGCTGGAAGACCTGATCGTAGCGGCGTTCAACGACGCCAAGTCCCGCGCCGACCGCGCCGGCAGCGCCGAAATGGGCAAGCTGACGGCGGGCATGGAACTGCCGCCGGGGTTCAAGCTGCCGGGGCTGTAGCGCGGATTTGGCCATTGCCATGCCCAAATCCTTGCCATAGCTTTAACGCCTGATCGGCGCGGTTTTCTGCCCGCCGGGGGCCAGTGCTTTGCGCCTGGTACGTTTCGGGGGATGGCCATGGCGACCAAATTGAGCATGGAAGAATTTCGCGCCATGAGCGTGCTTTCGCGCGCGCGCAGCGGCCTTTTAGTTAACACCTTTGGTGGCACCCAGCTGAAATTCGGCTCGGCCCATGTCCTCGACGATACCAAAAAGCTGCTGACCACCGGCAAGAAACTGAAATCCGGCGGCCAGAAACTGGCGCAGGGCGGCCAGGCCGCCACACAAACTGCCAGCCAAACTCCGGGTATCAAACAGGCGATCGACGCCTTCATCACCCAATGCGCCGATGTCGAGAACATCGCCGAGATCGCCGCCGTCATCGGCAGCGAGGCGCTGGCTGACCTGATCGCCGAAGTCGCGCCCTATATCGGCATACTGTGGAGCGGCAAGAAGCTGGCGCAGGCGACCAAGGCCGTGGTCGAGGATGGCTACAACCTTTACAAGCAAAGCTATCGCCGCGAGGGTTTTCGGGTCGGCGATCCGGTGGCGGCAGCCGATGCCATCACCACCATCATCCAGCGCGACCTGACGCGCCATTCCATCGACCTGGCGCGCCAGACTGTTGCCACGGGGGCCAAGATCGGCGGGCTGTTCGCCGATTTCGGCACGGCGACGACCGCAGCCATCGGCATCGGCAACGCGCTGGCCGGGCTCGGCTTGCAACTTTATGCGCTCGGGCTTGATATCAAGGACATGCGCGCCGGCAACAAGCGGCTGAAAACGCCCGACACGCTGGATGCCACAGTGTTTGGCGAATGCCCGATCCTGGGCTGCTATCTGCTGACCTGTGCCGACACGTCGTCGGTCATCAACATGTTCATTGCTGATATCGGCCTGCCCGGCTGGCAGGACCGGATCGAAAAGCTCAAGAAAGACAAGATGGACCCGCTGCTCAAGATTTCGAAAAAGGCGATCAAGGCCTCGCATCTCCAGCTTGAGGGCCTGCAATCCAACAAGGGCACCATCAACGAAAAGGGCTTTTTCGCCAGCATCAAGAGCAAGGTGGCGCACAAGGTCATGGGCCGATAAGGTCAGGCATCTTCTCCATCAGGAAAGCCTCCGCCATGTCCGAGACCATGCTGCAATTCCGTTCCCTGATCACTGCCGAAAGCGGGCTGGAAATGTCGTTGGCCGAGGTGCCGGTGCCGGTCGCCGGCGACGGCGAAATTCTTGTTCGCATCGAGGCTGCACCGATCAACCCTTCGGACATCGGACTGCTCTGCGGCGCGGCCGATATGACTGGCGCAGTGTTCGGCGGCACCGCCAGCCACCCGGTGGTGACGGCGCCAGTGCCGCCGGCCGGGCTGCGCGCCATGGCCGGACGGATGGGCCAGTCGATGCCGTGCGGCAATGAAGGCGCTGGCACGGTCGTCGCTGCTGGGGCTGGCGCGGAGGCGCTGCTGGGCCGCAAGGTCGCCATCATCGGCGGCGCCACTTATGCCGGGTACCGCGCTGTCCGCGCCTCGGACGCGCTGCTGCTGCCCGAGGGCGCAACCGCCGAACAGGGCGCGTCGTCGTTCGTCAACCCGCTGACGGCGCTGGGCTTTGTCGAGACGATGCGGCTGGATGGGCATAGCGCCATCATCCACACCGCAGCGGCTTCGAACCTGGGCCAGATGCTGGTGCGGATCTGTGCGGCCGACAAGGTGCCACTGGTCAACATCGTGCGATCTGCGCAGCAGGCGGCGCTGCTGCACGGGCTGGGTGCGACCCATGTCATCGACATGACGGCGCCGGATTTCGTCGCGCAATTGGCCGATGCCTGCGAGAAAACCGGCGCGACATTGGCATTTGATGCCATTGGCGGCGGTACGCAGGCCGGGCAGATATTGACGGCGATGGAAATCGCCATCGGGCGCCGGCCGGGCGGTTACAGCCGCTATGGTTCCGAAGTTCACAAGCAGTTGTACGTTTACGGCGGGCTGGACATGGCGCCGACGGTCATGACGCGCGGCTTTGGCATGGCATGGGGCATGGGCGGCTGGCTGTTGTTCCCGTTCCTGAAACGGCTGGGCGCCGAGGGCGCGGAGCGGCTGAAGGCGCGGGTCGCGGCCGAACTGACGACCACGTTCGCCAGCCATTATTCGGCGCGGGTCAGCCTGGCGGAGATGCTGTCGGAAGATGCGGTCAAGGGTTGGTACCGCCGCGCGACGGGGACCAAATATCTGGTGGTGCCGGATTGATTTGGGGTCCCGGCCTCGCCCCGGAGTGCTGGGTGGCAGTTCAGCTCTTCAGGCAGACGTCGATGCCTTCGTCCCGCACGACTCGGACGCGTTTTTCGATGGCGCGGGCGTGGCGGCGCAGTTTGCGCCCCAATTCGGTAGGGTCGCGCTTGATCGGCTGTGGCAAGATGGTGGCGATGCGTGCGGCTTCGCGCGTTGACAGGTCGGCGGCGCTTTTGCGGAAGTAATGCTGGCTGGCGGCTTCGACGCCATAGATACCAGGGCCCATTTCGGCAATGTTCAGATACACTTCCATGATCCGCCGCTTGCCCCAGATCTGCTCGATGAGCAGCGTGAACCATGCCTCAAGCCCCTTGCGGACATAAGAGCGCCCCGGCCACAAAAAGGCGTTCTTGGCGGTCTGCTGGGAAATCGTGGAACCGCCGCGCAGTTTGCGGCCCGAGGCATTGGCGCTGACCGCCGCCTCTATGGCGTCGAGATCGAACCCGGCATGGGCGCAGAACTGCGCGTCTTCGGCACCAATCACGGCCCTTGGCAAGGCCTTGGTCATGGCGGTGATCGGCACCCAAGTTTGGCTGACATGGCGGCCGGCAAAGCTGTCGCGTGCCATCGGCCAAGTCATCGGCACGGGCAGGAATTTATAGGCCGCGACCCACAACAAGCTGAGCAGCACGGCGAGCAGTGCCAACCTGATCAGCCAGCGCAGGCCGAATGAAAGGGCCTGAGCCATCACGGGCCGTAAAACAAAATCAGCAGCATGGCGGCAGATGGCCCGCCCGCCCCCTGCCCGTCAATGCGGTTGTTTGCGCAGGCGCGGGGCGGTGTTCATGCAGGCTCGGGCAGCAGGCGCGCGTCTGTCGCCAGCCGGTGCATGGCCTGGGTCAGTTTTTCGAACGCGCGCACTTCGATCTGGCGGATGCGTTCGCGGCTGATACCGAATTGCTGCGACAGTTCCTCAAGCGTTTCCGGCTCGTCGACCAGCCGGCGCTGGGTCAGGATATGGCGCTCGCGTTCGTTCAGCGCTTCCATGGCGCGGCCCAGCAGGGCGTGGCGCTGGTCGCGTTCCTGGCCATCGGCGAGCAATTCGTCCTGCAGCGGGCCGTCATCGGCCAGCCAATCCTGCCATTCGCCCTCGCCTTCCTCGCGCAGCGGGGCATTGAGGCTGGTGTCGCCGCCCATCGCCATGCGGCGGTTCATCGAATTGACCTCGGTCTCGGTGACACCCAGCGTCGTGGCGATCTTTGACAGATGCTCGCCGTGCAGGTCGCCGTCCTCCATCGCGCCCAGCTTGCCCTTGAGGCGGCGCAGGTTGAAGAACAGCTTTTTCTGGGCGGCGGTGGTGCCGATCTTCACGAGGCTCCAGGACCGCAGGATATATTCCTGGATCGAGGCCTTGATCCACCACATCGCATAGGTCGCGAGGCGAAACCCGCGCTCGGCATCGAATTTCTTGACGCCCTGCATCAGCCCGATGTTGCCTTCGGCAATCAGTTCCGCCACCGGCAGGCCATAGCCGCGATAGCCCATGGCGATGCGCGCCACGAGCCGCAGGTGCGAGGTGACCAGCTTGGTCGCAGCCTCGGGATCCTGATGTTCCTGCCAACGGCGCGCGAGCATATACTCCTGCTCGGGCGCCAACAGCGGGAATTTGCGAATCTCGGCCAGATAGCGGTTGAGCCCGGCATCGGAGCCGAGCGCGGGGATGCTGGCGGTCTTGAGGGCGGGAACATTGGCCATGGCATTCACTCCGTTGCGGCGGTTTCGGCATAGGAACCCGAAAGACGACCGATAAGTTCCACAATATCGTCCGGCAGGGCGGATTCGAAAGACAGATTTTCTTGGGTGACGGGGTGTACAAACCCCAGCGTCGCCGCATGCAGGGCCTGACGGGCAAACCCCATCGCCTTGAGAACCGGTGCCAGTTTGCCCGGTGTGCGGCCATAGCTGGCATCGCCCAATAGCGCATGGCCGATAGATGCCATGTGAACGCGGATCTGGTGGGTGCGCCCGGTTTCCAGCCGGCATTCGACATGGGCAGCGCCGTCAAAAACTGCGATCGTGCGGTAATGGGTGACGGCGTGCTTGCCGCGGCCGGCCCCGACGATGGCCATTTTCTGGCGATTGGCGCTTGACCTTGCCAGCGCGCCCTCGATTCGGCCGCCGGGCGGCACCGGCACGCCGGCAACGATGGCGGTGTATCGCCGGTTGACGGTATGCGCGGCGAACTGGCGCGACAGGCCCTCGTGCGTCGGATCGTCCTTGGCAACGACCAACAGCCCCGATGTATCCTTGTCGATGCGGTGGACGATGCCGGGCCGCGCCACGCCGCCGATGCCCGACAGCCGCCCGGCGCAGTGATGCAGCAGCGCGTTGACCATGGTACCATCGAGATTGCCGGCGGCAGGATGCACAACCAGCCCGGCCGGCTTGTCGACAACCAGCAGATGCGCG
>NZ_JANPCD010000139.1:0-4651 GCF_031430775.1 Sandarakinorhabdus sp. | reverse complement strand
CGCCGGCCTCGACGCCGAGGGGCCCCTCAACAACAACGGCATCGCCGGCAACCCGCCGACGCCGCTGCGCGAGCAGGAACTTGACGCCTATGGCCGCGCCTATGCGACCGGCACGCGCAAGAACGCCATCGCCCGCGTGTGGATCAAGCCCGGCAGCGGCAAGATCGTCGTCAATGGCCGAGACCAGACCGTGTATTTCGCACGTCCGTCGCTGCGCCTGCTCATCAACCAGCCGTTCGACGTTGCCGAACGCCGTGACCAATATGACGTCATGGCCACTGTCACCGGCGGCGGCCTGTCCGGCCAGGCCGGCGCAGTGAAGCATGGCATCGCACAGGCGCTGACCAAGTACGAACCCGTGCTGCGCACGCAGGTCAAGCAGGCAGGCTTCCTGACCCGCGATCCGCGCGTCGTCGAGCGCAAGAAGTACGGCAAGGCCAAGGCCCGCCGGTCCTTCCAGTTCTCCAAGCGCTGATCTGCCGCCGGGATATTCCCGGCTGCCATCAATCGGAACAATGGCGCAGGGCACCCCCTGCGCCATTTTTCTTTGGTGCTTCCGATTGCTGGCCCCGTTCGTGCGGCGGGACTTGCCGCCGCACGAACGGGGCCGGATTTCCTTGCATGCCGGTGGTAGTGCCCCTTGTCGCTGGGGACGGGGGCAGCTGCAGTTTGCCACGGACAACTACCGCTGCCCTTGCGTTGCGGCGCCGGGCTTGCATAAGCGGAATCATGATTCGCCATCTTGCCACAGCATTCGTCCTCCTCGCCTCGGCGCCCTTGGCGGCCCAGTCGATCAGCGAGCAACCGCACACGCGTGCCGAGCTGATTGCCGAAAGCCGCAGCCCGGCGCCTGGAAAGCCGCTGACGGTCGGTATCCAACTCACCCCCCGGCAGGGCTGGCACACATATTGGATCAATCCCGGCGACGCCGGGGCGCCGACGCGTGCGGCCTGGACGTTGCCCGAAGGCACGCCCACCCCTGCCGAACTCAGCTACCCGGTTCCCGGCACGCTGATCGTCTCGGGCCTCATGAACTACGTCTATGAAAAGACAAATGTCCTGCTGACAGAAGTCGCGGTGCCAGCTGACCTTGCCGGCGGCAAGCCCTATCCGGTCAGCGTCAAGGTGGACTGGCTGGTGTGCAGTCTTGAACAATGCGTGCCCGAAAGCGCCGAATTGACCCTGCCGCTCACCACCGGCAGTGGCGCTGCCGACCCCGAGATGGGCTTTCGAGTCGCCAATGCCCGCAACGCCCTGCCGCGCACGGTGGATTGGCCGGCGCGCTGGTCGGCTACCAAAACGGGCCAGGGCGTCAGCCGCGTTGCGATTGCCGTGCCGGTGGGCAGCATCGACAAGGTCCGCAGTGCCTATTTCTATCCCTTGCAGGACGGTGTCATCGGCTATGCCGCGCCGCAATCGGTGACGCGCAGCGGCGACATGCTGCGAATCGAGACAGATGCGGCTGATCCCGGCCCATCCGGCACTGTCACCGGCCTGCTGCGCATCACACGCGAAGGCGACAGTCATGATTATGGCTTCACCATTTCCGCCAACGCCGGTGCCGTGCCGCAGCCCGGTGCCAGCCTGACAACCGCTGCACCGCAGGGCGCCGGCCCCGGCCTGCCGCTGATTCTGCTGGGCGCCGTGCTGGGCGGTGTCCTGCTCAACATTATGCCGTGCGTTTTTCCGATTCTCAGCCTCAAGGCGCTGGCCTTGGCCAAGGGCAATGTCGATGCCGCCGTCGCTCGGCGCGACGCGGTGGCCTATGCCGCTGGCGTCATCCTTGTCTGCGCCGCGCTTGGCGGCCTGGTGCTGGTGCTGCGTGCCGCTGGCGCGCAGGTTGGCTGGGCATTCCAGTTGCAGGACCCGCGCGTCATTGCCGGGCTGCTGCTGCTGATGACCGCCATTGCGCTCAATCTGGCCGGCCTGTTCGAAATCAACCTGACCAGCGGCAATCTCGGCCAGGATGCCGTGGCCAAGGGCGGCGCGCTGGGCAGCTTTGCCACCGGCGCGTTGGCGGCCTTTGTCGCGACGCCCTGCACCGGGCCATTCATGGCCGGCGCTCTTGGTGCGTCGCTGGTGCTGCCGCCGGTTCAGGCGGTTTCGGTGTTTGCCGGGCTTGGCTTTGGTCTGGCCCTGCCGTTCCTGCTGGTGGGTTTTGTCCCGGCCCTGCGCAAGCGGCTGCCACGGCCCGGCGCCTGGATGACCCGGTTCAAGGCTATCTTGTCGATTCCGATGTTCCTGACCGTGCTGGCGCTGGCATGGGTGCTGGGGCGCCAGGCGGGCGTCGAAGGCTTGACGGCGGGGCTCGCCGGCGCCCTCGCGCTCGGTTTGCTGCTCTGGTGGGTCGGACAGCGCCAGCACGCGGGCGGCACAGCATGGATTCAGGCGGCGGCGGCGGCGGCGGTGGTGGCTCTCGCCATTGCCACCCTGCCGATCGGCGCGCCCGCCGAAGCAGCCGGCACATCGGCGCCCGCCGGATTGTCCGCACAGCGATTTTCGCCGGCAAGGCTTGCAGCGCTGCGAGCCGAAGGGCGGCCGGTGTTCCTGTACATGACTGCCGACTGGTGCCTGACCTGCAAGGTCAACGAAAAGGGCGCCATGGCCGATGCACGCGTTGCCAGCGCTTTCAAGGCCAAGGGTATTGCCGTGCTGGAAGGCGACTGGACGCGCGGAGATCCGACCATTTCCGACTGGCTGGCACGCGAAGGCCGTGCCGGCGTGCCGGTCTATGTGTTTTACAGCAGCGACGGGAAATCGCGGGAGCTGTCGCAGCTGCTGACCGTGAGCGAACTTCTGGCGCTGTAACCATTTTGCGCCACTTGCGGCGGCGCATGTTATAATGTATCGCCGTCTGTGTGCCCAAGGTCGCATCATCTCTTCTTGACCGCTTCGCAATCGGTCTGTCAGGGCTTTGCCTCGTCCATTGCCTTGCCGGCGTGGCCGCGCTGGGCCTGTTTGCGGTGTCCGGGCAACTGCTGGATCATCAGGTGCATGTGATCGGACTGGTGCTGGCCTTGCCGCTGGCCGTCGTGGCCCTGTGGCGCGGCCAGTTGTTGCATCGCCGCCGCATCATTGCGGCGCTTGGCGCTGCCGGCATCGGCCTGATGGCGGCCTCGATCTTTGTCGGCCACGGCGCATTGCTGGAAATCGCGGCCTCGGTTCTTGGCGTGTCGCTGCTTGCTGTTGCCCATATCTGGAACATGCGAGCCTCGGCCGCCTGATCCTGTCGGCAGGTTGGTGATGGCTGCGGCACCCTGCGGGCTTGTGCCTGCCGGCATTACCCCCGATAATTGAAGCATGAACGATGTTGCCATCATGAATCCGATGCCGGCGCATGACCACGCCCATCATCAGGGCGCCGCGCTGGGTATGGCGGCACAGCGCGCGCTTCTGCGGGCTGGCGAGCAATGGACAGATTTGCGCGCGTCGGTGTTCGCGGCGCTGGCCAGCTTCGATCGCCCGGCATCGGCCTATGATGTCACGGAACGCGTTTCGGGCACTTTGGGGCGGCGTATCGCGGCCAACAGCGTCTATCGCATTCTCGATCTGTTCGTCGCCCGCAATGTCGCCACCCGGGTCGAAAGCGCCAATGCCTATCTGGCGAACCAGCACCCCGATTGCCTGCACGACTGTATTTTCCTTGTGTGCGACGCCTGCGGCAAGGCGACCCATGTCGATGACGACCGGCTGGCGGCACTGGTGCGCGAAACCGCGCTGGCCACGGGTTTCTTTCCCGAACGCCCGGTTATCGAAGTGCGGGGCCGCTGCGCCGCCTGCGTCTGAACGCCTGTTACGGACCGGTCACATTTCATCGACAGGGGCAGTGGCAGCCGCTAAGGGTTGGTGCTTGTTATCAACGAATCCGGCGACGGTGCATGACTGCTGAAACTCCCCTTCTCGATACGGTCAATGTCCCGGCTGACATGCGCGCGCTCTCCCACGGGCAGTTGCGCCAGCTTGCCGATGAATTGCGCACCGAATTGATCCATGCGGTGTCGCAAACCGGCGGGCATCTCGGCGCTGGCCTCGGCGTGGTCGAATTGACCGTGGCGCTGCATTATGTGTTCAACACGCCCGATGACCGGCTGATCTGGGATGTCGGCCATCAGGCCTATCCGCACAAGATCCTGACCGGCCGCCGCGACCGTATCCGCACCCTGCGCCAGGGCGGCGGACTTTCGGGCTTCACCAAGCGCACCGAAAGCGAATATGATCCGTTCGGCGCCGCGCACAGCTCGACCTCCATTTCCGCTGCGCTGGGCTTTGCTGTCGCCAACAAGCTCAAGGGCCAGCCCGGCAAGGCGATTGCCGTCATTGGCGATGGCGCCATGTCGGCCGGTATGGCCTATGAAGCGATGAACAACGCGCGCGAGGCGGGCAACCGCCTTGTAGTCATCCTCAACGACAATGACATGTCGATCGCGCCGCCGGTTGGCGCGCTGTCGGCCTATCTGTCGCGGCTGCTGTCGTCGCGCCAGTTTCTCGAAATCCGCGAGGCGCTCAAGCAGATCGTCCGCAAGACGCTGCCGCCGCCGCTGAAAAAGGTTGCGGCGCGCGCCGATGAATATGCCCGCGGCTTTGCCCAGGGCGGCGGCACGCTGTTCGAAGAGCTGGGTTTCTATTATGTCGGGCCGATCGATGGTCACAA
>NZ_JANPCD010000138.1:0-2501 GCF_031430775.1 Sandarakinorhabdus sp. | reverse complement strand
TTCCAGATCGGTGCGGGTGATGTTTTTCACCAGATGCTTAGGGCCGTTCTGATCGGCGGTGATGAACGGCAGGTTCACTTCGGTCGCGGCCGAGGACGACAGCTCGATCTTGGCCTTTTCGGCGCCCTCCTTGAGGCGCTGGAGGGCGAGCTTGTCCTTCGTCAGGTCGATGCCTTCGGCCTTTTTGAAATCGGCCGACAGGAATTCCACCAGCTTGGCGTCGAAATCCTCGCCGCCCAGAAACGTGTCGCCGCTGGTCGATTTGACTTCGAAGACGCCGTCGCCAAGTTCAAGGATCGACACGTCGAACGTGCCGCCGCCAAGGTCATAAACGGCGATGGTCTTGGCATCGTTCTTCTTATCAAGGCCATAGGCCAGCGCCGCCGCCGTCGGCTCGTTGATGATGCGCAGCACTTCGAGGCCGGCGATCTTGCCAGCATCCTTGGTGGCCTGGCGCTGGGCGTCGTTGAAATGGGCCGGCACGGTGATGACGGCCTGGGTCACGGTTTCGCCCAGATAGGATTCGGCGGTTTCCTTCATCTTTTGCAGGATGAAGGCGGAAATCTGCGACGGGCTGTAATCCTCGCCGCCGGCACCGACCCAGGCATCGCCGTTGGTGCCCTTGGTAATCTTGTAGGGAACCAGACCAGCGTCCTTCTGGGTCATCGGATCATCGAACCGGCGGCCGATCAGGCGCTTGACGGCAAACACGGTGTTCTCGGGGTTGGTGACCGCCTGGCGCTTGGCCGGCTGGCCGACAAGACGTTCGCCGTCCTTGGTGAACGCCACCTGCGACGGCGTGGTCCGCGCGCCTTCGGCATTTTCCACCACCTTGGGGGCAGAGCCTTCCATCACGGCCACGCACGAATTGGTGGTGCCAAGATCGATCCCGATTACCTTTGCCATGACCGGCTTCTTCCTTCTTGCATTTGCGGGCCCACCGTGCGGCGCCCCGAAGCAGCGCCCCAGCGTCCCTGGGTTTGTCATTGCCAGACCGGATGCCCCGGCCAAAGCTTGCAAAGGCGATATAGGGGCAGTTTCGGGGGCTGCAAGACCGGGGCAGAACAACTAACTAAGGCAGATGACAGATCGCCGCCCCGATATGCGCGCCCTGACCGCCGGCGAGACCGCGCTGGCCGCCAGCGTGTTCGGCGATGCGCTGGATGCGGGCCGGGTCGCGGTGCGCTGCGCCAAATACTGGGCGCTGCACCCCTGGTGGGTGACGATGGCGCCCGACGGGCATATCTGGTGCCACCCGCAAGGCTTCAACTGGTGCGTCGATTACAGTGACCAGCCGCTGGGGATGCGGGCGCATTTCATCCATGAACTGGTGCATTGCTGGCAGGTGCAGCAGGGGTTCAACCTGCTGCTGCGCCGGCTGCCGCTGGCGCGCTACCGCTATGTGCTGGCGCCCGGCAAGCCGTTTGCCCGCTATGGCATCGAACAGCAGGCGACCATGGTGGAACACGCCTATCTGGCACGGCAGCGTCGCCAGGCCGATGTGCTGGCACAGCTTGGCCCGGTGTTGCCGTTTGCAGGCTGGCAATAGGGCCTGTTATGCCAACCCGCGCTCCCGCTGAATGGCAAGGTCGCACTTGCGGCACAGCACGCGGACATTGCCTTCGACATCGCCCTTTTCCGCCACAAGACGGTCCAGTACGGTATCACTGGCCGACAAGGCCGTCCGGCACTGAGCGCACATGTCGTTTTGCGCCCTTGCGGTCCTTGCCTTCAGGGAGATGCGGGCATTTGGCTTGCCGCGCTCGTCATAACTCAGTTCCTTGTAGACCTTGCGGTTGAGGGCAAAGCGCAGCCGCTCGTCACTGCCGGCAATGCCATCCATGCGCGCCCGGATTTCGGCCAGCAGGGTTTGGGCCACGACCAGTTCGTTCTCGTCGAGCGTGCGATTCGTCGTCATGGTTTTTGTACCTCGATGAGCAGCTTGCCGAAATTGCCGCCGGTATAAAGTTCCTTGACCGTTTCGGCGGCATTTTCCAGCCCCGGACGGATATCCTGCCGGGTCTTGAGCTGCCCCGACAGCATCCAGCCGGCCAGCGCCGCGCCGCTTTCGCCGAAACGCGCGGCAAAATCGGTGACGATAAAGCCGCGCACCGTGAGCCGGCGCATCAGCATCATCGTCCAGAAACCCGGCGGCTCGGCGCCGTCGGTGCTGTTGTAGCCGGAAATCATCCCGCACAGCGGCATGCGGCCGAACAGCTTCATGCGTTTGAGCACCTGCACCATGATGTCGCCGCCGACCTGTTCGAAATTGATGTCGATGCCGTCCGGTGCCAACCGGTCAAGTTCAGCGCCGACATCCTGCGATTTATAGTCGATGCAGGCATCGAAGCCGAGTTCGTTCACGACATAATCGCATTTGGCCTTGCCGCCGGCGATGCCGATGACCCGGCAGCCCTTGATCTTGCCGATCTGGCCGACGATCTGGCCAACGCCGCCAGCCGCCGCGCCGACCACCAGCGTCTCGCCGGGCTTGGGTTGGC
>NZ_JANPCD010000137.1:0-6867 GCF_031430775.1 Sandarakinorhabdus sp. | reverse complement strand
TCCTCATCGACATCGTCGGCTGGCAGCATCGCGGCTGCGGCGGAGCGCAGCTTGGCCCCGGGCTCGTTGCCGCGCTCGCGCTGCTGGCGCGGCCGTTTGCGCCGGCCGAGGCGGTGGTCATCAAACCGTCGACTGTCGTGAACGGCTTCGCCACCGCGATGATGCAGCTGGTGCGGGGCGCGCGGGCGCTGCTGCTGCATGCGCCGCTGCCGGTCTATCTCGGCTCCATCGCCCGCAAGGGCATGACCGGGCGGCTATGGGTGCGCGATCTGCTGACCAAGCAACTCAAGGAAGGCCAGCACCGTTTCGGCTTTTCCGGCGACGATTATCTCGGCCAGACCGACCTGCAAGTCGCTGCCATGGGCTGGCTGGCGCAGCAGGCGCTGTTTGCCGGCATGGCGGCGCGCTTTGAGGGCCGGGTGGCCTGCATCGATTCAGAATCGCTGATGGCAAATCCCTTGCCGGCGATGACCGGGCTGGCGCGGCTGTTCGGGCTGGCCCTTGATGTGCCGGCCATCGTGGCTGGCCCGGCGTTTACCCGCCATTCCAAGTCGGGCACGGCGTTTTCTGCCGAAGACCGGCTGGCCGTGCAAGCGCTCGAAGCGGCTCATGCCGACGAGATCGCCAAGGTCACCGCCTGGACCCTCGCGGTCGCACAGGCGTCGGGCGTGCCGATGGACCTGCCGAGACCGCTGATCGCCTGAGTGCAGGGCGGCGCTGTGGGCAGCCAGCAGACGCCGTCATCCTTGACCCGGCGCCGTCGTCCCTGACCCTGCGTCGTCATCCCTCGCCCCCTGCCGTCGTCCCTCGCCCCCTGCCGTCATCCCCGCGAAGGCGGGGATCCATCGCCTGAATGTGCCCGCACTGGTGCCGCCGCCGGCCCATGCGCGCCGGCGTTCGGGAGATGGATCCCCGCCTTCGCGGGGATGACGGAGTGGAGGGCCAGCCCCCAAAACACCGCACACAGAAAAAGGGCGGACCTTGCGGCCCGCCCCCTTCTTCTTTGCCCGATGGGCCGTCTGCTTAGAAGCGGACGTTGACCTGCATGTTGTAGCGGCGACCCAGCGGATCGTAGGTCGACGGGTAGGTGTTGCCGCTGTTGAAGGCGACCGAACCAGCCGAAGCACCGACAACCGGGGGCTGCTTGTCGAACAGGTTGCTGACCGTCAGCAGGATGGTCAGGTTCGACATGATGTTGAAGCGGCCGGTCAGGTCGAAGTAATCGAACGAACCGATCTTGGCGTATGCCGGCAGGTAAGCACCGTTTTCTGCTGCATCCGTCGGTTCCTGCTGGAAGCCGGAGACGTGACGCCACACGCCCGAGATGTCGAAGCTGTCAAAGCCGAACGTCGTGCGCAGCGATGACTGGAACTTCGGCTGGAGCGAGCCGGTGAACGAGCAGTTGGTCGAGTAGAAGCCGACGCACTCACGGTTCAGCGAAGTCGGCGTTGCCTGGAACTTCTGGCTGATCGTGTAGTTGGCGTTGGCGATCACGCCGAGCTTGGCAAAGCCGAGATCGGTCGAATAGCTCGCCGTGGCATCGATACCCGAGGTAGCGATGCGGCCGAGGTTCGACAGCTGCGTGATGAGACCGCGGGTGGTCGACGGGTCACCGTCAAGGCCGCCCGTGGCCGGGTTACGACCAAGGAAGGCGCAGGCCGGGTTGTTGACGTTGGCCAGCGCATAGCCCGGAGCCGTACCGAAGCAATCGGTGACGACGTCACCCGGCAGCTTGGACGACACGGCGCCGTTGATGGTGATGTTGTAGTAATCGACCGTCAGCGCCAGGCCGGGAATGAAGGACGGCTGCAGAACCGTACCGATGCTCCAGGTGTTGGCGATTTCCGGACGGAGGTTGAGGTTGCCGCCCGACGTCAGGTTGGCCTGTGCTGCGGTCGGGTTTTCGATCGAACCGATCTGGCCCGGCGATGCACCCTGCGCAATGCAGACTGCGCGCAGGTTCGAATTGGCCACCGGAGCGGCACCGGCGCAGGGGTCGAGACCCAGGCTGGTGAGGCCGGTGTTCAGCGGCGAGAACAGTTCGTTGATGTTCGGGGCACGAACAGCGCGGCTGTAGTTGGCGCGGAACTTGACACCCTGCACCACGGTCCACGAACCATCGACCTTCCAGGTGAAGGTGCTGTAGCTCGGGTTCGACGGTGCGTTGACGTTGTAGGACGAATAACGCGCGCCGCCCGACAGGGTCAGGTCTTCGACGAGCGGCTTGTCCTGCAGCAACGGCACCACGAGTTCGCCGTACACTTCCTTGACGTTGTAACCGCCGGTGATGTTCGGGTTGGCGCCGCCGGCGCCGCCGAGTTCACCAGCCGTCTGGGCCAGAAGGTCCGAACGCTGCGTGGCGGTGTAGGCGCGATATTCGGCACCAAGGGCGAAGTTGATGGTGTCGGTTGCACCCGGCGAAGCGATGCCGAGGTCACCCGAAACGAGGCCGCGAACCTGTGCCAGCGTCGTGCGGATGCGCGACGTGCTTTCACCGGTGTTGAAGGCCTTGGACGCTTCGCTGATCGAGCCAGCCGGACCGAACCAGTTGGTGGGCACGCAGCCAGCCGACGTGCCGGGCAGGCACGACGTGGTGTTGGTGGCGAGCAGCGACTGGCGGACTCGCGACGTGAGCGTGTAGTTCTGCAGCGTCTGGACGTTTTCCGACACGCCGTACGAACCCGCCAGATCCCAGTTGATGGCGCTGGTGATCGCACCGCGCACACCGGCGCGATAATCGAAGTAGGTCGTGACATATTCGCTGATGCGCGGGCCGTATTCCGTGGTGCGGCGGCCGAGCGTGCTGTTGACCGTGCGATAATTTGGATCGCTCGGGCTGGTGGCGACAGCAGCAGCAGCGCATTGTTCCGGCGTCAGGAACGGCGTGTAGGTGGCCTGGCCGGCGAGCGGCTGGCCAGCGGCGTTGACGCCCGAGGTGACCGGGGCGACGTTGCGAGCGCAGAACTGGTTGCGCAGCGCGGCCGGCAGGAACGGGTTGGACAGCGGAATGGTCACTTCCGAGCTGAACACGCCCGACGGGGCGATGATCGTGCTGACGGTGTTCCGGCTGAACATGCCGCGCGTGTAGAACTCGATCGCATCGCTGACCTGGTAATTGGCCTGGCCATAGATGTTGAAGCGTTCGAACGGCGTCTGGAAGATGTTGTACGGGTTGAAGTTGAAGGTCGAGAACTGCGGCACACCGGCGCCGGCAGCATTGACCTGACGGAATCCGGGGTTGTTCTGACCGGCCGGGTTCGGCGCGAGGATCGGGCGACCGCCGCCTTCGCCTTCGGTGAAGCCGACGATGGAGAAGGCCGGAGTGCGGCTGATCTGGCCATCGGCCTGAAGGCCGCGGGTGTTGGTGAAGCGACCCGGAATGGCCGTGCCCGAACCACCGGGGCCGCCGGTGTAGGAATCAACACCGAAAACCGAGAACGGACGGGCGCCCTGATAGACCGGGTCCCACTTCTGGTAGCCGACGGACAGGACAGCATTGCCCTTGCCATCATCGAAGCTGCCACCAACGGTCAGATCGGCGCGGAAACGGTTGCCGTCGCCGCGTTCCGTGAGGCCGTTCGACAGCTGAAGATCAACACCGGTGAAGTTCTGCTTGATGACGAAGTTGACGACACCCGAGATGGCGTCGGCGCCATAGGTGGTCACTGCGCCGCCGGTCAGCGAGTCGACACGTTCGACCAGCGCCAGCGGGATGTTGTTCAGATCGACTGCGCCGCCGAGGCCGGCCGGTGCGATACGCACGCCGTCGAGCAGCACGAGGTTGCGGTTGGTGCCGATGCCGCGAAGATCGACGAAGCTGGCGCCGCCGTTGCCGTTGTTGACCGCCGAACCGATGCTCGGGACGTTGCCGGGAATGTCACGCAGCACTTCTTCGGCGACGTTCGAACCGCGCAGGGCGATGGTGTCGGCCGTGGTGACCGTGACCGGCTGTGCCGAGATCAGGTTGGGGTTCTTGATCAGCGAGCCGGTGACGACGATCGTGCCTTCGTCATCGGCAACATCTGCCGCTGCGGTCGTTGCGGCCTGTGCGAAGGCGACGCCCGGCACAGCCAGCATCGCCAGGACCAGGGTCGCTGCGCTGCCCTTGAGCGCGCTCCGCCGTTGGGAAGTGTTGGTGAGCTTCACGTTAGCATCCTTCTTCTGGAAAAATATGTCTGCGCGTTACGCGTTGCCAGGCAGGACGGTTCCATCGGAACTTTCCACCCCTGACAACGTGACCTGCCCCTCAGCAGCGCACCGCTAGTCCTTTTCGGACCTGTGCTCCTTGTGTGGAAAGCGCGCCGGTGTGTAAAGCATGCACAGGGTTTCGAAAGGCTTTCCGCCCGCAACTGTTGCAACACGGCAACAACTTTATGACATTCCCGCAATAAAATTGCCCAACGGCGCAATGTGTCTCAGTGGGGCGCTTCAGTTGGCGCCGCGCCATGTCCGGCCGCGCCCGGCCGCGTCCAGCGCCGTCATATACTGGCGCAGCAGGTCGCGTTCCGCCATCGACAGATGCGGGTTCCAGGCATCGATGATCAGAATCGCGCGCAATTCGCCGCTGGGGTTCATCGCCTCATGTTCGATGGTGTCGTCGAACACGAGCGCGCGGCCCTCCTCCCACGCCCGTGTTTCATTGCCGACCCGGAACCAGCAGCCCGGCGGCACGATCAGCGGCAGATGCACGATGGACCGGATATTGGTCGCACCGGTGTGGGGCGGAATATGGGCGCCGGCCTTGAGCAGCGAGAAAAACGCCACCGGCCCGCGCCCCGGCACGTCGAACAGCGGCAGGGCGTCGATCACGGCGGCGGTCTGCGGGCAGCGTTCGCGCAGCGGCCGGTTCTCGCCATGCTCGATCAGGAATTGCGCCGCCCAGGCGTCCTTGTGGTTCAGCGCGGCCCATTGGTTCACCGGCGCGCCGCGCGGATAGGCGACATAAGGCGCAAAGCCTTCGCCGCCGGAATCCAGCAGCGCCTGCAATTCGGCGCGGATGACGGGGGTGGCGGCCTCAAGCTGTTCGAGCCAGGGGAAATGCCGGCGGGCAAAATACTGGTCGGGCGGCAGGCCGGGGTAATCGAACACCAATGGCTGCTGCACATAGGACCGGCGGCGGCCCAGCGCCACTTCGATGGCGTTGGTCATGCGCGCGGCGTCCTCTTGCGGCGCCGCTGCCAGCGCCGCGTCCATGGCGGCGCCGATCTGGTCGCTCAGGCGGGCGGATTCGGCCTCCAGCATCTTTTTGGCATGGCCCAGCCCGGCGGCAAAGCCCGGCCCCATCGGCGCCGCCGGGTTCACCGCCGCCACCAGCCGCTGATAATGGAAAATCGCCCCGGCGACATCGCCGATGGATTCCTGCAACCGGCCCTTGGCCAGCAGCGCATGTTCCATGAACGGATCGCGCTCCAGCGCGCTGTCCAGCGCCTCGCTTTGGGCAACGGCATCCCCGGCCAGTCCGTGCGCGTTGGACAGGTTGTACCAGAGGATGGCGGCAGCCGGATCGGCCGTTGTGGCAGCCGTCAGCGCCGTGATGGCGGCGGCGGCATCACCGCGCCCCAGGGCGGCCATGCCGATGCTGTTGAGCTGTGCGGGATCGGCGGGTGACGTCATGAATTGGCCTTTGCTTCCGGCAGCGTGCCCGGCGGCCGAAGCGTGCCCGGCTGCAACATCGACGCCGGGTCCACCCGCACGCCGTGCCATGTCATCGCCCAGTGCAGATGCGGGCCCGTGGAACGCCCGGTGGTGCCGATGGCGCCCATGATATCGCCCTGCCGGATGATCTGCCCCGGCTTCACATCGATGCGCGAGAGATGCAGGTAGGATGAATACAGCCCCCGGCCATGGTCGAGGATGATGACATTGCCTTCCAGCGTGAACGGCCCCTGCGCCAGCCGCACGATGCCGGGGATCGGCGCCTTGATCGGCGTGCCCGCCGGCGCTGCGATATCCAGCCCGGCATGGGGCGCCGCCGGCTTGTCGCCATAGACGCGCTGCGAGCCATAGACGCCGGAAATGCGCCCCGTTACCGGCATTTTCACAGTCGCGCTCCAGAACGGCCAGGGCGAGATTTCGGTGCGGGCGGTGCGGATCAGGGCCACTTCGGCCTCGCGCATCGCGTCATATTCCGGATTGGGCGGGCCATTGTACGCCAGCCGCGCCGGCAGCACGTCGATGTCCCAGGGGCGCGGTTCCACGCTGACCGGCCAGCGCGCAGTGCGGCCATCGGCGGTGATCCATGTCAGCAGCGCCGCCGGGCCGGCATCGCGGTCGATGCCGATCATGAAGCGGCCATCGGCCTCCAGTGGCACCGCACGGCCATCGAGCTTGAGGTCGTGGCCGTTCGCGGGCAGCTTGGCCCGCACGACATCGCCTTGATGCGCCATCAGGGGCGCCTTGATCTCCAGCGGCACGGGCGCCGCCGCATTCAGCAGCAGCGCCGCCGCCAGCGCCGCTGCCCCGGCCGTGGCCGAGCCGGCCATCAAGAACAGGCGCGGCTTCAAATTCGCCCGGCGCTACGCATGTCGGCATAGCGCGCCGTTGCGGTTGCCGCATCGAAATAGGCTTCCTGGAATTCGCTGCTCCAATACCGCAGCGCCGTCAGCGTGATGCGCTTGCCGGTCACGGCGCACACCACATAATCGCCGGGGCTGACGATCTGGTAGGATCCGGACAGATATCGCAGCCGCGCCGGCCGCCCAAGCGTATCGAGCATCAAAACAGTTTTCCCTGGCTGGGGCCATGGCCCGGCGTCACCCGTGTTTCGCCATCGGCGAAGCGAATGGTCAAGTGGGATTGTGCGCCTGCGTCCGCCGCGCCGGCCACCAGCCGGCCATCCGGCGCCAGCACCAGCGCGTAGCCGCGCGC
>NZ_JANPCD010000136.1:0-31308 GCF_031430775.1 Sandarakinorhabdus sp. | reverse complement strand
CCCTTCACGGCGTCGTCGGTCTTCAGCCGCTCAATCGCAGCGGCCAGATCGGCCTGCACTTCGGGTGTGATGACGTTCATCGACTGGCCGGGCACGTCGATGGTGAGCAGCAGGATGCCATCGGCATCAAGTTCGGAACGGATTGCAGTGTAGGTCATGTAAACCCAATCATGTTAGAGTGCTAGCCGTGTAGATCATCCCATTCATCACTGGCGTGCAAATGTTTCACCGCACGACCAGTATGGTGTTCTATCCCGTGAATTTTGTCTGCCATTCTCTGCTGACGATTTTCAATTTGTCCTAAATAGTATCGAACGTTTTCGATTTGCTTATTGAGGTTGTTCAAACCATTTAAGATTTTTACACCCCAAAGGATAGCCAAAATAGCAAATACAGTAACTACGTATGTGAGATTTGCAGAGAGCATCAACCCACCTCTATTCTATATACGCTCGATGATTGTCCCCGTGCCCATGCCGGCGCCGACGCACAAGTTCACCAGCGCGGTGCCCTTGCCGGTGCGCTCAAGCTCGTCGAGCACGGTGCCCAGGATCATCGCGCCGGTGGCCCCCAGCGGATGCCCCATCGCGATAGCGCCGCCGTTCACGTTGATCCGGTCGTGCGGGATGTTCAGCGCCTGCATGTAACGCAGCACGACGGATGCGAATGCCTCGTTCAGCTCGAACAGGTCGATATCATCCTTGGTCATGCCGGCACGGGCCAGCACCTTGTGCGCCACAAACTCCGGCCCGGTCAGCATGATCATCGGTTCGGACCCGATGCTGGCCATGGCGCGAATGCGGGCGCGCGGCTTCAGGCCGTATTTCTCGCCCATCGCCTTGTTGCCGACCAGAATGGCGGCAGCACCGTCAACGATGCCGGACGAATTGCCGCCATGGTGGACATGGTCGATCTTCTCGATTTCCGGATACCGCATGAGCGCTATGGCATCGAAGCCGGGCATGGATTCGCCCATCGCCTGGAACGCCGGCGCAAGCCCGCCCAGCGACTGCATGTCGGTGCCGGGGCGCATATGCTCGTCATGCGCCAGCACCACTTCGCCGATGACATCGCGCACCGGCACGATGGAGCCCTTGAAACGGCCCTCGGCCCAGGCATGCGCAGCACGGCGCTGCGATTCCATCGCATAGGCATCGACGTCATTGCGGCTGAAGCCATATTTGGTGGCGATGAGATCAGCACCGATGCCCTGCGGCGCGAAATAGGTTTTCCACGCCACGGCCGGGTCCATCGCCCATGCCGCACCGTCGCTGCCCATCGGCACGCGCGACATGGATTCGACGCCGCCGCCGATGGCAAACATCGCTTCGCCGGCCATCACCTTGGCAGCGGCCATGTTGGTCGCCTCAAGACCCGAGGCGCAGAAACGGTTGATCTGCACGCCGGCGGTGGTTTCGGCGTAATCGGCGTTCAGGACCGCGATACGGGCGATGTCGCTGCCCTGTTCACCGACCGGCGACACGCAGCCGAAGACGACATCGTCCACATCGGCGGTGTCGATGCCGGTGCGGTCGCGCACGGCCTGCAACACCTGCGTCGCCAGCTGGATCGGCGTGATTTCGTGCAGCTTGCCGTCCTTGCGGCCTTTGCCGCGCGGCGTGCGCACAGCTTCGTAGATATAGGCTTCGGTCATGACGCTTCCTTTCAGAACATTTCGGCCGGCATGGCCATCATCGGCTCGGCGCCGGCCTCGACCCTGGCCCGCAGCGCCGATGTTTCGGGCAGCACACGGGCAGCGAAGTGGCGGGCGGTAATCAGCTTGGCATTGTAGAAATCGGGATCGTTGCTGCCATCATCAAGCGCCGCAAGACTGGCGCGAGCCATCAACAGCCACATATGCCCCAGCGCGACATGCCCCATCAGATGCATGAAGGCCGTGGCGCCGGCGCCGGCATTGTCGGGGTTGGCCATGCCGTGCTGCAGCAGCCACATGACGCAGGCCTGAAGATCGGCAAGGCTCTTTTGCAAAGGCCCGGTGACAAAGGCCAGCCGCTCATCGCTGGCCGCCGCAACATCGCCGCCGACCATGGCCAGCCACGCCTGGGTGCCGCGCCCGCCCTTGGCGCCCAGCTTGCGGCCAACCAGATCGAGCGCCTGGATGCCGTTGGTGCCTTCGTAGATCTGGGCGATACGGGCATCGCGCACGAACTGTTCCATGCCCCATTCGCGGATATAGCCGTGCCCGCCAAACACCTGCTGGCAATTGGTGGCGATTTCATAGCCCTTGTCGGTGCCATAGCCCTTGATGACCGGCGTGAGCAGGCTGATGAGGTCGTCGGCGCGGGTGCGTTCTTCCTCGGTGCGGGCGCATTTGGTCAGATCGACCTGCAGGCCGCCCCACAGGATCAGCGCGCGCAACCCCTCGTTGGTGGCGCGGGCGTCCATCAACATGCGGCGCACATCGGGGTGGACGATGATGGGGTCGGCCTTGCCATCCGGGTTCTTGGCGCCGGTCAGGCTGCGGCCCTGCAACCGGTCGCGGGCATAGCTGACAGCATTCTGATAGGCGACTTCACCCTGTGCCAGACCCTGGATGCCGACGCCCAATCGCGCCGCGTTCATCATGATGAACATGGCCGCCAGCCCCTTCATTTCCTCGCCGAGCATGTACCCGGCGGCGCCGTCATAGTTCATCACGCAGGTGGCATTGGCGTGGATGCCCATCTTGTGTTCGATGGAACCGCAAGTGACGCCGTTGCGCGCACCCAGGCTGCCATCATCGTTCACGAGGAACTTGGGCACGATGAACAGGCTGATACCCTTGACGCTGTCGGGCGCGCCCGGTGTCTTGGCCAGCACGAGATGGACGATGTTTTCCGACAGGTCGTGTTCACCGGCCGAAATGAAGATCTTGGTGCCGGAAATCCGCCAGCTGCCGTCCGATGCAGGCTCGGCGCGGGTGCGGATAAGGCCGAGATCGGTGCCGCACTGCGGTTCCGTCAGGTTCATGGTGCCGGTCCAGCGGCCATGCACCATGTTGGGCAACCATTTCGCCTTTTGTTCGGGGCTGCCGACGACTTCGATGGCGGCCTGCGCGCCTTCGTTGAGGCCGGGGTACATGGCAAAGGCCATGTTGGAACTGGCCATGTATTCCTGCATCACCGCACCGATGGTGTAGGGCAGGCCCTGCCCGCCCCAATGCGGGTCTGCCACCAGCGTGCCCCAGCCGGCTTCGCAGAACTGGGCATAGGCGGCCTTGAATCCGCCGGGCGCGGAGACGCTGCCATCGGCATGGCGGGTGCAGCCCTCGATATCGCCGGACAGGTTCAATGGCGCCAGCACCTCTGCGCAGAATTTGCCGCCTTCCTCCAGAATCGCCGTCACGACATCGGGGCTGGCGGATTCAAATCCGGGCAGGTCGGCATGGCGGGACAGGCCGACAATGGCATCAAGGACAAACGCGGTGTCTTTAACGGGCGCGCGATAGCTGGGCATTGCGGTTCCTCAATTGGCCTTGGGCGTCATCGATTGTTCGACAACGGCGCAAAAGGCCTGAAGTTCTTCGATGGTGGCATCAAGATCGCTGCGTTGTTCCATCAGCGCGTGGATGCGTGTCCGGCATTTGTCCAAGGTGACACGCTTTTGTGTCGATCGGTTGTCACCCAGATCATAAAGATCGATCATCTCGCGAATTTCCGCGAGCGAAAAGCCGACGTTCTTGGCGCGCAAGATCCACGCCAGACGGGCGCGGTCGCGGCGGGAATAGATGCGGTTCTGGCCCTGACGCTCGGGCGCGATCAGGCCCTGGTCTTCGTAAAAACGAATGGCGCGCGGCGTGATGTTGAAGGCCAGCGCCAGTTCGGTGATAGTGAAATGGCTGGCATCACCCGGCGCGCCCGGCACCGGCGCCATGGCAAAGGCGTCGGTAAGGGCGGTCAAAAGCGCGGCGGATGAGGCATCGGACATGCCCCGATTTTCTAGTTGACGTTAACGTAAAGGTCAAGCGCACGCGCGACGATATCGCGGTTGTGGTGGCGATAAACACCCGGCGCGGATTGGCCGGCCAGCGCGATGAGCGCCGCCGCGATGCTGGTCGCCGGCACAGCGCCATAATGATCGAAACGTGCCGGCAGGAACAAATCGATGGTCGGCGCCAGCCATTGCAAGAATGCCTCGACCGGCCGGCGCTTAGGGCGCGGCCCAAGAATCAGGCCGGGCTGGAGAATGTCGAGCCGGTCAAAACCCATGGTGGCCAGCGCAGTCTCGATTTCGCCTTTTGTACGATTGTACAATAGCGGCGACCCCGGATTGGCGCCAACCGCTGAAACCAAAAGGAAATGCCTGACGCCGGCAGCCTGTGCAGCGCGAGAAAAGGCCAGAACTGCATCAAAATCGACTGCTTTGAAGGCATCTGGACCGCCGGCGTCGCGGATCGTGGTGCCCAGCGCGCAGATTGCGGTGCCGGCGCGCGGCAGTTTCGGTAAAGCGGCAAAATCCGCCACCACTTCGCCGGCCATGCCAGTCGCGCGCCGCCCGACCGGTACGACGCGCCGGGCCAGCCGCGCCGCCACGCCCAGCACGCGGCTGCCGACAAGGCCGGTGGCGCCGGCGAGCAAGATTGTCATTGTTGCGGCCTGGGCTGCGGCCTGACCCACAGTTCCTTAACGCCATTGAATGCAGCCGAAATGTTGCGCTCGATAGGCTCGCCCGCCAGAACCAGATCCGGGAAGCGCGCCAGCAGGCGGTTCAGAGCAATCTCGGCCTCGGCGCGCGCCAAAGGTGCGCCAAGGCAGAAATGCACGCCGCCGCCAAAGGCAAAATGCGTCTTGTCGGCCCGGTCGATATCAAAGGTCAGCGGGTCGTCGTGCAGGGCCGGGTCCTGGCTGGCGGCCATCAGGAAGGTGGTGACCGCAGCACCGGCGGCAACCGGGCAACCGCCGATTTCGCGCGGCTCCAGCGGGATGCGCAGCGATTGCATTACCGGCGGGTCAAGCCGCAGTGTTTCCTCGATCGCATCGCCGATGCGGGCGGGGTTGACCGTGACCACCCCGAGTTGGTCGGGGTGCCGCAGCAGCGCCAGCACGCAATTGCCGATAAGATCGGTGGTGGTCAGGTTGCCGGCCAGCAGCAGCAGGTTGCACATGGTGACGATCTCCTGCGTGCTGAGACAGTCGCCATTGTCCTCCACGGCGATCAACGCGCTGATCAGGTCTTCGCGCGGTGCCGCGCGGCGTTCGTCGATGGCGCGTTCGAAATAGGCGCTGAGTTCGTCAGCATTGGCCTTGAGGCCGGCCAGCAATTCCGGCGTGCGCAGCGGTGAAAACACATTGGCCAGCCCCTTGGACCAGCGGCGGAAATCGGCGCGGTCGGCGGCATCGACCCCCAACATGGCCGCAATGACGATGATCGGCAGCGGCGAGGCATAGGCATCGATCAGGTCGAAACTGTCGGCGCCGGCAACGGCATCCAGCAGTTCGTCGGCAACCGCAGCCACCTGCGGGCGCATCGATTCAATGGCGCGGGCGTTGAAGGCGTGGGTGACCAGCCGCCGCAGCCGGGCATGGTCCGGGTCATCCAGCATCAGCATCGAGCGGGGCGCTTCGCGATCCTGTCCGGTCATGAAGCGCTGCACCACCGAATCGGGCGCGGCGTTGTCGGCATTCACCGACAGGCTGCGGTCCTTGAGCACGGCTGCGACATCGGCAGCACGTGTCAGCACCGTGCGGCCCAGCATGCTATCGTGATGCACCGGGTCATTCGCGCGCAGCACATCGAAACGCTCATGCGGCCGATTGCGGAAAATCTCGTCGAATACCGTCAGTTCAAGGCCGGTGGGAACGGGTGTCGTCATGCCGGATTTCCTTGATTGGACGTGACCAGCCCGTTCGGACCGATGATGCGGTAAAAGCACGATCGTTCGCCGGTATGACAGGCCGGCCCGGCCGGTTCCACCTTGAGAAGAATGGCATCCTGGTCGCAATCGATACGCATTTCGACGACGCGCTGGGTGTTCCCCGACGTGGCGCCCTTGTGCCAGAGCTGCCGGCGCGACCGGCTCCAGTAATGTGCCTCGCCGGTGGCAATGGTCGCGGCCAGCGCATCGGCGTTCATGTGCGCGACCATCAACACTTCGCCCGAGGCGGCATCGGCTGCCACGGCGGTGATGAGCCCCATGGCGTCCCAGCGCGGGGACAGCTGCAATTCGGTTTCCGGGCGGGTTTCATTTGGGCTCATGTTACAGTTCCGCATCACTTCTGGGGCGACAAGCCGTTATTGCCCCCCTATATGGCGGGCACATTTCGGGGCTGACGAGGTTGCTAACCCATGGACACGATGTTGACCACCGATCCGTGGGAAGACGACCATCTGCATGAGGAATGCGGCGTGTTCGGCGTCTATGGCGCCGATGGTGCCGCTGCGCTGGTGGCGCTGGGCCTGCATGCGCTCCAGCATCGCGGCCAGGAAGCCGCCGGCATCACCACATTCGATGGCCGCGATTTCCATACCCACCGCGCCATGGGGCATGTGGCGGGCAATTTCGACAGCGACGCCGTCATCTCCAAGCTCAAGGGCGATGTCGCCATCGGCCACAACCGTTATTCCACCGCTGGCGAAACGGCGCTGCGCAACGTGCAGCCGCTGTTTGCCGAACTGGCCAGTGGCGGCTTTGCCGTGGCGCATAACGGCAATATTTCCAATGCGGTAACGCTGCGCCGTGAACTGGTGCGGCGCGGTTCCATCTTCCAATCCACCAGCGATACCGAAGTCATCATTCACCTGGTGGCGACATCATCCTATCGCACGCTGCTCGACCGCTTCATCGATGCGCTCAAGCGTGTCGAGGGCGCTTATTCACTGCTGTGCCTGACACCCGAAGGCATGCTGGCCTGCCGCGATCCGCTGGGCGTGCGGCCGCTGGTGCTGGGCCGGCTGGGTGACAGCTATATCCTCGCGTCCGAGACCGTGGCGCTTGATGTCGTCGGCGCCACCTTCCTGCGCTCAGTGGAGCCGGGCGAGCTCATCATCATCTCGGCGCGCGGCCTGCGCTCGATCCGGCCGTTCGCCGTCCAGCGCCCGCGCCCGTGCATTTTCGAACATGTCTATTTCAGCCGGCCCGATTCGATGGTCGATGGCAGCAGCGTTTATCAGGTGCGCAAGCACATCGGCGCCGAACTGGCCCGCGAAAGCCCCGTGGAGGCCGACATGGTCGTGCCGGTGCCCGATAGCGGCACGCCGGCGGCCATCGGCTTTGCCCAGGAAAGCGGCATTCCCTTTGAGCTGGGCATCATTCGCAGCCATTATGTCGGCCGCACCTTCATCCAGCCGGGCGACCAGATCAGGAACCTTGGCGTCAAGCTGAAGCACAATGCCAACCGCGCCATGATCACCGGCAAGCGCGTGGTCCTGATCGACGATTCGATCGTGCGCGGCACCACCAGCGTCAAGATCGTGCAGATGCTGCGCGAAGCCGGCGCCGAGGAAGTGCACATGCGTATCGCCAGCCCGCCGACGCGGCACAGCTGTTTCTATGGCGTGGACACGCCGGAACGCTCCAAGCTGCTGGCGGCGCAGATGGATGTCGAGCGCATGCGCGATTACATCAAGGTCGACAGCCTGGCGTTCCTGTCCATCGATGGCCTGTACCGGGCCTTGGGCGAAGCGGCCCGCGAAGACACGGCACCGCAATTTTGCGATGCGTGCTTCACCGGCGATTACCCGACACGCCTGACCGACCAGGAAGATACCGAAGTGCCCGACCAGTTCAGCCTGTTGGCCGAACGCGTCATCTGATCAGCCGCCATGACTGACGACACCAAGAAACTCGCGCTGGTCACGGGCGCCAGCCGCGGCATCGGCGCCGAGACGGCCGTGGCACTGGCAGCGGCGGGCTGGCATGTCATCGCGACAGCGCGGTCCGAGGCCGGCCTGAAGGAAGTGGACGACCGCATCCATGCCGCTGGCGGCACTGCCACCATCGCGCCGTTCGACATGGCCGATTTCGATGCCATCGACCGGCTGGCGGCAGCGGTTGGCGCGCGCTGGGGCCGGCTGGATGCGCTGGTCATCAATGCCGCCATGCTGGGCACGCTGGCGCCGGTGCAGCACCTTGACCTCAAGGAATGGGACAAGATCCTTGCGCTCAACCTGACGGCGCCGTTCCGGCTGATCCGCGCCTTCGATCCGTGGCTGCGCCGAGCTCCGGCAGGCGATGTGGTGGCCGTCACTTCGTCGGTGGGCAGCAAGCCAAGGGCCTATTGGGGCGGCTATGGCGCCAGCAAGGCGGCGCTGGAAAATCTGGTCGCCGTTTATGGCGCCGAAACCAGCAATGTCAGCGCAATCCGCACCCATGTCGTCGATCCGGGCGCGACACGGACCAAGATGCGCGCTTCCGCCTTTCCGGGCGAAGACCCGGCCAGCGTCAAGCCCGCCGACGAAGCCGCCGCGCTGGTTATAGCTGCGATTGCCGCGCCGCGATAAAGCGGCTCCCGATCAGGCTGCGCGATGCGACTTGCGAATTTTATCCAGTTTTTTCAATAACATGTTGCGCTTGAGCTTGCTCAGATGGTCGATGAACAAGATGCCTTCGAGATGGTCCATTTCGTGCTGCAGGCACGTTGCCAGCAGGCCATCGAGTTCCTCGTCGTGCGGGGCGCCGGTTTCGTCCAACCAGGTGACGCGTACCCGCGCCGGCCGGTCGACATCGGCATACATGTCCGGCACCGACAGGCAGCCTTCGTTGTAGATCGACAGCTCTTCTGATTCCCAGGTGATGACCGGGTTGATGAACACCTTGGGGTCGCGGACGAACTTCATGCCTGCCGCTTCCTCCTCGCTTTCGGGCTCGGCGGCGTCGGGGTCTTCGGGGCGTTGCAGGTCGATCACCAATATGCGTTCGGCCACACCGACCTGGATGGCGGCAAGGCCAATGCCGGGCGCGTCGTACATCGTCTCGAACATGTCGGCGATCAGTGTGCGGTGCGCGTCGGTGACTTGGGCCACGGGCGTGCTGATGGTTTTCAGCAGGGGGTCGGGCGTTTCGATGATGGGAAGTATGGCCATGGCGGGCAGGTAAGAGCGAAGCGCCGGGACGTCAACGGGCCCGCCGGCGGATTGCCGGCAAAACCCTTGATCATCAGCTCACCAGCCGCCGCGCCCGCAGCGCCAGCGCGAGTGTGCCTTCGTCGAGATAATCCAGCTCGCCGCCCACCGGCAGCCCCTGTGCCAACTGCATGACGCGCACACCCAGCGGCGCCAGACGCTCCGCGACATAATGCATGGTGGTCTGCCCTTCCAGCGTGGCGTTCATGGCCAGCACGACCTCGGCGATGCCGCCGTCCGCCACCCGCGCCACCAAGCTGTCTATTGCAAGATCGCCCGGTCCCACGCCGTCCAGCGCCGACAGCCTCCCACCCAGCACATGGAAACGCCCGGCAAACAGGCGTTTGTCATCCAGCGCCCACAGGTCGGCAACATCTTCGACAACGCACAGCATGGCCGGGTCGCGGCGCGGATCGGCGCAGATGCTGCATGGGTCGCGCGTTTCGACATTGCCGCAAAGGCCGCAGACGATGAGGTTGGCTTCGACGGCTTTGAGCGCAGCCAGCAGCGGCGCCAGCGCGGTTTCGCGTTTCTTGATGAGATGCAGCACTGCGCGCCGCGCCGAACGCGGGCCAAGGCCGGGCAACCGCGCCAGCGCCTTGGACAATGCATCGATTTCGGGAGACGCCATGGTATACCTTAGCGGCGGTGCGCCCAGCGCTGCAACCCGTTCGAAATTTTGCGCGGCAATGGATGACTGGCAGACTTTGCGCGGTGCAGCATATGCGGTAGAGCCTGCGGCAAATCCAGCCACAAGGAACGACCCCATGACCGCCATCGGCCAGGACAGCCTCGATACCCGCCGCACGCTTGATGTGAACGGCAAGAGCTATGCCTATTACAGCCTGTCGGCGGCAGCGGCGAAGCTGGGCGATGTCTCGCGCCTGCCCTATTCGATGAAGGTATTGCTAGAAAACCTGCTGCGCTTCGAAGATGGCGGCACGGTCAAGGTCGCCGATCTGCAGGCGATGGTCAATTGGCAGGCAACGCGCACCAGCAACCATGAAATCAACTATCGCCCAGCCCGTGTGCTGATGCAGGATTTCACCGGCGTGCCGTGCGTCGTCGATCTCGCCGCGATGCGCGATGCCATCACCAAGCTGGGCGGCGACCCGCAGAAGATCAACCCGCTGGTCCCCGTCGATCTGGTCATCGACCATAGCGTGATGGTCGATGAATTCGGCAATCCGACCGCATTTGAAGACAATATGGCGCTGGAATATGCGCGCAATATCGAACGCTATGAGTTCCTGCGCTGGGGATCGCAGGCGCTGAAGAACTTCCGCGTCGTGCCGCCCGGCACCGGCATCTGCCACCAGGTCAATCTGGAGTATCTGGCGCAGGCGGTATGGACCAGCGAAGACGCGAGCGGTGCCTCAGTCGCCTACCCCGACACCGTGGTCGGCACCGACAGCCACACGACGATGATCAACGGCCTGGGCGTGCTCGGCTGGGGTGTCGGCGGCATCGAGGCCGAAGCTGCCATGCTCGGTCAGCCGGTGTCCATGCTGATCCCCGAAGTGGTCGGCTTCAAGCTGACCGGCGCCATGCCCGAGGGCATCACCGCCACCGATCTGGTGCTGACCGTCACCCAGATGCTGCGCAAACACGGCGTCGTCGGGCGTTTCGTCGAATTCTTCGGCCCTGGCCTTGATGCGCTGACGCTGGCCGACCGTGCCACCATCGCCAACATGGCGCCGGAATATGGCGCCACCTGCGGGTTCTTCCCGATCGACGAAGCCACGCTGGATTACATGCGCCTGTCCGGCCGCGACGCCGATCGTATCGCGCTGGTGAAGGCCTATTGCCAGGCGCAGGGCCTGTGGCGCGAAGCCGGCACCCCCGACCCCGTGTTCACCGACACGCTCGGGCTTGATCTTGCCACCGTGCTGCCCAGCCTCGCCGGCCCGCGCCGCCCGCAGGACAAGGTGCTGCTGTCCGACGCCAAGCCGGCGTTCGAAGGCGAACTGGCCGGCGGCTACAAACAGGCCGACATGATGCAAAAGCGCGTCGCGGTCGCCGGCGCCAGCTATGACATCGGGCACGGCGATGTCGTGATTGCCGCCATCACGAGCTGCACCAACACATCCAACCCCAATGTGCTGATCGCCGCCGGACTGGTAGCCCGCAAGGCGCATGCGCTTGGCCTCAAGGTCAAGCCTTGGGTGAAAACCTCGCTGGCGCCGGGTTCGAAAGTGGTCACCGACTACTTCGACAAATCCGGCCTCACCGCCGACATGGACGCCATGGGTTTCAACCTGGTCGGCTATGGCTGCACCACCTGCATCGGCAACTCCGGCCCGCTGCCTGAACCGATTTCGGATGCGATCAATGGCAATGACATCGTTGCCGCATCGGTCCTGTCGGGCAACCGCAACTTCGAAGGGCGCGTGAGCGCGGACGTTAAGGCCAATTACCTCGCCTCGCCGCCGCTGGTTGTGGCCTATGCGCTGGCCGGCACCATGCGCCTTGACCTGACGACGCAGGCGCTGGGCATCGGCAGCGACGGCGGCGAAGTGTTCCTGCGGGACATCTGGCCGACCAACGCCGAAGTCGCCGGCATGGTCATGGCCAATGTCACGCCCGAAATGTTCGCCAGCCGTTATGCCAATGTCTTTGAAGGCGACGAACGCTGGCAGGCCATCAAGGTCGAGGGCGGCGCCACCTATCGTTGGAACACCGGCTCGACCTATGTGCAGAACCCGCCTTATTTCGAGGGCATGACGATGACGCCGACCGCCGTGAGCGATATTCGCGGCGCGCGGCCATTGGCGATCTTTGCCGATTCAATCACCACCGACCACATCAGCCCGGCCGGTTCGATCAAGGAATCCAGCCCCGCCGGCAAGTATCTGGGCGAGCGACAGGTCAGCCGCGCCGAATTCAACAGCTATGGCGCGCGGCGCGGCAACCATGAAGTGATGATGCGCGGCACCTTTGCCAATATCCGCATCAGGAACGAAATGGTGCCCGGCGTCGAAGGCGGGTTTACCCGGCACGTACCCACCGGCGCGCAGATGGCAATCTATGATGCCGCTATGGCCTACAAGGCCGAAGGCACGCCGCTGGTCATCGTCGCCGGCAAGGAATATGGCACCGGATCGAGCCGCGACTGGGCCGCCAAGGGCACCACATTGCTGGGCGTGCGCGCCGTCATCGCCGAAAGCTTCGAGCGTATCCACCGCTCCAACCTTGTGGGCATGGGCGTGCTGCCGCTGCAATTCGCACCCACGCACGACCGCGTGACCGCCGGCCTTGATGGCAGCGAAGTGTTCGATATCGAAGGCATGGCAACGCTGAAACCGCGCCAGATGATGACGGTGGCGTTCACGCGCGCCGATGGCACGACCGGCACCATCGAGGCGCTGTGCCGTATCGATACCGAGCAGGAGCTGGAGTATTTCTACGCTGGCGGCATCCTGCCTTACGTGCTGCGCAAACTGGCGGCCTGACCGGCCCCATGCAGGCCCTGGCCATCGAAACCGTCGGCTGGATCGGCGCCGGGCTGATCCTGCTGGCCTATGCGTTGGTGTCTGCTGGGCGCATCGATGGCCGGTCTGCGCTGTTCCAATGGCTGAACCTGGTGGGCGCGGCCGGGTTCGTCATCAACAGCGGCGCACATGGCGCCTGGCCTTCGACCATCCTCAACATCATCTGGATGGGTATCGGCATTGCCAGCCTTGTCCGGCTTGCGCGCCGCTGATCAAGCGCTCAGGCGCGTTCGAACAGGCTGTTTTCGACAGCGCCCCAGTCTGCGATTTCCCAGCCATGCGCCAATGCGTGTGCCCTGAGCGCCGCAGAAGCGTTGGCGGCGCGCACATTGCCGCCGCTTTCGAGCGCCAGCGCAAAGCACGGCAGGTCGGAGACATGGTCAGATGTGAAATCAAGGCGCGCGCCGGCCATGCCATGCGCCGCCATCCATGCCATCACAGCCGCACGCTTGGCCGGGCCATAGCAATTGTCGCCGACCAGCCGGTGGCCGACGCGGCCATGCGCGCGCACCGCCTCGGTGGCCACCACGTCGGTCACGCCTAGCTCGGCCGCGATGGCGCGGACATAATAGGCGTGGCTTGCCGATGCGATCAGTATGCGTTTTCCGGCGGCGCAATCGGCGGCAATCGCCGTACGGGCGCCGCCAAACACGTCATGGGCTGCAAAGCCCCCGGCAAAGGCGATTGCCGCTGCGGCCAGCCTGTCGCCATCGACCCAGCGGCCGATCATCAGCCGGTGCGCCCATGACTTGAGCGCGCCGCGATCGATCAGGCCAAGGCCATGCGCCAGCGCCGCCAAGACCAGCAGCGGCGACAGCAATATCCGCCACGGCGCCTCGCGCCGCACCCAGAATGCCAGCCATGGCAGCCAGCTGCCACGCCGGGTCAGGGTGCGATCAAGATCGTAGACGGCCAGCGCCTGCGCCATTTGCCCCTGCTGTGCCGTCACATCGCTCCCACTTGCCGCTTGCCTATCCCGCTTCGATACCGCACGAATCACGCCATGGGCAGTGTGTTGCGCTTCGAGAGTGACGACGCGGGTGATGGTGCCCGGCGCATAGCCTTTGCCGGGCCGCTGACCATGGCCAACATTTCGGGAATCGTCGGCGATGTCCGCGCGATCGTCCCGAGCGGTTCGGGCCTGTCCATCGACCTGTCGGCGGTCGACGATATCGACACCTCGGGTGCATGGATCGTCCACCGGTTGATCACCAGCTGGGCCGATGCCGGCATCACTGCGCAGGTCGACAATGCCAGCGAAGAGGCATCGCGGCTGATAACCGAGGTCGCCGCCAATGACGCGCCGGTTCCCAGCCGGCCACCGCGCGGCCAGGCCGCCACCGACCGGCTGGAGCGCATCGGCCGGGCGCTGGCGTTCCAGGGGTCCAACATTGTCAGGTTCATCGGCTTTCTAGGGCAGACTCTGGTGGTGCTGGGCGAAACGCTGATCGGGCGGCGCAAGCTGCGCTGGCACGCCATTATCCACCAGTGCGAAATGATCGGCGTCAACGCTCTGACCATCGTGGGGTTGTTGTTGTTCCTTGTCGGACTGGTCGTCGCCCAGCAGGGCGCCGTGCAACTGCGCCAGTTCGGTGCCGAGGTGTTCACCGTCAACCTGATTGGCCGCGCGACGACGCGCGAACTTGGCATATTGCTGACCGCCATCATGGTAGCGGGGCGGTCGGGGTCGGCGTTTGCCGCCCAGATCGGATCGATGAAGCTGAACCAGGAAGTGGATGCGCTGACCACTATCGGCCTGTCACCAATCGAGGTGCTGGTGGTGCCACGTGTCATCGCCTGCGCCATCATGCTGTTTCTGCTGGCATTTTTTGGCAACATCATGGCGCTTGTCGGCGGCGGCGTCTTTGTCTGGCTGGATTTCGGGTTGAGCCCCGGCGCCTATGTGCAACGCCTGCAAGAAGTCACTCCGCTCAGCGATTTCGTCATCGGCATGATCAAGGCGCCAGTGTTCGGCATCATCATCGCGCTGATGGGCTGTTTTCATGGACTGCAAGTGACCGGCAACGCCGAATCCGTCGGCAGCCGCACCACACAGGCCGTGGTCGAGGCGATTTTTGTCGTCATTGTCTTTGACGCCTTTTTCGCATTTTTCTTTTCGGCGCTGGGCTATAACTGATGGCGATGCTGTCTCCGATCCTGCCCGATGATGCCGATACCGTGATCAACTTGCGCGGCCTGGTCGTGCGCTTTGGCACGCAGACCGTGCTGAACGGGCTCGATCTCGACGTGCGGCGCGGCGAGATACTGGGTGTCGTTGGCGGCTCCGGGTCCGGCAAATCGGTCCTGATGCGCACCATCATCGGCCTGAACCGGGCCAGTGCCGGCAACATCACCATATTGAAACAGGATACAGACGGGGTGGACGGGCGCGGCCTGGACGGCGAAGCGGCCAAGGACCTGCGCCGCCGCTGGGGCGTATTGTTTCAGGAAGGCGCGCTGTTTTCCGCGTTGTCAGTGGCCGAGAACATCCAGGTGCCGATGCGCGAATTTCTCGACCTGCCGCAGGGATTGATGGACGAACTTGCCGGCTACAAGGTGCAGATGGTCGGCCTGCCGCCCGATGCCGGCGCGAAATTTCCCTCGCAGCTGTCCGGTGGCATGAAAAAGCGCGCCGGGCTGGCCCGGGCGCTGGCCATCGATCCGCAACTGGTGTTCCTTGATGAACCCACCGCTGGTCTTGATCCGATTTCGGCCGATGCGTTCGACGCGCTGATCCGCGTGCTGCGCGACACGCTGGGGCTGACGGTGTTTCTCATCACCCATGACCTTGATACGCTGTATGCTATCTGCGACCGGGTGGCCGTGCTGGGCGACGGCAAGGTGCTCGCCATGGGAACAATCGACGAATTGATGACGTTCGACCACCCCTGGGTCAAAAGCTACTTCGGTGGCCCGCGTGGCCGCGCCGCCGCGCCGCAGAAAGCAGCCTGATGGAAACCCGCAGCAATTATGTGATCGTCGGCGGCGTTGCCATGGCGCTGGCCGTCGGCATTTTGGTCATGGTCGTCTGGCTGGCGCGGTTTTCCAGGGACGACGACCAGCGTTTCGACATTTTTTTCGGCCAGTCCATCGCCGGGCTGAACATCGGCGCAGCGGTGGCATTCAACGGCGTGCCGGTCGGCAAGGTCGAGGAGATCAAGCTGCTGCCCGACACGCCGCAGTATGTGCGGGTCCGAATCAGCGTGCAAAAGGACGTGCCGGTGCTCAAGGGCACCAGCGCCGTGGTGGACAGCGTCGGCTTCACCGGCCCCGTCCAGGTGCAATTGTCGGGTGCCATGCAGGGGGCCGAACGCATCACCGAGCCCGGCCCCTATGGCGTGCCGATCATCCCGCCAAAACGCGGCGCATTGGGGCAGCTTTTGGCCAATGCACCGGAACTGCTCGGCAATATTTCGCGACTGGCGCAGCGGCTCGGAGACACGCTTGATCCGGCCAACCAGAAATCGATCGCCAATATCCTCAAGAACGCCGACCGTGCCAGCGGCGTGCTGGCTGACCAGGGCCCGGCAATTGCCGCAGCCATCGGCGATGCGCGCACCACGTTGAAGGCGGCAACCACGACCTTGCAGCGCATCGAGGCGCTGGCCGACAGCACGCAGACGTTGCTCGACAATGATGGCAAACCCTTGGCGGCCGAGTTGCGCGGCACGCTCAAGGCCGCCGCCAACAGCCTGGCCCGGTTCGATGAACTGACAGCAGCGGCGCGGCCTGGCGTGGAGACATTTTCGGGACAGACGCTGCCCGAAGCCACGCAATTGCTGCGCGAACTGCGCGAGACAACGGCCAGCCTGGGGGCAATCGCCGCCAAGCTGGACGAAGATCCGGCCGGGGCGTTGGTGGGTGGCCGCAAGCTGCCGACCTATCAGCCGCCGGCAAGCCCGAAGGAACCGCGCCCATGATGCGCCAGCAACTACGCTCGCAACTGCGCCAGCAACTGCGCCAGCAACTGCGCCTGCCCCCTGTCTTGCTGATTCTGGCACTGTCCGGCTGCGGGCCCCTGGTCCAGATCGGCGGCAACACGCCTGCGCCCGAAGCCCTGTTGACCCTGAGCGCCGCCGCCGTGCCTCGGCCCTATGGCGGGCCGGCGGCGGTTGGTGAGACACTGTCCGTTGCCGTGCCATCGGTGCCGGCAGTGCTGCAAACACTGCGCCTGCCGGTCACCACGAGCAGCGTCGAAACTTCCTATCTCGCCGGCGCCAGTTGGGCGGAACAGCCGGCGCGGCAATTCCAGCGGGTGCTGGCCGATACGCTGACCGCCGATGGCCAGGCGGTCATCGACGCACGCACCGGCGCCGTGCCCGCCGCGCGGCAGTTGACCGGCACGCTGCGCAGTTTCGGGCTGGACGTCAGCGGCGCGGCAGTGGTGCGCGTGCGCTATGATGCGCAGCTGGCCGGTCCGCGCGGCAATGGCTCGGTCGCTATCCGCCGTTTCGACACCGAAGAACCCGTCAGCAGCCAGACGCCTGCCGCTGTCGCTGCAGCCCTCAATCGCGCTGCCAACCGGGTTGCCGCCGATGTGGCGGCCTGGGTACGCGGCTAGGCACGTGCGCGGCTGGTCCATTGGCCAGTTGCTCTGATCGCGCTGCCTGTTGCATGGTCAATCAGCAAGTTTGATCCCGTTACCGGAGTTTTCCCCGATGCCCTATGTCCGCCCCGATGTGCAGAATCTGCTGAACATCCTTGCCGCCCAGCCGGGTCCGATCTTGTCGGAAATGCCGCCCGAAGGCGGACGCCAGATGATGCTGGCGATGGGACCGATGCTGGAAACCCCGCGCGGCGAACTGGCCGAGGTCAAGGAACTGTCGATTCCGGCGCCGCATGGGTCCATCCCTGCCCGGCTATACCGCGCGGCGCTGTCGGACGCGCCGGCGCCGGTCATCATCTATCTGCACGGCGGCGGCTGGGTGATCGGCGATCTGGAAACCCATGATTCGCTGTGCGCCGAAATCGCACGCCTCTCGGGCATCACCGTCGTGTCGGTGGATTACCGGCTGGCGCCCGAACATGTGTTTCCAGCCGCTGCCGACGACGCCATCACGGCGGCAGACTGGGTCGCTGCTTCGCCTGCCGAAATCGGCCACCCGGTCAGCGGTATCATTCCGGCCGGTGACAGCGCCGGCGGCAATCTGGCGGCTGTCATCTGCCAGGCGCGCGCCGACACCCTGCACATTCCGGCACAGTGGCTGATCTATCCCGGCGTGGACATGACCGCGGCCGAAGGCTCGATGGTGGAATTCGCCGATGGCTATCTGTTGACCGCAGCCAGCATGCGCTGGTTCATGGACCATTATCTGCCCGCCGGTGTAAACCGGCTCGACCCGCGCGCCTCGCCGTTGCATGCCGAAACGCGGGCCGGCCAGCCGCCGGCGCTGGTGTTCACATGCAGCCTTGATCCGCTGCGCGACCAGGGCCGCGCCTATGCCGGACGGCTGATCGAGCATGGCGTTCGGGCGATCTTTCGCGAGGCCGAAGGCCAGATCCATGGCAGCGCAACGCTGCGCATGGGCCTGCCATCGGCACAGGCCGATCTTGTGGCCTGCATCGCCGATCTGAAGCAGTTGTTGACAGTCGCATGACCCCCACGGCTGTCCCGCGCACCCACAAATCCGGCCTGCCCTATCGCCCCTGCGTGGGCGTGTTGCTGGTCAATTCGCAGGGGCTGGTCTTCACCGGCCAGCGGCTGGATTCCGTGCTTGAGGCCTGGCAGATGCCGCAGGGGGGCATCGACCCCGGCGAGGAGCCGCTGGACACCGCCATCAGGGAACTGGGCGAGGAAACCGGCATCGCCGCGCATCTGGTGCAACCGCTCGGCGAAACACCGGATTGGCATTATTACGACCTGCCCGAAGAGATGGTCGGCATCATCTGGAAAGGCCGTTATGCCGGTCAGCGCCAGAAATGGTTCGCGATGCGGTTTCTGGGCACTGATGCCGATGTCGATATCGCCACCGAGCACCAGGAATTCCGCGCCTGGCGGTGGAGCGCCATCGACACGCTGGTGGACATGGCGGTGCCCTTCAAGCGCCAGCTTTATACCGATGTCATCGGGGTGCTTTTGCCGCATCTGTGACATGCTGGCGATTGCGGGGCATTCAAGGTAAAGCGACGCGCATGATCTTGCTGCGTCTGCTTGCCCTGGTGCTGACCTTGGCCGCCGTGCCGGCGGCGGCGCGTACCTATGACATACTGATCGAACGGCAGCGGCAGGAGATCATGCCGGGCCGGCGCGATCTGGTGGTGACGATGAACGGCACCGTGCCAGGGCCGACACTGCGCTTTGTCGAAGGCGAACAGGCCGAGATCCGCGTCACCAACAAGCTGGCGGAAACTGCCAGCATCCATTGGCACGGGCTGTTGCTGGACGGCGCACAGGACGGCGCGCCTGGTTTCAACGGCTTTGCCGGCATCGCACCGGGCACCACGCACGTTTATCGCATCAAACTGCGCCAGTCCGGCACCTATTGGTATCATGCCCATTCCAGCGGCCAGGAACAGTCCGGCCAATATGCGGCGTTGATCATCACGCCCAAAGACGCCGACCCTATCGTGTCCGATCGCGAGCATGTCGTGCTGCTCTCGGAGCTGACGCGCGAACAGCCGGGGCGCATCCTCAAGAATCTGAAAGCTGATTCCGGCTGGTACAACTGGAACAAGCGGACATTTCCCGAGCTGATGCGCGATGCCGCCAAGTTCGGCATGGGCAAGACGCTGGCCGAGCGCCGCGCCTGGGGCGACATGCGGATGGACGCAACCGATATCGCCGATGTGACCGGCTATGACCTGCTGCTGGCCGGGCAGCCGACGGCGCGCCGGCCATGGCTGGCGTTCAAGCCCGGCGAGCGCGTGCGGCTGCGCTTCATCAACGGCTCGGCGATGTCGTTCATGGATGTGCGGATCCCGGGGCTGGCCATGACCATCGTGGCCGCCGACGGCCGACCGGTGGAGCCGGTGACCGTCGATGAATTCCGCATGGGTGTCGCCGAAACCTATGACGTGATCGTGGAACCACGCGAGGACCGCGCCTATCCGCTATGGGTCGAAACGCTGGACCGCCGCGCCCATGTGCTTGGCGCGCTCAGCCCCCGCGCTGGCATGGCGGTCACTGCTCCGCCGCTGCGCCCCAAACAGGTGCTGATGCTCAGCGAAATGGGCCATGCCATGGCAGGCATGACCATGGCCGCTGCGCCTGCGCCCGGCGCTGCGCCAGCGGCCGCCGATCCCAAATGCCCGCCAGAACATGCTGCGATGGGCCATTGCACGCCGACTGCGCAAGCGCCGGCTGTAGTTGACCCCAAATGCCCGCCAGAGCACGCGGCCATGGGCCATTGCATGCCAGCAGCGCCCGTGCCGGCTGCGGCTGACCCCAAATGCCCGCCAGAACATGCCGCCATGGGCCATTGCACGCCAGCAGCGCCAGCGCCCGGCGGGCCGCGCATGGGCACGGCGGTCACGGCGGCAGCGCGCGGCGATACCGGCCTGCCATATCCGCGCGTCGATTATGGTTTCGGCAGCGATCCGATGGCCGGCATGGACCATGCCGCAATGGGTCACAGCATGATGGCGATGCCGGTGCTGGGCGCCGAGGGCGAAACGGATGGCTCAGGACGCGTGTTCGGCTGGGCGACCGGCGCACCTTATGGGGCGCGCGTGCTGTCGGTGCGCGATCTGGCGGCGTTGCGGCCAGTCGCGGATGCGCGGCCGCCGACGCGCGAGCTTGTCATCCGTATCCAGGGCAATATGGAACGCTATATCTGGACGCTCAATGGCCAGAAATTCGGCGATGCGCCGCCGCTGCGCGTCAGGTTCAACGAACGGGTGCGCATCACCTTTGTCAACGAAACCATGATGGCGCACCCCATGCACCTGCACGGCATGTTCTTTCAGGTGGACAATGGGCAACCGTTGGAAAAAATGCCGGAAAAGAACGTCATAGCCGTAGCGCCGGGCCGCACGCAGTCGATCATCGTCACCGCCAACGAGGCCGGAGAATGGCCGCTGCACTGCCATCTGCTTTATCACATGGAAAGCGGCATGATGCGCAAGTTCATCGTCGCCAGCGTCGATGCCCCTGACGGCACGCCCGCTGCGCCGGCGGCTGGCCACGGCAGTCATTGATGATGCGCATGGTCCTGTTGGCAGGGCTGCTGTGGGCCAGCCCCGCATGGTCGCAAACGGCCGCAATGCCGGACATGGCGAAACACCATGGCGGCCAGACCTACAGCTTTGCCACGGCGGAGGTCGATTACACGCGCTTTGATGGCAGCGGCGTCGTCAACTGGGACGCCGAAGGCTGGATCGGCAGCGACATGAACAAATTCTGGTGGCGCACCGAAGGTGAAACAGACGGGCCGCGCCTTGAGCAAGTTGAATTTCAGGCGCTGTACAGCCGCAATGTCGCGACGTTTTTCGACCTTCAAGGCGGGCTGCGCTATGATATCGAGCCTGACCGGCGCGGTTATGCCGTCATCGGTATCCAGGGCCTGGCGCCTTATTTCTTCGAAACGCAGCTTCATGCCTTTATCGGATTCAAGGGCGATGTGCTGGTGCGACTGCGCCAGTCGTTCGACATCCGCATGACCAACCGGCTGGTGCTGGAACCGATGCTGGAAACCGATCTGTATCTGACCGATGTGCCGGAGCGGCGCATTGCATCGGGGTTTTCTATCATCGAAGCCGGCGTGATGGCGCGTTATGAAGTCACCCGCAAGGTTGCGCCCTATGTCAGCGTGATGTTCGAACGCCGGCTCGGCGGCTCGGCCCGGCTTGCCGCAGCGGCCGGCGAAAATGTCGGCGGCTGGTCATTGCGCGGCGGCGTGCGGTTCTGGTTCAACTGACCGTTCAGATCAGGCCCGCGAGCGGACTGGAGGGATCGGCATAGCGGCGGCGCTGCATGCGCCCGGCGCGATACGCTAGACGGCCGCTTTCGACCGCCAGCTTCATGGCGCGGGCCATCAGCACCGGGTCCCTTGCCTCGGCAATGGCGGTGTTCATCAGTACGCCGGCACAGCCCAGTTCCATGGCAACGGCGGCGTCCGACGCGGTGCCGACGCCGGCATCGACGAGCACCGGCACACGCGCGCCCTCGATGATCATGCGCAATGTCACGGGGTTCTGAATGCCAAGGCCCGAGCCGATCAGGCTGCCGAGCGGCATGATTGCACAGGCGCCCAGGTCTTCGAGTTTTTTGGCCGCGATGGGATCGTCGGCGCAATAGACCATGACATCGAACCCGTCCTTGACGAGTATATCGGTGGCCCGCAGCGTCTCGGCCATGTCTGGGTACAGGGTGCGCGCCTCGCCGAGCACTTCGAGCTTGACCAGGTTCCAGCCCCCGGCCTCGCGCGCCAGCCGCAGCGTACGCACCGCATCATCGCCGGTGAAACAGCCGGCGGTATTGGGCAGATAGGTATAGACTTTCGGGTCGATGAAATCGGTCAGCGTTGGCTGGCCCTTGTCGGTGACGTTCACGCGGCGCACGGCGACCGTGACGATTTCGGCGCCCGATGCCACCAGCGCGGCGGCATTCTGCGCAAAATCCTTGTACTTGCCGGTGCCGACGATCAGCCGGGAATGGAATTTGCGCCCCGCCACTTCCCAGCCGTCGGCATCATCATCATCCTGGCCTCCGCCGACGAAATGCACGATTTCCAGCCGGTCGCCATCGGCCAGCACCGTGTCGGCAAAGGTCGATCGCGGCACGATGGCAAGGTTGCGTTCCACCGCCACCATGGCCGCGTCCAGTTCCAGCGCGGCCAGCAGCGCCGAAATCGTGGTGGCCGGCGCCAGCGCGCGGGAATCGCCGTTAAGGGTGACTGAGATCATGCCCGTGCATATGCCAAGTGTTTGGCATGTGCGCCACTCCCGCGCTATGGTGCGACCATGAAACCGCTCGTCCTTATCCTCAACGGCCCCAATCTCAACCTGCTGGGCACCCGCGAGCCGGAGATCTATGGCCGCGACACGCTGGACAGCATCGGCGCAGCGCTGAGCGCGCAGGCGGATGCGCTGAGCCTTGAGATCGACATGCGCCAATCGAATCACGAGGGGCATCTGGTGGACTGGATTCACGAGGCCGGCGCGGCGGGCGCCCTGGCGATCATCCTCAATGCCGGCGCCTACACCCACACATCGATCGCCATTCACGACGCCATCAAGGCGGTGTCCGTCCCGGTCATCGAGGTGCATCTGTCAAACCCCCATGCGCGCGAGGCTTTTCGGCACAAAAGCCTGATTGCGCCGGTGGCGAAGGGCAGCATCTGCGGCTTTGGCGCCGGCTCCTACACACTCGCGCTGGACGCCGCCGCCGCTTTGCGGCATTGAGCGCGTCCTTATTGGGCAAGAACGGGGTACATATGGCTGTCGCCAAGGGACTCGAAGTTGACACCGCGCTGGTACGCGAACTCGCCGAGCTGCTGGACGCCAGCAAGCTGACCGAGATCGAAGTCAAGGATGGCGACCGGGTCATCCGCGTGGTTCGCGCCGGCGTGCCGGTCGCACAATCCTATGCGCCGTCCTATGCGCCCGCGCCAGTCGCTGCAGCGCCTGCCGCAGCCGCTGCGCCGGCCATCGATGATTGGAAGACGCATCCCGGCACGGTCAAGTCGCCGATCGTCGGCACCGCCTATCTCAGCCCGGAGCCAGGCGCAGCGCCCTATGTCACCGAAGGCCAGACCGTGGCAGCCGGTGAGACGCTGCTGATCATCGAAGCCATGAAGGTGATGAACCCGATTTCCGCGCCGCGCGCCGGCGTCGTCAAGAAGGTGCTGATCCGGTCCGAGCAACCCGTCGAATATGACGAACCGCTGGTCGTGATCGAGTAGTGGCAATGTTCGGCAAGGTCCTGATCGCCAATCGCGGCGAAATCGCGCTGCGCGTCCACCGCGCCTGCCGCGAAATGGGTATCCGCACCGTGGCGGTGCATTCCACCGCCGATGCCGATGCCATGCATGTGCGGTTGGCCGATGAGGCGATCTGCATCGGGCCGCCGTCGGCAACCGACAGTTATCTGAATATCCCGGCAATCATTTCGGCCGCTGAAATCGCGCAGGCCGATGCCATTCACCCCGGCTATGGCTTCCTGAGCGAGAATGCGCGCTTTGCCGAGATCGTCGAGAAGCACAAGATCGTCTGGATCGGCCCCGATCCCGAGCATATCCGCAAAATGGGCGACAAGATCGAAGCCAAGCGCACCGCAGCGATACTAGGCCTGCCACTGGTGCCCGGTTCGGACGGGCCGCTGACGTCGATCGAGGAAGCCATCAAGGTTGCCGATGCCATCGGCTATCCAGTGCTGGTCAAGGCTGCATCCGGCGGCGGCGGTCGCGGCATGAAGGTAATCCATGATGCCGCTTCTTTGCCCGGCCTGGTCCAGCAAGCCAAGAACGAAGCCAAAGCGGCGTTCGGCGACGACACCGTCTATCTGGAAAAATACCTCTCCGAACCGCGCCACATCGAATTTCAGGTGTTCGGCGACGGCAAGGGCGGCGCCATTCATCTGGGCGAACGCGACTGTTCCTTGCAGCGCCGCCACCAGAAGGTGCTCGAAGAAGCCCCGTCGACGGCGCTCAACGCCGACCAGCGTGCCGAAATGGGCGAGATCGTCCGTCAAGCGGTCGCCAAGCTCAAGTATCGCGGCGCCGGCACGATGGAGTTCCTGTACGAAGACGGAAAATTCTACTTCATCGAAATGAACACCCGTCTGCAGGTGGAACATCCGGTGACCGAGGCCATCACCGGCATCGATCTGGTGCGCGAACAGATCCGCGTTGCCGCCGGCATGCCCTTGTCGGTCACGCAGGACGAAATCCGCTTTGCCGGCCATGCCATCGAATGCCGCATCAATGCCGAAGACCCGGTGACGTTTGCGCCCTCGCCGGGCCGCGTGACGGATTTCCATGCACCCGGCGGCCTGCATGTCCGCGTCGATAGCGCCCTTTACGACGGCTATCGCATCCCGCCCTATTATGATTCGCTGATCGCCAAGCTGATTGTCTACGGCGCCAACCGCAACGATGCGATGATGCGTCTGCGGCGGGCGCTTGAGGAGTTTGTCGTGCACGGGCCAAAGACCACGATCCCGCTGCATCAGGCCTTGATCGAAGACCCGGATTTCATCAACGGCGACTATTCGATCAAATGGCTGGAGCGCTGGCTGGCGGCCAAGGCGGCGGCGTAACCACTGGCTTTTGCGCCGCGACTGGCGCAAATCTGAGAGCCATGTCCCGTCCGCTCGCCAATCGCCTCGATCCCGACATGCTGCTGCGCGCCTATGCCAGCGGCATATTCCCCATGGCCGAGCGTGCCGACAGCACCGATGTGTTCTGGGTGGAGCCGAAAAAGCGCGGTGTGCTGCCGCTGGATGATTTTCATCTGCCGCGCAGCCTGGCGCGCACGCTCAGGCAGGAACGCTTTGTGTTGACCGCCGACCGCGCCTTTGATGCGGTGCTGGCTGCTTGCGGCGAGCCGGCGCCGGGGCGCACCGAAACCTGGATCAACCCGATGATTGCCGATGCCTATCGCACGCTCGCCCGCGAAGGCCATGCCCATAGCGTCGAGGCATGGACACCGGACGGCGCGCTTGCCGGGGGATTATATGGCGTTCGGCTGGGCGGGGCGTTCTTTGGCGAATCGATGTTCACGCGGGTTCGCGATGCCTCCAAATGCGCGCTGGCCGCGCTGGTGGCGCGGCTGCGGGTGGGCGGTTTCGTGCTGCTCGACACGCAGTTCCTGACCAGCCATCTGGCCGGGTTCGGCGCAGTCGAAGTGCCGGCGCGGCAATACAAGGCTCAGTTGGGCGGCGCGCTCGGGGTGGCAGCCGATTTTGTTGCTGTGGATGCAGCCGCTGGCGGCCTTGGCCCGGCCTGGCCGGCTAGAACAGTGGCCGCACCCCTGTCGGGCCAGCGCATCGTGCAGCTTTTGACCCAGATGTCGTAGCGCGGGCTTTCGAGCACGTTGAGCGACGGACTTTGCGCGAACATCCAGCCCGAAAAGATACGCTGCGGCGCGGCGCTGGTGCCGGTGCGGGTGACGCGGCGTTCATCGATCTGCAGAAAGGCGCCGGTCAGCTGCTGTTCCCAGGGCGGGGTCGTCTCGCAGCTGCGCACGGTAACGCGCAGGCCGTGAAAATCGAATTGCTGGCCGGGCTTGCCGATGAAGTTGCGGGTCTCGCCGCTGCGCTTGTTCAGCGCGCCGATGACGACGACACGTTCAGCGTTGGGCGTGGCGGTCAGCACGAGCGGTGCGGACGGTTTTGCCGGCGGCTTGGTTGCTGCCGTCAGCGCAGTTGCTGCTGACGCTGGGGGCGGTGCTGGTCCCGTCTGCGCCATGGCAGGGCCTGCCAGCAATGCCAGCAGCAGGCGCCGCATGTTACTTGCTCTGCCCGGCTGGAGCCGGGGCTTCGGGTTTGTCGGCGCTTTGGGCATCGCCGCCGGAGCGGTTGACGACACTGCCGATGAGACCCATCAGGTCGGTCGCTCCCGAGGTTTCGGCGATTTCCTCGCCGGGCTTGAGCGTCACCGGATCGCCGCCGGGCGTCAGTGCGATATAGGTGCCGCCAAGCAATCCTTCGGACGTGATCGCCGCCGAGGAATCGATCGGCAGTTTCAGCGCAGGGTCGAGCGAGAATTGCAGCACGGCCTGATAGCTGACCGGATCGAGCGCCTGGCCGCTGACCTGGCCGACCTTGATGCCCGAGACGCGGATATCCGTGCCCGCCGCCACGCCGGCGACATTGCTGAAGCGTGCCGTCAGCATATAGCCATCATCCGCACGGCCGGCGCTGGTGCGGTCCCAGGCAAAGCTGACGAAACCCACTGCAACGATGACCACGACAAGGCCGATCAACGCTTCGACGACATTGTCCTTGAACAGCGCGCGCACCGGCTATTCTTCCGGGGTCCAGGCGCGATAATCGCCGGTGGCGGCCGGGCGCTTGCCAGCAGCCGCGAGGCTGCCGGCGGGGCGCCATGCCGCGTCGGTGCCGGTGGCGTTGGGCGTCCACGGCCGTTCCCAGACGCGCGGCGTGAGCGGCGCCGTTGTCGGCGGCTCGGTGACGGTCTTGTGCATCCACAGATGCCATTCCGGCGGAATCCGCGTCGCTTCGGGCGTGCCGTTGTAGATGACCCAGCGACGCTCGCTGCTGCCGGCGCCGCTGCGGTAATAGATGTTGCCTTCTCCGTCGCGGCCCACTTCGCTGCCAAAGCGCCACGTGTGCAGCCGGGTGCCGAGGCCGGGACCGTTCCACCAGGTAAAAATCGTCGTAAGCATACCCATGCCCCTCCCAAACACATTTAGCGGCGGCAACGCAACCCCTGCCGCCCGGCGGTCACGACGGATGGCGCAATTCGCGGCGCCTGCGCTATGAGTTGCACATGACAGTCATCAACCAGCGCCGCGCCCTGACCTTCATTTTCGTGACGGTGCTGATCGATGCCATCGGCTTTGGCGTGGTGATACCAGTGTTCCCGGCGCTGATCGTCAAGCTGACCGGCAGCGACCTTGCCGGCGCCGCGCGCGTGTCGGGCTGGATCGCGTTTCTGTATGCCGGTGTGCAGTTCCTGATGGGGCCGGTGATCGGCGGCCTGTCCGACCTCTTCGGGCGGCGGCCGGTGCTGCTCGCCAGCCTGCTGGCATTTGGTGTGGACTATCTGGTCATGGCCTTTGCGCCGACCCTGTGGTGGCTGGTGGTCGCCCGCGTCGTGGCCGGCATCACCGGCGCCACCTTCCCTACCGCTTATGCCTATATCGCCGATATTTCTGCGCCCGAGCAACGCGCCGGCAATTTCGGCGTCATCGGCATGGCGTTCGGTTTTGGTTTCATCATCGGGCCGGCACTGGGCGGAATCGTGTCTGGGTGGGGCAATGCCGTGCCATTCCTGCTCGCGGCCGCCCTTGCGTTTGCCAACGCGCTTTATGGCCTTATCGTGCTGCCCGAAAGCCTGGCGCCCGCCAGTCGCCGCGCCTTCGACTGGCGCCGCGCCAACCCGGCCGGCGCGCTGATGCGGCTGAAATCGGCGCACCCGTGCGTGCTGATGCTGGCGGCGACAGTGTTCGTCTGGACCCTGTCCTACCAGTCGCTCTATTCGGTCTGGAGTTTTTTCGGGCAGGAACGCTTTGGCTGGAACGCCGGAGAAGTCGGCTGGAGCCTGGCGGCGGTGGGCGTAACGGGCGCCATCGTGCAGGGCTTCCTGGGCCGGCGATTGATCCCGCGTTATGGCCAGACCAACGTCATATTGGCCGGCGTCGCCTCGGCCGTCGTCGGATACAGCATCTATGGTTTCGCCACTGCCGGCTGGATGATCTACGCCGGCATTGCGGTTTCGGCGCTGCAAGGCCTCGTGTTTCCCAGCCTTCAGGGCTTGATGTCGGCAGAGGTCGGCGCGGGCGAACAGGGCGAGTTGCAAGGCGCCGTGGCATCGATCCAGAGCCTGTCGGCAATTGTCGGCCCGCCATTGATGACCGGCACCTTTGCGTGGTTTTCGGGTCCCTCGGCAGCGATCTGGTTTCCCGGTGCACCGTTCCTGCTGTCGGTGGTTTTCGTGCTGGCGGCGCTGGCGATTTTCCTGCGCGCCATGGGTCTCAGGCGGGCTGCCGCGCCCGCCTGAGACCCATCATTCAGCGCACTTCGATGGGCAGGCCAAGGTCTTTCAACTGCGGCTCGACGGTCTTGCGGTCGCCAACCACAACCCAAGTCATGGCGCCGGCATCGAGCAGCCCGGTTTCCTTGTTGAGCGCCGCCGGCGTGAGGCTGCGCAGGCGCGGCACCAGCTTGGCATAATAATCATCGCCGCGCCCCAGCAGCGCGTTGCGCTCGATGGCGCCGAGCATGGCGCCGCCGGTTTCGAAATCGCCTGGCAACGTCAGGATGGCGCCGTTGATGGCGGTGTCGCGCTCCTTGGTGTCGATGGGGCGTGTCGTGCCGACGGCCTTGATCTCGGCGATCAGTTCCTTGAGCGATGCGCCGGTCTTGTCGGACTGCACCGGCGCCTGCACCACCCAGCTGATGCGGTCGATCTGATCACCCAATGACGAATAGGCGCCGTAAGACCAGTTTTTCGTCTCGCGCAGGTTCATGCTGAGCCGCGAGGCCGTGTCGCCGCCCAGCGCGTAATTGGCCTGGCGCAGCGCCTGCGGGTCGTCCTTGCCCAACAGCGGCAGCACCAGCCCGCCGCGAATGACGCTTTGCGGGCTGCCGGGCCGGTCGACCAGGATGATGCGCGGGCGGGGCGCCGGCACGGCGACAAAGGTCTTGGTGCCGCGCGGGACCGCCGCATCGGAACGCCAGCCGCCGAAATGCTTTTCGAGCATCGGCTTCAGTTCGGCCATGGTGACATCGCCAACCACGAACATGCGCGCCGTGTCGGGGCGCAGCCAGCGCTTGTGCCAGGCGATGATGTCACCGCGCGTCACCGCCGTCACCCCGGCGGTGGTGCCAGTGCCGGTGCCGGGCACGCCATAGGGGTGGGCGGGACCATAGAGCTCCGGTCCCAACAGTCGCCGCGCGATGGCCTGCGGGTTGGATTCTTCCTGCTTGATGCCGGTGAGGATCTGGCCGCGCACCCGTTCCAGTTCGGCGACCGGAAAGTCCGGCCGCTGCACGATGCCGGCATACAGCGCGACACTGGCATCAAGATTGGGTTTCAGCGCATCGAGCGTCAGCCGCGTGACATCGAAACTGGCGCCGCCGCCGATACCGGCGCCCAGCCGTTCACGCGCTTCGGCAATCTGCGGCCCGGTCAAACCATCGGCCCCTTCATCCAGCAGGCCCAGCGTCAGGCCCTGGATGCCCAGCAACTGGCGGTCATCGGCGCCGTAACCGGCATCGAACGCCATTGACAGTCGCACCAGCGGCAGGTCGCGGCGCTGCACCAGCTCGACGGCGATGCCGTTGGAGAGCGTGGCGCGCTCCACCGCCGGGAACACCAGCGGCGCCGGCGTGCCAAGGCCGGGGTCGGCCATGCGCGCCACAACCGTTACTGGCGGTGCCGGCGGCGGCGTCTTGGTGGCCGGCGTGTTGCTTTCGGCCGGAGGACGCGCGCCGGGCAGCACGGTCAGGCGGTAGTCGCCGCGCGCCAGCCATTCGCGCGCTGCTGCCTGCACGCTGGCGGGCGTCGCGTTCGCGTAATCACCAAGCATCGTGCGGAACGCGCCGGGGTTGCCGCTGTACACGGCGCCTTCGGCCAGGGTGACCGCCTTGCCGCCGAACCCGCCAACCGATTCCAGCCCGCGGATGGTGCCGGCCACGGCGCGGGTGGCGACACGGCTGACTTCGTCGGCGGTGGGGCCGTTTGCGACGAATTCGGCAATCGCGGCGTCAATTCGGGCCTCGACGGCCTTGGGATCGGCGCCGGGAGCCAGCGTCACGTCGATGCTGGGCATCGAGACTTTTTCGAACACCTGGTTGCCGCCCGACAGCGACACGGCCAGTTTCTTGTCGCGCACCAGATCATTGTACAGCCGTGACGACGCGCCGCCGGCAAGGATGGTCAACGCCACATCGATCTGGCGCGATGCGGCATCGTTGATGCCCGGCGCCACCCAATTATAGCTGATGTTGGTTGTGGGCACCTGGTCGTTCAGCGTTTCGCGGCGCGTCTGCGTCCAGCGCGGCACCGGCGCGTCATAGCGTTTCACATCCGGCCCGCGCGCAATCGCACCGAAATACTTGGCGGTCAGGCGTTTTGCCGAAGCCAGATCGATATCGCCGGCCAGCACCAGCACGGCATTGTTCGGGCCATAGTTGGCGCGGAACCAGCCGCGCACATCGGTCATCGAGGCGGCATCGAGGTCGGCCATCGAACCGATGGTCGAATGGCGATAGGGGTGGCCATCGGGGAACAGCGCCGCCAGCTTGACATATTCGGTCAGGCCCAGCGGCTGGTTGTCGCCCTGCCGCTTTTCATTCTGGACGACACCGCGCTGGGCATCGAGCTTGCCCTGCGTGACGGCGCCGAGCAGATAGCCCATGCGGTCGCTTTCGAGAAACAACGCCCGGTCGAGCGCGGCGGTCGGCACGCTTTCGAAATAATTGGTGCGGTCGAACCAGGTGGTACCGTTGGAATCGGTGGCGCCGAGGTCATTGAGCGATTGCAAAAAGCCCTTGGGGTCGTTCTCGCTGCCATAGAACATCAGATTTTCGAACAGATGGGCAAAGCCGGTCTTGCCGGCCGGCTCGTCCTTGGACCCGATATGATACCAGACGCTGACGGCCACGATCGGTGCCTTGCGGTCGGTATGGACGATGACGCGCAGGCCGTTGGGCAGCGTGAATTCATCGAACGGCACTTTGACTTCGCTGACCAGGGCCGCAACCGGCGCCGGAGCAGCCCCGGCGGGCAGATATGGCACAGCGGCGCTGGCGAACAGCAGAACGGGGAACAGACGGCGCATGACATCTCCGGATGAAGGCAATTGCCCATCCTTAACGCGGCTGTTAGCTACGGCAAATGAACAGATTGCACGCCATCATCCTTGCCCTGCCACTTGTTGCCGCAGCCCCGGCCGCGCAGCCCGATCCGCTGGCGCGCAGTTTCAAGGCGCATATGGATTTCCTCGCCGATGACCTGCTTGAGGGGCGCGGGCTGGGCAGCCGGGGGCACGAAATCGCCGCGCGCTATGTCGCCGGGCATTTTGCAGCGCTCGGCCTGACGCCGGCCGGCACCGAAGGCTGGCAACAGCGCGTGACCTTTGCCGAAAGCCGCATGGCCGGCGCGCCGGCAACCATGGTGCTGGACCGGGT
>NZ_JANPCD010000135.1:0-16654 GCF_031430775.1 Sandarakinorhabdus sp. | reverse complement strand
CGTCGTCGTCGGCTGCTTTCAAAACTTCGAAGAGCCTCTCTGGTCGGTATTTTCCCATTTTTGTCTATGTACGATGCGGCTACCTGAAACTGCTCATAGTATACGCGATCGGTCGCAGCTTGAGCGTGAAGCGTGAGCGGCATCGTTGTTCCAACAACCGCAAAGACCACTGCAATCAGGCTAAGCAGGAAGCACAAGATCATCCGCATAAGTCAGCTCCTTCCGCATGAATGCCGATTTGGGCAGATGTCTGCAACTGGGGCGTAAGCAGCCGTTCCACTGTGTCCCCCACCGCCGCAGGTGATACGTGGGGAGGGGCGCGCGGGATTGTGGCATACGGTGAGTGTCAGGCGGCGGCCTTCACCCGCACGAACCTCGCCGCTACAGCAAACGCAATCAGCCGGTCCATCCATGCCGCGTCAGTCGGCGGGCACGGTGGCAGCAGCGCGCAATCCGCGACGAAACGCGGGTCGCGCAGCAGATAGGCGGTGTAGAGCGTCGCGGCCGCCGCGTGCCAGCGACGTTCGCCGGCGGGCAAATGCGCCGGGTCGAATTGCGCCGGCGCCACGAAATCCGGCGTTCCCAGCCCGGCACGCGCCATGGCGGTGCCGATGGCGGGGATCGGCGTCGGCGCTTGTGCCGTCAGATGCACTGTCTGCCCCGCCAGATCGGCAAAGCGCTCGGTCATCACTATCAGGCCGGCAATCACATGGTCGATCGGCACCAGGTCGAGCGTCGCGCCCGCTGCCGCCGGCAGGGTGCGGATGCGGCCTTCGGCAATCAGCTTGAAGATCATGTAGATGTTTTCAAATCGCGAAATCTGCCCGCTCGTCCAGTCGCCGACCACCACCGAAGGCCGTGCGATGGCGAATGGCAAGCCTGACGCGCGCACCAGCGCCTCGCCTGCCGCCTTGCTGGCTTCATAGCCGTTGGTGAAGGCGGCCCCCGTGAACCCCGGCGCGATAGGGCCATCGGTCGTCCCGCAGACATAGGCGGTGGAGACATGCAGCAGCCCGGCGCCGCTCGCCCGCGCCGCAGCGATGGCATGGCGTGTGCCATCGATATTCACTGCGCGGTACACATCTTCGGCCGCATCGAAAGCCGTCACCGCTGCGCAATGCACCAGCAGGTCATTGGCAGGCACCTGCGCCAGCCCCAGCCCGGGCAGCCGTACATCGCCGCCACGAGTGACGACTTCACCCGGCGCCGGCTCTGCACCCTCGGCCCGGCTCGGCACGACAGACCCGCGATTGTCGGTGAGCGCATGCCGCCGGTGCACCAGCGCCGTCACCGCATGGCCGGCGGACGCCAGCCGCGCGCAAAGCTCGCTGCCAATCAGTCCGGCAGCACCGGTGACCAGTATCCGCATCGCTCAGCAGCAGCCCTTGCCGGCGGCGCGATCGATCTGGCCGCGATGGCTCCAGCTGTCTTCCAAATTCATGCGCCGACCACGTCCCCGCTGCTCACCCGTCCTTCGCAGATACGCGAAAACGGGTTACGTCGCTGCTGAAATTTTGCTGTAAACATGCGCGCAACACTACATCCGGGAGCCTTTGCCATCACCGCAGCTTCGCCTTTTGCCGTCGGCGCCAAACCGCTCGATCCAGCCAAGTTTCGCGATCCGCTGTTGACAGCCAAGGGCGAAGCGCGCGCCAGCGTCACGCTCGGCGGGCTGACCACCCTGTGGTTCAACACGGGCACGCTGTGCAACCTCGCTTGCCGAGGGTGCTACATCGAAAGCTCGCCGACCAACGATGCGCTTGTGTATCTGACTTTGGCCGACCTGACGCTTTATCTCGACGAAATCGCCCGCGATGGCCTGCCGGTGCGCGAGATCGGCTTCACCGGCGGCGAACCTTTCATGAATCGCGATTTCCCGGCGATGATCGCTCTGGTGCAGCAGCGCGGTTTCGATGTGCTGGTGCTGACCAACGCGATGCGGCCGCTGCGCCGCTTCGAGGCAGAGGTGGGGAAACTGTCACGCGAACGGCTGACATTTCGTATCAGTCTCGATCACTTCAGCGCCGCCATTCATGATGCCGAGCGGGGTGACGGCAGCTTTGCCATCGCCCTTGATGGCATCCGCTGGCTGGCCGGCCAGGGCTTTGCCATCGCCATCGCCGGCCGGCACCTGGCCGGCGAGAGCGAAGCGGCGGCAACCGCCGGCTATGCGGCGCTTTTTGCCGGGCAGGGTCTGCCCTGTCCGCCGCTGGTGCTGTTCCCCGAAATGGATGCCAGCGCGGATGTACCCGAAATCACCACGGCGTGCTGGGGCATATTGGATGTCTCGCCAGCCAGCATCATGTGCGCGTCATCGCGCATGGTGGTGCGCCGGCGCGGCGCCGATCGGCCCGCCGTGCTCGCCTGCACCCTGCTCGCCTATGATCCGCAGTTCGAGCTTGGCACGACCCTTGCGGAAGCGTCTCGGCCCGTGGCTCTCAACCACCCGCACTGCGCGCGGTTTTGCGTGCTTGGCGGCGCGTCATGTTCGGGTTGACGCCTCAGGCCCGCCTGGTTTCCAGCCGCCACGGCGGGAAATGCTGGTTGCTGCCGGGTGTGAACAGCACGATGCGATTGCCCGCCGGGTCGGTCAGGCCGGCGGTGCGCCACAGATAGCTCTGGTCGGTCGGCGGGGTGTCGAACACCAGGCCATTGGCCATCGCCTGTGCAACATCATCATCGACAATGTCACAGGCGATGAAGATTTCGGCCGTGCCGGCGCGGCCATCGCCGGTTACCTCGACCGACAGCGTGCTGTGATCATCGACGGCAAAGCGCGCATAACGCGGCGCAGCGAGAACGATCAGCTTCAGGCCCAGCGCCTCGTAAAAAGCGCAAGAGGCGGCAAGATCGGTCGCCGGCAAGGTGACGTGGTTGAGGCGCATGGGCTGTGTCTTCCGGCCGTCAACCAGTCCGGGACATCAGCATTTCTTGCTGTTCCGGCCCAGTTCACGGCCCAGCAGCGCGCCGCCACCAGCCACCAGTGCGGTTTCGCCCAGATTGCCGCCGAGCAGGGCTGCGCCGGCGCCGGCTGCTACAGCGCCGACGATGGTCCCACGTTTCTGGGCGCGCTTCTTGGCGGCCAGGCACTGGCTGCGGGTCTGATAGGTCTTGCCGTCGAATTCGAACCGCGATGCCTGTTGTCCCTGCGGCGCGCGGTTCTGGGCCATGGCGGGGGCCAGCGGCGTTGCTGCAAGCATGGCGGCGATGACCATGCCCGCCAGTGATTTCGACCTGAGTGATTTCGACATGAACGTCTCCTGTGTTGCAGTGATGCGGCCCGAATGTGCGGACTTGAATTCACTGCAAACTGGCCGATGATGGGTGAACGCAGGCTGACCTGCCAGTTCAGAAAGAGTTCACCCCTTGTCAGCCATTGTGAACAGGTGAGGCGCGCAGGACAGTGCAGCACGGACTGGATCAGTGTTTGGCATCCGGTTTTTGAAGCAGGCCAATTCTTGAAACAGGCCAATTCTTGAAACAGGGGAGTTTCTCAAGGTGAAGACGATCATTTCCGCGATGTTGCTCATGACCATGGCAGCGCCGGTTGCGGCACAGGAATGGCAGGGCGGTGGCCCGTTGTTCCAGATGTATCAGCAGCACGCCCAGTCCGCGCCCCAGGCGCAAGCCTATGCGCCGCAGGCCTATTCGCGTTACGGCGATCAGGGTTTTCCGCCGGCCTATGAGCAGAGCGGGTGGGGACAGCAGGGCCAATATGGCCAGAACGGCCCGCCCCCCGGCTATTATGACCAGCGCGGCAATAACGACCAGCGCGGCTATCGCGATGAACGTCGCTGCAGCGGCGGCACCGGCGCCGTGGTGGGCGGTCTTGCCGGCGGCGCGGTCGGCTATGGCCTTGGCGGGCGCCGCAACCGCACGGCGGGAACGATCTTCGGCGCCATTGCCGGCGCGGTTGCGGGCAATGCCATCGAACGCAGCAGCTGCCGCAATCGCAACGACAATCGCGGCTGGTAAGGTTCAATCAGCAGTGATGGCAGCCAGGAATGCCTCGCCATAGGCACTGAGCTTGCGATCGCCAACGCCGGGCACGCGCGCCATTTCGGCAAGCGTGCCCGGCCGGCTCGCCGCCATGGCGCGCAATGTCGAATCGTGGAAAATGACATAGGGCGGCAGGCTGGCCTCGGCGGCCAGCTGCCGTCTGATGGCCCGCAAGGCCTCGAACAACGCGGCGTCGCGCGGGTTGACCTGGGCCATGCTGGCGGCTTTTGCGGTCCTTTCGGCCGTCTTGGGGGCGGCGCGCGTCATGGCAACGCCGGCCTCGCCCTTCAGGATTGCCCGCGCCCGTGGTCCCAACATCAGTCCGCCATGCTCCGGCTCGCGCACCAGCGCCTCGGCCACTTCCAACTGGCGCGCCAGCCGTTTCCATTCGCTGTCAGGCACATCGGCGCCGATGCCGAACACCGAAAGCCGGTCATGGCCAAAACGCGTCGCGCGCTCGTCGCTGCGGCCTGCCAGCACGCCGATGACATGGCCCATGCCGAACCGCTGCCCGGTGCGATACACCGCCGACAGCAGCTTGCGCGCGGCTTCGGTGACATCCTCGACCTGCGGCGGCGCCAGGCAATTGTCGCAGTTGCCGCATGGTTCGGGGCGCGGTTCGCCGAAATATTGCAATAGCGGCCCGCGCCGACAGCTCGGTGTTTCCAGAAAGCCGACCAGCGCATCGAGCCGCGTGCTGGCCAGCCGTTGCTGTACCGGGCTGGCCTCGCCCTGCGCGATGAACTGGCGCAGCCGCGCGACATCTTCGGCGCCCCAGATCAGATGCGCCACCGCCGGGTCTCCGTCGCGGCCCGCGCGGCCGGTTTCCTGATAATAGGCTTCGATGGATTTGGGCAGGCCGACATGGGCAACAAAGCGCACATCGGGCTTGTCGATGCCCATGCCGAACGCAATGGTCGCGGCCATCACCATATCCTCGGATTTGACGAAATCGGCCTGGTTGCGCGACCGGACATGACCGTCCAACCCGGCGTGATAAGCGCGGGCGTTCACTCCGGCCTCGGCCAGCCAGACCGCAACCTTGTCGGCGGCGGCGCGGGTGGGTGCATAGACGATGCCCGGCCGCCCGCCCTGCCGGCCGACAAAATCCAGCAGTTGCTTGCGGACATTGTCCTTGGCGACGACTTCGTAGCGGATATTGGGCCGGTCAAACCCGGCGACGACCATGCGTTCGGGCGCAATGCCGAGCTGGGCGCAGATGTCGGCGCGGGTTTCGACATCGGCCGTGGCGGTCAATGCCACGCGCGGCACGCCGGGCAGGGCGTCGCAAAGCTGGCGGAGCTGGCGATATTCGGGGCGGAAATCATGGCCCCATTGGCTGACGCAATGCGCCTCGTCGATGGCGACCAGCGCGATTTCGGCGCGCGCCACCATGGTCATGAAGCCATCCATCAGCGCGCGTTCGGGCGCCACATACAACAAGTCGAGCGTGCCATCCTGCAACGCGCGGATCGTGTCCTCGGAGTTTTCGGACTGGCTGTTGAGCGCGGCGGCATTGACTCCCAGCGCCCGCAGCGCCCGCACCTGGTCCTGCATCAATGCGATCAGCGGCGAAATGACCAGCGCCGTTCCCGGCCGCACCAGCGCCGGGATCTGGTAGCACAACGACTTGCCCGATCCCGTCGGCATGATCGCCAGTACGTCCTGGCCGGCACAGACATCGGCAATGATCGGCGCCTGCAGCCCGCGAAAGCTGGGGAAACCAAAGACATGCGCCAGGATATGCTGGGGGCTTGTATGCTGGGGGTCTGCAGGCTGGGACATGGGCATTGCGCGCAGCGATAGCGGCTCGCACGCGGCGCTGCTATGGGCATCGACGATGTTTTCCCGGCTTTTGTCCTTTCTCGTCATCGCAGCGGCGCTGGCGTCCTGTGTCGACAGCCTGAAGCCGCCGCACAGCGCCGCTCTGCCGGTCGCCGTCACGCTTGCCGCCACAGCCGAACCTTTGCCGCTGGCGCAGGAGTGGCTTGGCGATCTGCGCTTTCTGGGGGCAATCCGGCTGCGCGCGGCATCGGCAGATTTCGGCGCCATATCTGCGCTTGCGGCCGGCCCTGACGGCTTCCTGTCGGTATCGGACACCGGCAACTGGCTGGCGTTTGCGACCGTCGAGGCTGGCGACCGGCTGACTGGCGTGACCGGGATGCGCATGGCGCCGATCCCCGGACTTGACGGCCAGCCGGCGCCGACCAAATCCGCCGGCGATGCCGAGGCGCTGGTCTGGGACCCGGCCTCCGGCACCGCGCAAGTCAGCTATGAACAGCAGCACCGTATCATGCATTTCACCGGGCAGCCGATGGCCATGACGGCGGTGCGCGACGAACGGCTCACGGCGCAGATGGGCTGGCCCGCGAACAGCGGCGGTGAAGCCATGGTGCGCTTGCCCGGCGGCGCCCGCATCATCATCGCCGAAACCCTGGTCCGGCCAGACGGGTCGCGGCGCGCGCTGCTGACGCGGGGCGCGCACACGCGCAGCATCGGCGTGGACGGCGTGGCCGGTTTCAGCCCGGTCGATGCCGTGGTCATCGATGGCCGCCATATTCTTGTGCTCCACCGGCGCTTCACGCCGCTTGAGCGCAGCTCCGCCATCACGATGGTCGATTTGGGCCCGGTGCTGGACGGCCGCAGCGACCTCGCCCCGGCCCGGCTGCTGGCGCGATGGGGGCCGCCGCTGGTGTGGGACAATTTCGAAGGCATGGCTGTGCGCCACAAGGGCGAGCGCACATTCATATACATCATCAGCGACGACAATCTGTCGGCGTTGCAGGCGACCATCCTGATGAAGCTGGAACTGCCGGCGGACGTTATCTCGGCCGGCGGTGCGCCGTCACCTTGATTTCCGTGATGCCGGTCGGTTCGAACAACCGGGAAATGCCGATGGCCGTCCAGGCCGGGAAGGGCGCCTTGACGTAGCGGTTCTTGACCGCTGTGCAGGCCGCAATCTGTGCCGGCAGGTCCGTGTGAAAGGTCGTCATGTCGGCTACATCGGCCCAGCTTGCCCCGGCGCGCGCCAGAATCGATGCGATATGGGCGAACGCTCGTTCATAGGCCGGCTCCAGGCTGGTTTCGCCCGGGGCCGGCCCGGCTATGACGCCGGACAGATAGATGGTGTCGCCGACGATGACGGCCTCGGCATAGCCATATTGCTCTTGCTGCGCCCGCGCTGCGGGGTTTTCCGGCATCAGCACCGTTCCGGGTGCCGCCAGCGCCGGACCTGCGAAGATCAGCGACAGCAGACAGGGTTCAATGCGCATGGCTTGCATGGTCCTTCCCCGGCGCCGGCCGGCACATCGACCAGAAGTCCGGTCCGCCGGTCATCCCATAGGTCTTGATGATATCGAACCCCAGCGCCTGGTAGAGCCCGACATTGTCGGGCGTCGCTGTTTCCAGATAAGCGGGCAGGCCCGATTCGTCGGCGCGCGCCAGCCCGGCGCGGATGACAGCGCCGCCCAGCCCCTGGCCCTGCGAGCGCGGCAGACAGCCGACAAACTGGAGATACCAATGGCGGTAGCGCATATGGTTGGCATCGAGCAGGCCCTGCAGCCTGAGCGCGCGCGGCAGGTCGCGGCCAAAGGTGCCGACAAGACGCGGCAACTGGCGCAGCATCGCGCGGGTCGGCACTTCCCACCGCGACGGCCGCCGCCATAGGGCAGCGGCCGCTGGCTGGCCGTCACGGTCCAGCGCGATGTGCCAATGCGCCGGATCAACGTCGGTGTGGGTGATGAGGTCGAAAAACCGGGGCAGGCGCCTGCTGCGCTGCGCCGCATCCGGCCAGATCCACGTCATGGCCGGATCGTCCTGAAAGGCGCGCGCGAGGATATCGGTTACCACGGGCACATCGGCGAGGGTGCAGGCGCGAACAGGGGAGGCAGCGTTCATCATGTCAGGCTGACACGAAAACGGCCGGGGGTCACCCGGCCGTTGTCATGAAATTGTGCGCTGGTGCCAATCAGGCAGCGACGACGGCAACCTTCTTGTTGATTTCGCGCTTCAGCTTGACGCAACGATCGGACAGCAGCTCGTCCTTGGTCTTGACGAGCCAATTGTCGAGACCGCCGACATGTTCGACAGAACGCAGGCCGTTCATCGAAACGCGCAGGCGCACCGAGCGGCCCAGCGAATCAGACATCAGCGTGACATTCTGCAGGTTGGGCAGGAACGTGCGCTTGGTCTTGTTGTTGGCGTGGGACACGTTGTTGCCGACCATGCGGCCCTTGGCGGTGAGTTCGCAAACGCGCGACATCGTCAAAATCCTGTTCAAAAAAAGAGCAGCTGCCAGACTCGAAAGGCTGGACGACAGAGGCGGGCAAATAGCGAAGCCTCGCCCATCCGTCAACTGTCATGGACCGCCCGACACGCGGTCAGCCGATGACAGGCACCAGCACCGCCGCCATCAGTCCGACCAGCACCAGCGCGAGGGCCGATATGGCAGCGGTATCCGGATCGCGGCGCAGCAGCCAGTCCGTGGCGACGATATGGGCCGACGCGCCCAGCGCCAGCCCGCGCGCCGCCGGATCGGTGATTCGCAGCGCCGTCAGCAACGGCGGCACCAGCAACGTGCCGATGACGCCGGTCAACACCGACAGCGCCGCAGCCAGTGCAACGGGGCCGCCCGCCCTGCCTTGAATGGCCACGGCAAATGGCGCGGTGACGGATTTGGTGGTCAGCGCCGCATCATAGGGCGCCGGCACATCTAGCAGCCAGACCATGGCCGCGGCGCTGCCGACGCCGACAATGGTTCCGACAAACGCGGCGCCGATCATTGGCCAGGGGCGGCGGCGCAACAAGGGCCGGCTGCGAATGATGATGACGGCCATGGCGATCAGCGCCGGACCGAGCAGCCAGCGCAGCGGCGCCGTCGCCTCGGCAAAGCGCGCCTGCGGCATGCCCAGCAGCCAGATCAGGACGACAGCGCCGATCGCGGTGACGAGCACCGGACTGGCCAATGGCGGATTGCCAAGGCGCAGCGAAACGGCGCGGGCACCGGCAAAGCCGGTAAGCACCGCGCCGCAGCACAGGATCATTGTGCCGATGTCGCCAAAATGCGGCAACATCGGCACTTTGGATGTCAGGCCGACACTGCCAGGCGGCGACGGCGCGCGGCCGCACCGACCAGGCCAAAGCCGCAGATCAGCATTGCCCAGCTTGCCGGTTCGGGAACAGCGGTGAGCAGATAGCCGCGCGTGTTGCCCTGCGCATCGAAACCAAAGCCGACAATCTGGCCAAGGTCGTTGATGCCCTGAGGCGCCTGCAGGGTGAATCCGTTCAGATTGACCACCAGCGAACCCAGTTCAAAGCCGTCAAAACCGCTGCCATTCCATTGCCACAGTGACGCCGTTGCAACACCTGAGCAGGCCCCGTTCAAGGAAAAGCCCACCACGGTGTTTTTGGAATTGATGCTGCGCAGGTCGCTCATGCCGCAGCCGGCCACGGGGGCCAGGCCGAATTTGGCGCCGGCGCTGTCCCAAACGCTGCCCACAAAGCTGCCATCCGACAATTGATCGGTACGACCTGCTACCCAGCCCGTGCTGCTGATGGAGCGGGCAGTGGAACGTTCAGTGCCCAGCGTGGCCAGCGCGGTGGCGTTGGCGCCGTTCCAGATTACGGCGTTGGACACTGCGCCGGCGCTGCGGTTGGCAGCGCCTGCCACCTGGCCAGCGGCGTTGACGGCCGTTGCAAGGCTGTTGAAATTGCCAAACGGATTGGCCAGCGTGCTGGCGTTGCCCAACGCGTCCCACACAGTGGCGGTTTGCTGGCCTTGGCCAGCGCTGATCGGCCGAGCGGTGCCTTCGGCGGCGAAGATACCGATGGACTGGCTGTAGCCGACCACTGTGCCACCGTTGTTGATACCGGTAGCGCCGGCATTGGCAAAGCCGCTGGCGGCATTCAGCAAGGTGAGCCCGCTGGTGCTGGCCAGAATTGCCTGGCTGGTGTTGGCAACGTTGTTCTGCGCGGTGCCGGCGGCAACGCCGCTATCGTTGATGCCGCGCGTGAAGCTGTTGGTGGTTCCGGCCGGCCCGGGAATGGCAGTGCTGGCCAAATTGCCGACGCTGCCATAATTGGTGGCGGTGTTGCCGACCGCGTCCGCACCGATCGGTGCTTCGCCGGTGATCTGACCGTTGGCACTGATGGCACGAGCGACCGATGTCGTGGCATTGGCCGGCGGCGCCAGAACGACAAGCCTGTACCTTGGAGCAGCCGATGCGGCCGTTGTGGAAAGCAGTGCGGCGCCAATAACAGCGCTTCCGAAAAACTTGAAACTCACGAATATTTCCCCTGCGTTAATATTACTGAAACCATAACTGGCGGTTTGCAGCCCGTGCAAGACTTAAATAGCACGTTAAGTGTCTTTTTTTTGTGACAAAAACCGCCATGCCAGCGCCGTCGCCAATGCTGTCAAAGGTGTGGTGACCGCGATGATCAGCAAGATCTTCAGGGTCGCAACCCCCGGTTCCCGGACCACATCGGCAACCCCGACCAGTGCCGGAACGATCAAGGCGCCCAGCCAGCGCAGCAGCAAATCGGCGCCGGGGCGCGACCAGCCGATGCCGCGCCCCCACAACAGCCAGGCGAGATACAGGCCAAGCCCGATGACTGGCCCAGGCACGGACAGGCCCAGACGCGGCGCCAGTGCCTGTCCGGCAAGCGCAAGGATGCAGCACAGCAGCACCCCCGGCACGACGATCAGACTTTTGCGCATGTCCCCTTTTCGCCGGCGGTGCGCCGGGCTAGACCTTGTTTGCACGGCAGCGAATCAGCGTGCGTTTTCAGGTCTGATCCATGCCCTATTTTGCTATTCATTGCATCGACCGGCCCGATTCGGCCGAACTGCGCCTGGCGACGCGCCCGGCGCATCTGGCCCATATCAACACCGTGCGAGGCGATGTGCTGGTCGCCGGCCCCCTGCTGCGCCCTGACGGCCGTGCCATGGGGTCGCTGCTGATCATCGATTTTGACGACCGCGATACCGCCATCGCCTTTGCCAACGGCGATCCCTATCATCAGGCCGGACTGTTCGAATCGCGTTCGGTGACCAACTGGCACAAGGTGTTTCCGGAATAAGGCTCAGGCCAGCGCGATGCCCTGAAGGGTCGCTGTTGTCTGCAATTGCGTGCGGATATTGGTGCCGGGCGCATCCAGCCACAGGTTCATGGCTTCGGCCAGCGGCGCCAGATTGGCAGACCGCACCATCGCCTTTATCGGCCCGATGGCAGCCGGCGTTATCGACAGCCGTTCCACGCCGATGGCCATCAACGCCAGCGCCTCCAGCGGCCGCCCACCCATTTCGCCGCACACCGTCACCGGCACATCGGCATCGCGGGCAGCGCGCACGATGCGGCGGATGACGCGCAGGATCGCCGGCGACAGCCAGTCATAGCGGTCGGCCAGCCGCGGATTGGCACGGTCGGCAGCAAACAGGAACTGCGTCAGGTCGTTGGTGCCGACCGACACGAAATCCACCATTGGCAGCAGCACATCGAGCGTTTCGATCAAGGCCGGCACCTCGATCATCGCGCCATATTGAATCTCGGTCGGCAGCGCATGGCCCTGGCGCACGATCAGCGCCTTTTGCGCCTCGACCAGCGCCCGCGCCTCGGCAAATTCCCATGGCTCGCTGATCATCGGGAACATGATGCGCAGCGTCTGGCCGGCAGCGGCCTGCAACAGCGCACGGGCCTGCACCTTCATCAGGCCCGACCGGCCCAGCGCCAGCCGCAGCGCCCGCCAGCCCATGGCGGGGTTTTCGTCCTCGTTGTCGCCTGACAGATACGGCACCGACTTGTCGCCGCCGATATCGATGGTGCGGAACACCACTGGGCGCGCGCCGGCGCTGGCCAGCACTTGCGAATACAACGCCTGCTGCCGTTCGCGCCGGGGCAGGGTGGCCGACACGAGAAACTGGAATTCGGTGCGAAACAGGCCAATGCCATCGGCGCCGGTCAGATCGAGGGCGGCGGCATCGCCGGCAAGACCTGCATTCATCATCAGCGCGATGCTGTGCCCATCTTTCGACAGCGCCGGAAGGTCACGCAGCCGCGCCCATTGCTCGGCCTGGCGGGCTTTGAGCACGCGCATCGCCTGATAGGATTTGATCATGGCGGCGGCCGGCCGCACCAGCAGTGCGCCATTGCCGCCATCGACGATCAGCTCGTCACCTTCGGCAACTTGCGCGAACAATTCGTGGACGCGGCCCAGCACCGGCACCCCCATGGCGCGCGCCACGATGATGACATGGGCCGTCAGGCTGCCTTCCTCGAGCACCACACCCTTGAGATGGCGCTTGTCATATTCCAGCAGCTCGGCCGGCCCCAGATTACGGGCAACCAGGATGGTATCGCCCTGCAAGCCCATCTGGGCGGCGGTGGACAATTGCCCCGACAATATGCGTAGCAGCCGGTTGGCCAGATCATCGAGATCGGTCAGCCGTTCGCGCAAATAGGGATCATCGATGGACCGCATCCGCGAGCGCGTGCGGGCCTGCACCCGTTCGATGGCGGCTTCGGCGGTCAGGCCGGTCTCGATGGCTTCGTTGATGCGCCGCGCCCAGCCTTCGTCATAGGCGAACATCTTGTAGGTTTCGAGAATGTCGTGATGATCGCCGGCGCCGGTGAATTCGGCCTGCCCCATCATCGAATCGATCTGTTCACGCATCTGGCGAAAGGCCGTGACCAGCCGCTCGCGTTCGGCGTCGGTGTCTTCGGCGACCGTATGTTCGATGACGACGCGCGGCTGGTGGAACACCGCCTGGCCGCGCGCGATGCCATCGACCAGCTTGAGGCCATTGAGACGCGCCGGGCCGGAATTTGCCGCCCGCGCCCGCGCCGCCTGGGCATCATCGACCAGCCCGGCACCGTGGATCAGCTCCGACAGCACCATGGCAACGGTTTGCAGCGCCTCGATCTCGACCTCGGCATAGTCGCGCGGCTCGCGGTGCTGCACCGCCAGCACGCCGATGGCGGATTCGCGCCGCACGATGGGCACGCCGGCAAAGCTGTGGAAATCATCCTCGCCGGTTTCGGGCCGATAGGCGAAATCGGGATGCGCCTTGGCTTCGGCGAGGCTCATGGCTTCGCGGCTGCGGGCGATGGTGCCGACAAGGCCCTGGCCCATCGACAGGCGGGTGACATGCACAGCCGATTGCGCCAGGCCCTGCGTTGCGAACAGCTCCAGCATCCCGTCGCGCAGCAGATAGATGGACGCGACCTCGCTGCCCAGTTCATCGGCAACGATCTTGACGACTTGGTTCAGTTTGGCCTGCGCCGCCGTCCGCCCTGCCATCACATCGTGAAGGCGGCGCAGGATTTCCCGGGCGGCGTTGACCGCGACCATCAGGCAGCCGCCAGCTTTGGCGGCCCGGCTGATGGTGCGCGCGCAGCCAGTGCGGTTTCCGCCTCGGCCACCAGCTCGGCGATGATTTCGGCCACCGGCTGAACCGCCGTCACCATGCCCACTGATTGCCCGGCCATCAGGCTGCCGGTTTCGACATCGCCGTCCACCACCGCGCGGCGCAGGGCGCCGGCCCAGTAATGCTCGATCTGCAATTGCCCGGCGGCCAGGTCCATCTCGCCCCGGTTGACCGCTTCGGCAATTTCGCGCTGCTTGGCCATGAAGGCTTCGCCGCCGGCGTTCTTGAGCGCACGCACCGGTATCACCGGCAGGCGCGGGTCGATTTGCACGCTGGCAATGGCATCACGGGCGCTGGCCCGGATGAAGGCCTTTTTGAAATTGGCATGCGCCACCGATTCCGCCGACGCTGCAAAGCGCGTGCCCAGCTGGACACCGCTGGCACCCATGTCGAGAAAGGCGGCAATCGCCGAGCCGCGCCCGATGCCGCCGGCAACAAACACCGGCACTTCGGTGATGACCGGCAGGATCTCCTGCGCAAGCACGGTCAGCGACACAGGGCCGATATGGCCGCCGGCTTCGGACCCTTCGATGATGATGGCATCGACGCCCGAACGCACCAGTTTCTTCGCCAGCGCCGCCGTGGGTGCAAAGCACATCAGCTTGGCACCATTGCCCTTGATGGCGGCAATGGCTGGCCCGGACGGCAGCCCGCCCGCCAGCACGACATGGCTGACCTGATGCTTGGCGCAGATCGCGATCAATTCGTCCATCTGCGGGTGCAGCGTGATGAGGTTGACGCCGAACGGCTTGTCGGTCAGCGCCTTGGTAGCTGCGATTTCGGCGTCCAAAATGGCAGGCGGCATGGCCCCGCAGGCGATGACGCCAAAGCCGCCGGCATTGGAAATCGCCGACACGAGATGGCGTTCCGACACCCAGGTCATTGCGCCGGCCATGATGGCGTGGCGCGAGCCGAGGAATTCGCGGCCCCTCGCGGAGCGCGCATCAAGCTGTGCGGAACGCGCATCAAGCTGTGCTGAGCGCGCATCAAGACGTGTCATGAATCCCCCTTGGCCGGGCCGTCCAGCCCATAGGCGGTGTGCAGCACGCGCACGGCCAGTTCGACATATTCTTCGGAAATCAGTACCGAGACCTTGATCTCGGATGTCGTGATCGCCTGAATGTTGATCCCCCGGTCCGCCAGCGCCCGGAACATGGTCGCCGCCACGCCGGCATGGCTGCGCATGCCGACACCCACGACCGAAATCTTGGCGACGCTGGCATCCGACAGGATTTGTGCATAGCCGATCGCCCCATGCGCCTTGGCCAGCACATCCAGCGATTGCGGCAGCTGCGTCTTGGGCACGGTGAACGTGACGTCCGTGGTGCCTTCTTCCTTGGCGATGTTCTGCACGATCATGTCGACGTTGATATTGGCGTCTGCCAATGGCCCGAATATGGCCGCGACTACGCCCGGCCTGTCGGGCACGCGTACCAGCGTCACCTTGGCTTCGTTCTTGTCATAGGCGACGCCGGCCACCAGCTCGCGTTCCATGTCCTCATCCTCGTCAACAACGAACGTGCCAGGTGTGTCGGTAAAGCTCGACAATACCTGAACCCGCACCTTTTCCTTCATGGCCAATTCGACCGACCGTGTCTGCAACACCTTGGCACCAACTGACGCAAGCTCCAGCATTTCCTCATAGGTGATGCGGTCCAGCTTGCGTGCGCGCGGCACGATGCGCGGATCGGTCGTATAGACCCCATCGACATCGGTATAGATGTCGCACTGGTCAGCCTTCAGCGCAGCCGCCAGCGCCACCGCCGATGTGTCCGATCCGCCGCGACCCAAGGTGGTGATGCGATTATCGGACGCCAGTCCCTGAAAACCGGGCACCACGGCCACTTCGCCGCGCGCCATGCTTTCCAGGATGGCGTCTGTTTCGATGTCTTCGATGCGCGCGACGCTGTGCGCCGACGATGACCGGATCGGCAATTGCCAGCCCAGCCATGACCGTGCCTTCATGCCCATCGATTGCAGCGCGATGGCCAGCAAGCCTGCGGTTATCTGCTCGCCGGCCGCGACCACCACATCATACTCGCGCGGATCGGCCAGCGGTGACGCCTCGCGGCAAAAGCCGACCAGCCGGTCGGTTTCGCCCGCCATGGCCGACACCACGACAGCGACCTGGTTGCCGGCATCCACTTCGCGCTTCACCCGTGCAGCAACGCCGCGAATGCGCTCGGTGCCGGCCATGGACGTGCCGCCGAATTTCATAACGATGCGTGCCATGGGCTGGGGTCTGCTATCCTGACGAATTCGGCTGATGCGGGATTTTGTACCTGATAGGAACGCAATGCCGCATTGGCAAGCAAGCCTGACTTGTGCGCAAGGAAGCCAGATGGACAGCGCCGCACTCTCGCCCAGCATCAACCCCGACGAAGCCGCCTTTTTCGGCGCACTGGCGCAGGACTGGTGGAACCCCAAGGGCTCGTCCGCCATGCTCCACCGCATCACCCCGGTGCGCAGCGCGTTCATCCGCGACCAGGCGGCCAGCCACTTTGCCCGCTCCGTCCGCAGCCGCACGCCGCTGGCGGGCCTCACTGCGCTCGATATCGGTTGCGGCGCCGGGCTGATGGCCGAACCGCTGGCGCGCATGGGCGCCGCCGTCACCGCCATCGATGCCGCAGCGCAGAACATTGCCGTGGCACAGGACCACGCCAGCGCCGGCGGCCTTGCCATCGATTACCGTCACACTTCGGCCGAGGAATTGGCGGCAACCGGCGCCCGCTTCGACCTCGTAACCTGCCTCGAAGTCGTCGAGCATGTCGCCGGCCGCGACAGCTTCTTCGCCGCGCTGGCGGAATTGTTGGTGCCGGGCGGCATGGCCGTGCTGTCCACGCCCAACCGCACTGCCGCCAGCTGGGGTGTCGTCATAGCCGGCGCGGAATACATCACGCGCACCATTCCGCGCGGCGCCCATGACTGGAGCCGATTTTTCCAGCCGGCAGAATTGGCTGAGGCGCTGACAAACGTTGGTTTGCATGTCGCCCGGCAAAAGGGGCTGGGCTGGTCGCCTGTGCGCGGCTTTGTGATGGGCGATGATCTGTCGGTGAACTATTTCATGGTTGCAGTGAACAGCTGAGCGCCTGCGCACAATCGGCAGCTTTGCGGCGGTCGCGCTCCGTGACACCATCGTGCGGGTTACGGGAGATACAGCCATGACGCACGCCATCAAGGGTATCCATCACAGCGCCTATCGCTGCCGGGATGCGGAGGAAACGCGGGCCT
>NZ_JANPCD010000134.1:0-11108 GCF_031430775.1 Sandarakinorhabdus sp. | reverse complement strand
CGAAGGAGCGAGGGTGGCATGACCACCCCCGCCAAGTTCAGGAAAGAACAGCTTGGACAGCGTGTGCGTGAGGCCGCCAACGGGTATGGCGGACTGACGCAAACGGTATCAGTTGCTGCGGTAACGCGCCTCGAGCCAGGTGCCGGCCATCAGTGCCAGCAAGACTGGATAGGACCAGAAGATCAGGCCGACAGCATAAGCCCAGGCAAAATCGCCTTGCTCGGTCATGCTGGCAACATGGACGGTGATGCCGACCAACTGGAAGGCAGCGGCCCACATCGGCCAGAAGCGATCGCTGCGCAGAGCGAGCGTCAGCAGGCCGGCGAGCAGCGCCAGATCGACAACAAGCACGCCGGTTTCGGTGTGCGCATATTGGCTTTGATTGGCCAGCGATGTGGCCAGGGTGGCGAGCAGAAAGCCGAGCGCTGCGATCTTTTCGTCGCGCCCGCCCCAACGCCAAGCCATGAACACACTGCCGAACAGAGCGGCCAAACCCATGAACTGAAACATGATTCCCTCCGGGGAAAAATGGGATTTCGTGTCTTTGGCAGGACGGTCCCCCGCGGTGGGACCATCGATGCAAAGACGGGCTGGATCAGGCGGCAATCGTCAGGTGACGGCGCGGCGCATCGGTTTCGGCAATAGCCGAGGGCGGGCAGTTCATGTCGTTGAACGCGACGGCGCCAAGGCCGATGTTGATCTGGGTTTCGCGCAGCGCCTGATGGGTGTTGATGATCTGGGCGCGGGCTTCACCGAGCTGCATGCAGGTCTTCATGGCGGACATCAGGGCGTCCTGACCGATGCAGGCGGCGAGATGGGCATCCTGGCGTGCCATCGGCATCACTGCAGTGAGCTGGGCAACGGCGGCGACAGCGGCATCGATGGCGGCTTCGGCGGCGAACAGCTTTTCAGCGACGGAATTGGCGGCGAGGCGACGTTCTTTAAGCATTTGGGCAATCCTTTCCTGTGTGCGGACGCTGATTCGCGCCGCACTGTTGGGTCGTCCTTCCGGACGACGGATCGGCCGGAAGAGGTTAGATCAGGGACTTCAGAGCGGCGAGCGCTGCGAGAATCGCGCCAAACGCCAGTGCTGAGCCAACTGATATGGCGAAAATCCACCCAAGACGGGTACCGATCGCCAAATCATTCTTTGCACCCCAGGGAAGCGAATTAAGGAGCGGCCGGGAGTCATAGCCGGGGTCGGAGGCCGGAACTTCCGGCCGCTTCTCATTCATCGCTGCTGTGGCAACACTGATCGATGCGCCTGCCAAACGGGGAGGGCCGCTGGCAGGCGGACCGACATCCAGACTGGGCTTGGACCGGTGCAGGCGGGGGTCGCTATCGCTTTCGTCTGCACCGACCTTGTCCGAGGCCGGTGAGCCAAAAGTGACGAATTCCTGTGCAGAAACAAGCTCCGACGCCTGATATACCAACGGTTGATAAGGTTCAGGGGCCACGAGACCGAGAGCAATGTCCTCCTGGACGAGCAGCCGCGCTGCTTCGATCCGGCTGGCGACGCCAAGCGTTTTCATCGCCGTGCGCAGGCGCATGTCGACCGTATGGGGGGACACGCCCAGCATCCGGGCAATGTCCTTGGAGGTCATGTGCGGGATTACCAGACGCCGGCAACCGCGCTGACCATCGGTCAGCGCGGCCATGTCGGGACGAATATCGCCCGCATCAGGTTGATTGCGTGTTGTCACGGCAATACAGGGCAATCGCATCGGCGCAAAGTCAAGGGTCCGGGTTGAAAACCCGGTGGAATCAGCGATCAAAGACCCTATCAGCATGGACGCGACCCCGTATGCGACCAAATTGGCATATACCAATCGTATTCTATTGCGCCAAAACTGACTGAAGGCAATGCTGAAAGATGAACAACGCCGCACATGGCGGCGCGGTTCCGTCGGCATTGAAAACCGCGTCGGGGGATCTCGGCCTGGCATTCGACATGCCAAGCGTTGATATGTCGCCACCAGCCTTTGATATTGGTGAGGCTTTCCATAGTGCTGGCGCCTGCTAGGCTACGACCATGAGCTGGCACCCTGAAATCGAAGAACTCGCGCGCCGCCTGGCCGCAGCCCGCCAGATGGGCGGCCCGGAAAAGCTTGCGCGGCAACAAGCCGCTGGCCGCATGAACGCCCGCGAGCGAATCGCCGCCGTAGCCGACGAGGGCTCGTTCCGCGAAATTGGCGCCCTGTCCGGATTCGCAAGCTATAGTGACGCAGGCGAGATGACGGCGTTCCAGCCGGCCAATTTCCTGTTCGGCCGGGCCAATATCGATGGCCGGCCCGTGGTGCTGACTGCCGATGACTTTACGGTGCGCGGCGGCGCCGCCGATGCCAGCCTTCATCGCAAGCTGATCGAGGCGGAGCGGCTGGCAGCGGAATATCGCATGCCGCTGATCCGCATGGTCGAGGGCACCGGCGGCGGTGGTTCGGTGCGCACGCTCGAAACCTCCGGCCACACCTATATTCCCGAAATTCCGGGTTGGGAGGTCATGGTTGCCAATATGTCCCAGGTGCCGGTGGTGGCGCTGGGGCTGGGGCCGGTGGCCGGGCTGGGTGCCGGGCGGCAGGTGATGGCGCATTATTCGGTGCTGGTCGAAAAAATGTCGCAGATGTTCGTCGCCGGCCCGCCGGTGGTGGCGGCGGCCGGCGAGCACCGCACCAAGGAGGAATTGGGCGGCGCCCATATCCATGCGGCCAACGGTGCCATCGATGACCGTGTCGAAAGCGAGGCCGAAGCCTTTGCGCGGCTGCGGCAGTTCCTGTCCTATCTGCCCAGCTCGGTCGATGAATTGCCGGCGCGCGGCCCGGTCAGGGACAAGCGCCGAGCAGGTGTGGACAGGGGCGAGGAATGGCTGGCGTCTGCCGTGCCGCGCGAATCCAACCGCCTGTATCCGATCCGCCCCATCATCGAGACGGTGATGGACAAGGGCAGCTGGTTCGAGATCGGACGCGAATGGGGGCTGGGCGTTGTCACCGGGCTGGCGCGGATCGATGGCTGGCCGGTGGCGGTCATTGCCTCCAACCCCGAGGCGCTGGGCGGATTATGGACGGCGGCCACGGCGCGCAAGGTCGAACGCATGGTCGATCTGGCTGATACCTTCCATCTGCCGGTCATACATATGGTTGATAACCCCGGCTTCATGATCGGGCGCCGCGCCGAGGAAGACGGCACCATCCGCTGGGGATCACGCGCGCTGGCCGCCATCTACCAGGCGTCGGTGCCATGGTGTGCGGTGGTGTTGCGCAAGGCCTATGGCATGGCGGGCAGCGGCCATGCGCCGGCAGACCGGTTTCGCTGGCGACTGGCATGGCCGTCGGGCGATTGGGGCAGCTTGCCGATTTCCGGCGGGCTTGAAGCGGCCTATCGCGCCGAACTGGAGGCTGCGGAGGACCCGATAGCTCGGCTGGCGGAGATCAAGGCACGGCTGGAGCGTGTCAGGTCGCCCTTCCGCACCGCCGAACGGTTCGGTGTAGAGGCGATCATCGACCCGCGCGATACGCGGGCTGAACTGATCGAGTTTGCCAATCTGGCACAGCGCGCGTTGAAGCCGGGGACCAAGGGTCGCGGGCTGCGGCCCTGAGAGGCTTAGTTCAGTTTGGGGTTCAGTTAGGGGTAGCCATGCCCATGGCGCGCATCTTGTCCATGCCGGCAGTGATTTCGGCCGGGGTGACAAAGCCGTCGGTATCGGAATCCATGAAGTTGAAGCCCATTTCGCGGCGGCCGGCAGCGACCCATTCCGCCTTGCTCCATTTGCCGTCCTTGTTGGTGTCGGCAGCCAGCAGCCTGGCGCGGGCGTCGGTCGGTGCAGCGGCGGGTGCGGCTGCAGGCGGCGCCTGGGCCATGGCAGGCGCGGCAATCAGCAGGGCGAGGCAGAAAAAGCGCATCGAAACATCCTTTCGGCAGTATATGTGCCCATAGTGCCGGCACAGCGCGGCGCCGGCAAGGGGCGTTCCGGGGCCGTTCCCCGCAGTAATGGCGTTATCTGTCCTATTCGCGCCGCATGTTGGCAACCCGGTCGCCTGTAACCGGATAACCCAGTCCTTCGGGAATGGTCAGCCATGGCACGCCGTCGCGGCTTTCGAACGCGGGCTGTATATAAGGCGAGCCTTCGCGCAAGGTCGCCGCAAACAGGCTGGCCATATCGGTATAAAGCGCGAGCCGGTGCATGTTGCACCAGGTCGGGAACACCATCTGGGCATCGCCGGCGTCATAATGCGCAATGGCAGCAGCAGCTGTGGTCCAGTGCAGTGCCATGGCTTCATGGCCGTCGGGCGACATGGCGGCGGTGGCGGCGCTGCCGGCATCCGCAAGGTAAAAGCGTGTGTCGAAGCGGCGGACAATGGCCGCGGCGGCCGGCGGTTCCCACTGAGCAAAGGGCAAGAAGCGCAGCGCATCGACCTTGTGACCGATATGGGCAAGGATTTCGGCAAAGCTGCGCGCTTCTTCCGAGTCCGGCCCGGCGGCCATCGCGGCGCGGGCGCCTGCCAGCCAATCGGCATCGGGGGCGGGGCCATCGGTCAACAACAGCCCGGTTTCTTCCAGTGCTTCACGCGCGCAGGTGATGCGCGCGGCCGCATCGGCGTCATCGAGATCGTCGAAGCCGCTGGCCAAGGCGTTTTCACGGGCGATCTCGATATCGGTGCCATCCACGCGCCCGCCCGGAAACACCAGTGCGCCGCCGGCAAAGGCCAGCTTCTCGCCGCGACGGACCATGAGGATTTCCGGCACGCCATCGGCGCCGGCGCGGGCAAGGATGACAGTGGCGGCGGGGATCGAAACAGGTTTTTCCATGGCGTGATATTAGACCGCGTGTTGCGCGCGTGCATCCCTGTGCTATCGGGGAGGGGAAATGGCGGGCAGGCCTGACACAGCGTTGCCGCAACTGACCAGGAGCCTTTTGGCATGAGCGTTCGTCCATGGCGTGATATCGCGCGCCGCAAAAGCCGTCAGATCATGGTCGGCAAGGTGCCTGTCGGCGGTGATGCGCCGATTGCCGTGCAGTCGATGACCAACACGCTGACATCGGACGCCAAGGCGACGATCGAGCAGATCCGCCAGTGCGAGGAGGTCGGCGCCGACATCATGCGCGTGTCGTGCCCTGATGTGGAATCGACCGCCGCGCTCAAGACCATCGTGCGCGGCGTCAAGGTGCCGATCGTTGCCGATATCCATTTCCATTACAAACGCGGCCTTGAAGCCGCCGATGCCGGCGCCGCCTGCCTGCGCATCAACCCCGGCAATATCGGATCACAGGCACGCGTGCGCGAGATCGTCAATGCCGCCAAGGCCAATGGCTGCGCCATCCGGGTCGGCGTCAATGCCGGTTCGTTGGAGAAGCACTTGCTGGAAAAATACGGCGAGCCGTGCCCCGAAGCGCTGGTCGAAAGCGCCCTTGAGCATATGAAGATGCTCCAGGACGAGGACTTCCACAATTTCAAGGTCAGCGTGAAGGCGTCGGATGTGTTCCTGGCCGTGGCCGCGTACAATGGCCTGGCCGAAGTCTGCGATTACCCGCTGCATCTGGGCATCACCGAGGCCGGCGGCTTGCAGGGCGGCACGGTCAAATCCTCCATCGGTCTGGGCATGCTGTTGTGGGCCGGCATCGGCGACACCATTCGCGTCTCGCTGTCGGCTGACCCGGTCGAGGAGGTCAAGGTCGGCTATCATCTGCTCAAGTCGCTCGGCATCCGGGCGCGCGGCGTGCGCGTCGTGTCCTGCCCCAGCTGCGCGCGGCAGGGGTTCGATGTCGTCAAGGTCGTCGAAACGCTGGAAACCCGGCTGGCGCACATCACCACGCCGCTGTCGCTGTCGGTGCTCGGCTGCGTCGTCAACGGCCCAGGCGAAGCGCGCGAGACCGATATCGGCCTGACTGGCGGCGGCAATGGCCGGCACATGGTGTTCCTGTCGGGCATCACCGACCATGTCATCGAAAGCGAAAAGATGGTCGATCACATCGTCATGCTGGTGGAGAAAAAGGCCGCCGAGCTTGAGGCCGTCAAGGCAGCGGCAGAGGCGATTGCTGCGGAATGAGCCTGCCGAACGCGCCGTCAGGCCCACCGGGAGAGATCGACTGGGCCGAAGCGGCGGATTTCGGGCTGTCCGTATCGCAATGGCTGTTTCTGGCCGCCGGACTGGTGCTGTGCGTGCAATGGGGCGCGGGTGTGGCGACGGGTTGGTGGCTGCCGCTTGGCGTGTTCGCTATTGCCGGCGCTTCGCTGGCGGCGCGGCGTTACTGGCGGGCGGGCGTGATGCTGCGGGCTTTGGTGGCCGGCATCGCGGGCACGGCATCGGTGTGGGCGCTGTTCAAGGCGCTTGGGCGATTGCTCTGAACCGGCTGCTGCAAGTCGTGCTCTGGGGGCTGGTGGGCGCGGCCAAGACGGCGGCTTTGGTGCTGCTTATCACTGATGTTGCGCGCTGGCCGTTGGCGATGGCGTGTCTGGTCGCTGCCTGGACCTTGGTGGCGGCGGCACTGTGGTTGCGGGCGCGCGCTTCTTAGCAGGGGTTGTGCTGCCGGCCGCGCTGGGCTTTGGTGGCGGCCATGATCCGCCCCGCCACACCCGCCGATATTCCCGTCATCCGCGCGCTTATCGTGGCGTTGGCCGTTTATGAGAAGGAACCCGATGCGGTGAAGGCCAGCGAGGCCGATCTGCATGAGGCGCTGTTCGGGGCGCGACCGGTGGCCGAGGCGATACTGGCCGAGCGCGATGGCCGCGCGGTAGGCATGGCGCTGTTCTTCAACAATTTTTCGACATGGCAGGGCAAGGCCGGGCTTTATCTGGAAGATCTGTTCGTGCTGCCGGAGGCGCGCGGGACCGGCACCGGCAAGGCATTGCTGGTGCATCTGGCGGGCCTTGCGGTGGCGCGCGGTTATGGCCGCTTCGAATGGTCGGTGCTCGACTGGAACGAGCCGGCCATCGGTTTCTACAAGGCGCTGAGCGCAAAGCCGATGGATGAATGGACGGTGATGCGGCTTGAAGGCGATGCGCTGGCGGCGTTGGCAGAGGGATAGGCGATGGACAGCATCGACAGCGATTATCTGCTCATCGGCGCCGGCGCCATGGGGCTGGCCTTTGCCGACACGTTGCTGACCGAATTGCCCGACGCCACGATCACAATCGTCGATCGTCACGGCAAGCCCGGCGGGCATTGGAACGATGCCTATCCCTTTGTTTCGCTGCACCAGCCGTCGGCGTTTTATGGCGTTGCTTCGTTGCCGCTGGGGGCAGGGCGCATCGACACGCACGGTATCAATGCCGGCTTTCATGAATTGGCATCAGGGCCGGAGGTCAGCGGCTATTTCGATGCCGTCATGCGCCGGCAACTGCTGCCGACCGGGCGCGTGCGCTATTTCCCGATGAGTGATTATCGCGGCAATGGCCGCATCGTCTCGCTGATTTCGGGGCAGGAGACGCAGGTCAATATCGCGCGCAAGACCATCGATTCCACATATCTGGCCACCAGCGTGCCATCGACCCACACCCGCAAATTTGCCGTCGCGGACGGCGTCAGGATCATGGCGCCAAACGGCCTGCCCGATTTGTGGCGCGCACCTGATGCCATGCCGCGGCATTTTACGGTGCTGGGCGCCGGCAAGACGGGGATGGACACGGTGATCTGGCTGCTGGGTGCCGGTGCCACGCCCGACATGATCAGCTGGGTCGCGCCGCGCGCGTCATGGTATTTCAACCGCCGCGTCGTGCAGCCGGGGTCTGAATTTTTTGAAGACAGCATCGGCGGCCAGCTTGGCATGATGCAGGCGCTGGCGGCCGCAACCGACGCTAGCGACCTGTTCCTGCGGCTGGAGGCGTGCGGGTTCATGCTGCGCATCGACCGCGCCGTGATGCCCAAGATGTTCCATTACGCCATCACTTCAAACGCCGAAATCGCTGTCTTGCGGCGCATCACCGATGTCATCCGCATGGGCCGCGTGCTGGCGCTGGAGCCAGACCGGATGGTGCTGAAACACGGCGAGCGCGCCACTGCGCCCGGCACCTTGTTCATCGATTGCACGGCATCTGCGGTGGAGCGCCGGCCGCCGGTGCCGGTGTTCCAGCCGGGGTTGATCGTGCCGCAGATGGTGCGCGTGCCGCAGCCGGCCTTCAGCGCCGCGATGATCGCCTGGGTGGAGGCGAATGTCGAAGGCGAGGCGGCGCAAAATGCGCTGACCATGGCGGTGCCGCTGCCCGACAGCATCGACGATTATCCGCGCGCCAGCCTCGTCAACCTGTTCAACCAGGGACTATGGGGCCAGAATGCCGCGCTGTCGAAATGGATCCACGATTGCCGGCTCGATGGCTTTGGCAAGATGATCACCGCCATAAGGCCCGAGGAAACATCGCGCATCGCGATGCTGCAACAGTTCCGGCCCACGGCGATGGCGGCGATGGCAAATTTGCAGACGCTGATCGGCTGAGCCCGATGGCCGTTGCAGTGTCAGCCGGCGGCCATCGCAGCACCAAACCTCTCGAAGAACACGCCGTCATCAAGCGTGTCGCTCATCGTGATCCATGCCTCGTCGGTCATGCTGCCGCGCAGCGCCAGAAACGCGGCCGCGCCCGGGCCGGTCGGCGTCCGGAACGCTGTGATGCGGCCGCTCACGATATCGAGCACCGTTTCGGCCACAACCGACGGCGATGGTCCTGAATTGCCGGTATCGGCGTAAAAAGCCAACATGCGCCGGCCATGAGGATAGGCACTGTCCGCGCGCGGGCTGGGCAGATTCTCGACCGCCATGTCGGTTGCGATGATCCCCGGTTCGACCATTGCCACACGCACGCCGAATGGCGCCAGTTCCTGTGCCAGCGCCTCGCTTGCGGCTTCCAGTGCATGTTTGGACGCACAATAGGCGCCCTGCCCAAAGACCGCCATTCGCCCCGAGATCGACGAGATGTTGATGATCAGCCCATGGCCGCGCGTGCGCATGGCCGGCACCACGGCCTTCATGCACCGCACGACGCCAAAGAAATTGGTGTTCATGATCGCCTGCAGCATCGCCATGGATTCATCTTCCACGGCGTTGATCGACAATATTCCGGCGTTGTTGATGAGCACATCTACAGTGCCCATACCGGGCTGTGCGAACAGAGCGGCGACCGACGCATCGTCGTCAACATCCAGAGCGGCCACCTCGATTGCCAGATTTTCGGCAGCAGCGATGTCGGCCAGATCGCAGCCGTCGGTGCTGCGCATCGTAGCGACCACGGCATGACCGGCGCGAGCCAGCGTCAGCGCGATCTCGCGGCCTATTCCCCTCCGTGCACCGGTGACGACTATGCGTGCCATATGCCGATTTCCTTCCACTATGGCTTGCCGCCGCTGTCCGTCCCGGTTCGCCTTGCCCGCGCCGTCTCTCAGCCTCGGGGTGCGCCGGGGTGTTCGCGCGGTGTAGTGACCAGCAAGCCCTTGGCGGCGGCATCGTAACGCTCGATGGATTCCACGATCAGTCGCATCGCGGTGGCCCGGTCCTGCCAGCCGAGGAACTTGGTCCATTTGCCGGGTTCAAGATCTTTGTAATGCTTGAAGAAATGCTCGATCTGGTCGAGCAGGATCTTGGGAAGGTCGCTGTATTCCTCGACGTTTTCGTAATAGGGATGCACCTTGTTGACGCTGACGCACAGCAGCTTGGCGTCGCCGCCGGCATCGTCTTCCATCATCATCACGCCCACCGGGCGCACGCGGCTGATGCAGCCCGGAATGAACGGCGTGCGCGCCACGACCAGCGCGTCGATGGGGTCGCCGTCTTCGGCCAGCGTATGCGGGATGAAGCCATAGTTGGTCGGGTAACGCATCGCGGTGTGCAGGATGCGATCGACGAACAGCGCGCCCGACGCCTTGTCGAGTTCGTATTTCACCGGTTCGCCGCCAAGCGGGCATTCGATGACGACATTGACATCGTGCGGCGGGTTCACGCCAATCGGGATTTGGTCGATACGCATGTTTGGCTCCTGCTGACGGGGCGAATTACGGGCGGTAACCGGTTTTGTCCATGGCGCAATTGCACCACATGGCAGGCTTTTGGCGGAGACAGGCTTTGGGCACCAATATGGCATGGTTGGCACTGCTGCTGGGCGGCATGTGCGAGGCGGGGTTCACCACCGCGCTGCGACACATCGATGGCGGGCGCAACCTGGTCGCGCTGGCGGCGTTCCTGGTGGCGGTCAGCCTGTCGATGGGGCTGCTGGCGCTGGCGGGGCGAGCCATTCCAATGGGCACGGCCTATGCGGTCTGGGCTGGCATCGGCGCCGCAGCCACGGCGGTGATCGGCCTGTATTTCTATGGCGAGCCGATCAGTCCGGCCCGGCTGTTACTGCTGGGTGGCCTGATTGCGTGCATTGTCGGCCTGAAAATGACGGCCTGAAACTTGTGGGCAGGAAATCGGGTTTTTCGGGCAGAGCGGGTTTCGCGCTGCGCCCACGATGCGCTAAGGTCAGGCCATGCCCCAATCTTCGAACACCCTGAAACATGCGCCAGCGCCGGTCCCCGACACCGAACGCTATTTCAACCGCGAATTGTCGTGGCTGGCGTTCAACGACCGTGTGCTGGAGGAAGCGACCAACAAGGCGCATCCCCTGCTGGAACGTCTGCGGTTCCTGTCGATTTCCGGCAACAACCTCGATGAATTCTTCATGGTGCGCGTGGCCGGCCTGCGCGGCCAGGTGCGCGCCGGGATCGAGGCGCTCAGCCCCGAGGGGCTGACTCCGGCGCAGCAGCTTGTGGCCATTTCCGACACTGCCGACCGGTTGATGGAGGACCAGCAGCGCGTCTGGGGCAAGCTGGTGCGTGAACTTGCCCGTGCCGATTTCGAGGTGGCTGCGCCGGACCAGCTTGGCGACAAGGAACGCGTCTGGCTTGAACGGCATTTCCTCGACCAGATTTTCCCGGTGCTGACGCCGCAGGCAATCGACCCGGCGCATCCGTTTCCCTTCATTCCCAACAAGGGTTTCAGCCTGATCCTCGAATTGCGGCGCCAGTCGGATGACGAAATGCTGCGCGCGCTGCTGATGCTGCCATCGATGTTGCCGCGATTTATCCGCCTGCCGGGCAAGGCCATCCGTTACATCAGCCTGGAAAACACCATCCGGGCGTTTTTCTCGCAG
>NZ_JANPCD010000133.1:0-17427 GCF_031430775.1 Sandarakinorhabdus sp. | reverse complement strand
CCTTGCCGGCAGCGGTGGTGGTGGCCAGCGCCAGCGCCATCAGCAGGCGTTCGACGGGCACGAAACTGTCGCCGGCCTTGGCGGCGATCTGTTCGGCGGAATCGAGGATGCGGACGGTGTCATTGTCCCATGCCAGGTTCTGGGCGCCGCTGCCGGTCACGACGGCGATCTTGGCCAGCGCCTGGTCGGTCAATTGCAGCGCTGCCTTCGCTTCGCCGCCGGCTGCCTTGATGAGGCCGGACGCCATGCCCTGTTCGTCTTCGAGCAGGGCTTTCAGCACATGCTCCGGCGCGACGCGCTGATGGTTCATGCGGATGGCAACGGTCTGCGCCGATTGCAGAAAGCCCTTGGCGCGGTCGGTGAACTTTTCGATGTTCATGGGCAGTCAGTCTCCTGTCCCACCCGATATGGGGCGGCGGCCCGGCGCTGCAAGGCCTGCGCTGCAAGTGGCGCGTCAGGCACGGCGCGGCTGGAAATACGCAAACACCAGCCCGGCGATGACGCCCGACATCACCATCATGGCAAAGCCGATGGGTTCGCGCGCCCCGGCCAGCGGCGTGATCGCCATGGCGGTTTTCATGAGCGACAGCGCCGTGGCGACCGCAGCGCCGCCGGCAAGAGCATAAGCAAATGACGGCGGCACCATCGGCCAGCGGCGGCGCAGCAAGGCCGCGATGAGGAAAGCCAGCGCCAGCCCGAGGCCGAAAACCGCCGCGACAGCCGGCCCCATGCCGAACGCATCCTGCATCATGGTCTTGTAGGCGAGGCTTGGTGGAATCTCGGCGCCGACGGCCTTGAGGCCGGCCTGCACGCGCCAACTATGGGTCCAACAGGCGCCGACAGTGGCGACGACGACGGCAAGCAGCCAATCCAGCGTTGTATTGAACAGCTTCATAGCGCATCTCCTATGCAGATTGTGTAGCGCGGCTGGCGACCGAACAAAAGCGGCGCGGGCGAAAGGGAGCCAGGCATGCAGGCAAAACAAGGGGTCATGCGGACATTTGTCGGCGCACTGCTGCTGGTAGCCGTGGCGCCGGCACAGGCTGCACCGAAGATCGAGACCATTGCATCGGGGCTGGACCACCCCTGGTCGCTGGCGTTCCTGCCGGACGGCGGCGTGCTGGTCACCGAACGCAGCGGCAAGCTGAGCCTGATTGCCGCTGGCAAGGCCCCGGCGCCGATCAGCGGCGTGCCGGCCGTTTACGCCAAGAGCCAGGGCGGGTTGTTCGATGTGCTGCTCGACCCGGAATTCGCTGCCAACCGCATGCTGTATCTCAGCTATGCCGCAGGGGTGCCGGGCGCCAATTTCACCCGCATCGCCCGCGCCCGGCTTGACGGCACGGCGCTGAGAGACGTGAAGGTGATTTTTCAGGTGGCGCCGGCCAAGGACACGCCGGTGCATTTCGGTGGCCGCATGGCGATGCTGGCCGATGGCACGCTGGTGATGACGACGGGCGATGGCTTTGACCGGCGCGAACAGGCGCAGCGACTGCAATCGGGGCTGGGCAAGATCGTCCGCATCCGGCGCGATGGCGGCATTCCGGCCGACAATCCATTTGCGAAAACGCCCGGTGCGCAGGCGAGCATCTGGTCATACGGCCACCGCAATCCGCAAGGGCTGGCCTATGATGCCGCCTCGGGGCGGCTGTATGCGCATGAGCATGGCCCCAAGGGCGGCGACGAGGTCAACATCATCGTGCGCGGCGGCAATTATGGCTGGCCGATTGCCACCAAGGGCCTGGATTATTCCGGCGCAACCATCAGCCCGTTCAAGACCTACAAGGGCATGATCGACGGTGTTGTGGTGTGGGTGCCGTCGATTGCGCCGTCGGGGCTGGCGGTCGTGCGCGGCGCGATGTGGCCGGCCTGGCAGGGCGACCTCATTGTCGGCGCGCTGGCATCGCAGGAATTGCGGCGCATCGATCTGGATGCGGGCGGCGCGGTGGTGAGTCAGGAACGGATTTTCCCCAGCATCAAGGCACGGGTGCGCGATGTGCGGACGGCGCCCGATGGCGCGATCTGGGTGACGACGGATGAGGCCAGCGGCAAGGTGCTGCGCATCAGCCAATAGGTTCAACGCAAAACGAAGCGCACCTTGCGATTGCGGAAATCCAGCCCGACCTTGCGGAAACTGTTGAGCAAGTCGCTGCCCAGGAAGATCGCCGGCTCGTTGCTCAGGCCGAACAGCGCGAACGGCGAGGCGTCGGCAAAGGCGATGACGACATTGTCGAGCGTGATGCCGCCGACCTTGACGTTGTCGATCACCATGGCTTGCGCGGTCAGCGTCTGGCCGGTGACGCTGGTGAGTTTGATGTCCCTGGCGTTGTTCAGGACGCGCTGGCCGAACAGGCGGCGGCGCAGCGCCATGTTGCCCAGCGTGACTTCGGATCCGGTGTCGATGACGGCGCTGACCTTGGTGCCGCGCACGCTGGCCTGGGTGATGATGAGCTGGCCCTTGCGGCGCCGGGCGGTGACGACGATTTCGCCCGGCTCCCCCGAAGATGGCCGGCTCGCATCCTGCACCGTCACGGTTTTGCGGATGAAATCCATCAGCAGACGCTGGTCGGCCAGCGCATCGATGCCAATCAGGCCCTGCGCGCCGATATCGCGCGCCGACAGCACAGGCGTGCGGATGGGGCCGATATCCGACTTGCCGATGGTCATGCGGTCGACAATCGCCGTCGGCACGCGGGCAACGCCGGCCATGCTTTGCAGCCGGGCGACAGCGCCGGCGGGCAGGGATAACCGGTCGGCAAGATCAAGGCTGACCACCGAGCGGTCGGCGCCGCTGTCGACGAGGAACAAAAATGGCCCCTTGCCGTTGACGCGCACCTCGACGAACAGCCGGTTGCGGCGTTCCTCGGCATCGAGCGGGTCGCCGGTGATTTCCAGCGTATTGTCGATCTGGGCGGTCGGGATGGTCGGCGCGGTTGGCGTCGGCATGGGCTGGGCCGCAGCAAGCACGGCCGCAATCAGGGAGGCGATCATGCGGGCACCGATGCGCCGATAGCAGCGCGCGCGCAAGGGGGACGGCTTGTGTGCGCCGCCCGACGGCATTAGGCCGCAGCATGAGCGATTTCGGGAGCATTGTCGCGGCCGCGACCAGCGTGGTGGCGCTGGCCGAGATCGGCGACAAGACACAGCTGCTGGCGGTCGTGCTGGCGGCGCGCTTCCGGGCGCCGGTGCCGATCATCCTTGGCATATTGGCCGCGACTTTGGCCAATCATGCACTGGCAGCCTGGGCCGGATCGGCGCTGTCGGGGCTGTTTGACGGCCCGGTGTTTGCGAGCATTGTGGCGCTGGGTTTCATCGCCATGGCCGGCTGGACGCTGGTGCCCGACACCATCGACGAGACAGCGACGCCGATGAGCGGGCGCGGCGCCTTTGTGGCGACGGCGATCGCGTTCTTTATAGCCGAAATCGGCGACAAGACACAGGTGGCGACCGTGGCGCTGGGCGCGCAATATCATGACGTGCTGGCGGTCACCATCGGCACGACACTGGGCATGATGCTGGCCAATGTGCCTGCCGTGCTGCTGGGGGAAAAGGTGCTGACACTCGTGCCGCTGCGGACCGTGCGGATCGCGGCCGCCGCGCTGTTTGCCGGACTGGGGCTGTGGATGCTGTGGGGGGTTTGGGCCTGAGGATTTGAGAGTCAGGATTTGAGGCCGAGGGTTTGAGGCTGGGGGGTCAGATCACGCCGCGCGCCTTGAGATCGGCCAGCGCGTCCGCGTCCAGGCCCAACAGGTCGCCATACACATCGGCATTGTCCTGACCGATGGTTTCGGGGGCGCGGCGGCGAACGGTGCCGGGGGTGGCGCTGAGCTTGGGGAAGACGTTCTGCATCTTCACTTCGCCCCAGCGCGGGTGGGCCATGCCGATGATGGCGTCGCGGGCGGCGAAATGCGGGTCGTCCAGCATGTCTGCGGGGCGATAAAGCTTGCCGGCCGGCACGCCGGCTTCGATCATGCTGGCTTCAAGCTCGTCGATGGTCAGCGTGCGCGTCCAGTCGGCGATGCGGGCGTCGAGTTCCTCCTGATGGCGGCCGCGCGCGATATGGGTGGCATAGCGCACATCTGTTGCCAATTCAGGCTGGCCCATGGCGGCGCACAAGCGTCCGAACACCGTGTCCTGGTTGGCGCCGATCAGATATTCGCCGTCCTTGCACGGATAGACGTTGCTGGGCGCAATGCCCGGCAACACCGAGCCTGACCGTTCGCGGACATAGCCGGACGCGCTGTATTCCGGCACCAGCGATTCCATCACTTGCAGCACCGCCTCATAGAGCGCGCTGTCTACGACCTGGCCCTTGCCGGTCTGGTGGCGGTGGTTGAGCGCGGCCAGTGCACCCAATGCGCCATAGGTGGCGGCAAGGCTGTCGCCGATGGACACGCCCATGCGGCTGGCCGGGCGGTCAGGGTCGCCGACAATGGCGCGCCAGCCGCCCATCGCCTCGCCGATGCCGCCAAAGCCGGCGCGGGCGCTGTATGGCCCGGTCTGGCCGTATCCGGAGACGCGCACGATGATCAGGCCGGGGTTTTCGGCGTGCAGGCTTTCGGGAGAAAGACCCCATTTTTCCAGCGTGCCGGGGCGGAAGTTTTCGATCAGGATATCGGCCTTGGCGATCAGTTTGCGTGCCAGCGCCTGCCCTTCGGGATCGCGCAGGTTGCAGCTGATGGCGCGCTTGTTGCGGGCGACGACTTCCCACCACATCGGGTAATCGCCGCGCCCCCAGACGCGCATCGGGTCACCGCCGCCCTTGCCGATCTCGCCGGGCGGTTCCAGCTTGATGATATCGGCGCCCATGTCGCCGAGCAGCTGCCCACAGAACGGCCCGGCGATGAGCTGGCCCATTTCGACGACACGGATGCCGGCCAAAGGCCCGGTGTTTGCGGGGCCAGGGTCGGGAATCGCGCTCATTCGGCAGCAATCGCGTGATGCCACACAGGCGGGCGCGGTGCCGGCAGGCCAGTTTGCGCAAGGCAATTGGCGCGCAGGGTTTCGATGTCGCCGCCAAAATCGAACAGCGCGTCGGCGGGGTCGATCTGCACGGCCATTTCGGCGCGCAATGCGGTGGTTGCCGCCATGTCGACGACGCCGCGCGCATCGGCCACCACGCCATAGGCGCGGGCGCCGGCGGCGCTCACGAGGCCCTGGCGGATTTCGAGGCCGACCAGTTCGGCATCGCGCTGCAACGGGTCGCCCCAGCCGCCGCCGCCCCAGGTGATGAAGTGCAGCACGTCATCCTTTTCGACGGTAAGGCTATCGCGCTTGTTGGCGATGATTTGCGTGCTGCCATCGGGCTTTTCGAGGATCTTGCGGGCGCGGCTGCCCGGCTTGCCGCCGTTGACGCCCCAAGGGTAGGTGAACCAGCGGTCATCATGTACCGACACGGTACCGCCCGACAGGAAGCGATAGGACATCAGGATGCCGTTGCCGCCCCGGTTGAGGCCGGCGCCGCCAGTATCGGGCAGCGCTTCATAGCGTTCGATGCGCAGCGGGAAATAGCGTTCGAGAAATTCATTGGGCACGTTGGTGAAGCCCGGCCACAGGCTATGGCCATCAGGCCCGTCGCCGAACGGTTTGCCGGGGATGCCGCCAAAGCCGATCTGGAACAGCTGGAACCATTCGCCGTCCTTGCCCGCCCGCTCGTCCCGGCCGGAATACATCAAATGCGGGCTGGAGGAGAAACCGGCGGCGCACAGGAATTCCGGCGTGCGCTGCCCGAGCAAGCCGCCGAGAATGTCGAAGATGCGCCCCAGCGCATGGGTGCGGCCCGACAAGGCGGCGGGATATTCGGGCTTGAGCAACGAGCCGCGCGGGATCTTCACCTCGATCAGGTCATAGAACCCGTCGTTGAACATGATCTGCGGGTCAAAGACCATGATCATGTAGATGCCGAAGAACATCTTGAACATGTTCTCGTTGAGGTAAAAATTGATGGAGGCGTCGCTTTGCGGGTCGGTGCCGGTGAAATCCAGCACGACCTTGTCGCCCACCCGCTGCATGGAGCAGGTGATCTTGTAGGGGCCGAAACCGACGCCGTCGTCGCAGATGAAATCGGTGAAGCTGACGATATCGGTGGAGACGGACGTGGCGATCAGCGCCTTCATGGCGCGGTGGTTGCGGGCCAGCAGGTCGTCCATGGCTGCGACCACGACATCGTCGCCGAACCGCGCGAACATTTCGTCGATGCGCCGTGCCGCGACCCGGCACGAGGCGATCAGCGCGTTCAGATCGGCGGCGCACCAGTCGGGCTTGCGGGTCTGGTGCATCACCAGGCGGATCAGGTCTTCGTTGTATTCACCCCTTGCCCAAATTTTCACCGGCGGAATGCGCACGCCCTCTTCGAAGATGGAGCGCGCGTCGATGGGCATGGAGCCGGCGACCTTGCCGCCGATATCGCTCTGGTGGCCGAACATCGCGGTCCATGCCACAAGCCGCCCGCCGCGATACACCGGCAGCAGCACCAGCCAGTCGTTCGAATGCGAAATCGCGCCTTCGCAGCTATAGGGGTCCGAAAGGAGCAGCATGTCGCCTTCCTCGATGGTGCCGTCATAGCCGCGCAAAAACCCGTCGATGAAGCTGCCGAACTGGCCGACGATCATTTGTCCGCGGGGATTGGCAATGAGCGGGAACGCGTCACCCTGTTCGCGGATGCCCGGCGACATGGCGGTGCGCACCAATGTGGCGTCCATTTCGATGCGGGCGTTGCGCAGGGCGTTTTCGACGATGTCCAGCGTCACCGGATCGATGGTCACGGGTGCGAACGGCTGCGGATTGGTTTCGATGATTCGCGCGGACATGGGCTTCCCTTACGGAGTAGCTGGGGTAGCGAGGCGGACGAGGCGGCCAAAGCCCTCGCCCATCACGGAATCGATGGCGGGCGCCATGGCCGGCAGGCCGGCAGAGGCAGGCCCGGCGACACGGTAGGTCATGACCAGCCGGGTGGAGCCGGGCGCGGCGCCCGGGGCGAGCGTGAATTCCAGCACGGCAGTGACCGGCAGGCCTTGCAGCGGACCGAAGCCGCCCTGCAAGCGCAACAGGCGCGGCGGCAGGGCGGCAAGAACAGTCGCGTGCAGGACATGCCCGCCGGCCCAGCTTTCAGACAAAGCGCCGCCGGGGCGCACGTCAAGGGTCGGCGCAGAGCCGGAATAGCTGTGCGCCGGCGGCCACCACGCCTGCCACCGCACCAGTGCCGCCCAGACGGTTGCCGGCGCGACCGGCAAATCCGCGGCATGGGATGTGGTGAAGGCGCCAGCATCGTTAGAGACGACAGCGGCAGGCGCCGGTGCCGCCGCGAGCAGCAGCGCCGCCATGGCCAGGGCACGGCCGATCATGCGATCAGCGCCCACAACACGGCAGTGACCAGCAGGCTCCAGCCCGCCAGATGGATGATGGTGGTTTCCATGCCTGTCGGCGGACGATCGCCGTCCGGGCCGGGAGGCGGAGGTTTGCGGCGCGTCCACATCAGGCCGGCGCCACCAGCAATTGCGGCGCAATCAGCAAATTGCCGAAATCATCGACGCTGGCGTTGTGCCCGGTGTGGACGAGCGTCGTCGAATCCATTTCGATGATGACAGCCGGGCCGGGGACGATATCGCCGGCGCGCAGCAGGGCGCGGTCGTAGATGACGGCCGGACGGGCGGCGCCGTCCATCCAGACTTCATGGTCGCGCAGCTTTGCCGCCGCCGGGTTGCCGTCGCCGCGCGCCAGTTTCGGCGCCTGGATATTGGCGGCCTTGCCAAGCGCCACGACACGGATGTTGACCAGTTCCTGCGGCACTTGCAGGTTGAAGGTGAACAGGCGCTTGTGTTCGGCATCAAAGCGGCTCGCCAGTTCGGCGATGGTCGCACCCGGCGCCGAGAACAGTGGCACTTCAAAGGCCTGGCCGGCGTAGCGGATATCGATTTCGGTGCGCAATTCGATGTCGGCGGTATCGACGCCTTCGCTGGCCAGTTCAGCAGACACCTGGGCAATGACATCGGCAATGACGGCGCCAACCTCGGCATCGCTGGTGTGGGTGACAAGCTTGTTGAAGCTTCGCTGGGCATCGACGCGCAGCCGGGTGGTGGCATCGCCCCAGGCGCACAGCACGCCCGGCGACGGCGGAATGATGACAGGCCAGCTCCCCATCAACTGCCCCAGCGCATTGCCGTGCAATGGCCCGGCGCCGCCAAACGCCATCAGCGCGAAATCGCGCGGATCATAGCCTTGCTGCACGCTGACGAGGCGCAGGGCGCCGAACATGGTTTCGTTGACGATGGCGATGATGCCGGCGGCGGCATCCATCAGCGGCAGGCCCAGCGCATCGGCCACGGTCTGCACGGCGCGGGTGGCGGCAGCACGGTCGAGCTTGAAGGCGCCGCCGAGCAGGTTTTCGGGCAGATAGCCCAGCACGACATTGGCGTCAGTGACGGTGGGCAGCTCGCCACCGCGTCCATAGGCGGCGGGGCCGGGCACGGCGCCGGCCGATTGCGGGCCGACACGCAGCGCGCGCGTCAGTTCCGGCACGGACGCGATGGAGCCGCCGCCGGCGCCAACGGTTTTCACATCAAGGCTGGAGGCGCGCACCGTCAGATGGCCGACCGATGTTTCGCGGCGCAAACGGGCCTGATAATCCTCGATCAGCGCGACATCGGTGGACGTGCCGCCCATGTCCAGCGTCAGCACATTGGGCTGGCCGGCATTCTTTGCCACCCAGACCGCGCCCGCGACACCGCCAGCCGGGCCGGACATAAGCAGGTTGACTGGCGCACCCCGGCTTTTTTCCGCCGACATCAGCCCGCCGTCGGATCGCAGCAGGTTGAGCTTGGCCGGCGTGCCCCAGGCCTTGAGCTCCGCTTCGAGATTGCCGACATAGCGCGACACGGTCGGGCGCACCGCCGAATTGGCGACGGTGGTGAGAGCGCGTTCATATTCCTGCATTTCGGGCAGGATATCGGCGGAAATGCTCACCGGGATGCCGGGCAGTTCTTCGGCGCAAATCTCTGCAACGCGGCGTTCGTGCACGTCGTTCATGTAGGAATTGATCAGGCAGACGGTGATCGCCTCGACCTTTTCCTCGGCCAATATGCGCAGATTGGCTCGCAGGCCCGCCTCGTCCAATGGCCGCACGATGCTGCCATCGGCGCCGATGCGTTCGGGTGCCTCGATGGTGCATTCCAGCGGCGCCATCGGGGTCGGCTTGGGCCAGACGATCCAGGCAGCAAGGCCGCCGGGGACCAGACTGCGGGCGATTTGCAGGATATGGCGATAACCGGTTGTGACGATCAGGCCGACGCGGGCGATCTTGTGTTCGAGCACGGCGTTGGTGGCCACAGTGGTGCCGTGCAGGAACAGCGAAATGTCCTGCGGCGCGATGCCAGCGCGTTCGCACAGCTGGCGGGCGCCGGCGATGACCGCCTGGCTCGGGTCGTGGGGGGTCGATGGCACCTTGTCGCGAAAGGCCTGGCCGGTGGCATCGTCGATGACGATCAGATCGGTGAAAGTGCCGCCGACATCGACGCCAAGACGATAGCTCACTTGGTGTTTTCCGTGACTGTGAAATCGCCGGCTTTTCCGGCGCGGCTGGGCAAGGCGCGGCCCATGATGCCGGCGAACCAGCGGTTGGCGGCCAGCGCCTGATCAAGGGCCAGCCCGGTGGCAATGCCGGAATGGCCGAACAGATACAGCAGCTCCTCGGTGCCGACATTGCCGGCCGCGCCGGGTGCGAACGGGCAGCCGCCAAGGCCGCCAAGCGCGGAATCGAACGTCCGGCAGCCGGCCTGGTAGCCGGCCCAGGCGTTTGCCGGCGCCAGGCCGCGCGTGTCGTGCAGGTGCAGGCGCACTGGAATGTCGCCGATGGCGGCGATGACCGCGCCGGTCAGGTCGGCAACTTGCGCCGGCACGCCGACCCCGATGGTATCGGCCAGCGCGATTTCCTGCGCGCCGGCGTCGGCCATGCGGGCGGCCAGTTCGACGATGCGCGCGGCCGGCACCGCGCCTTCATAGGGGCAGCCGAACGCGGCGGAGATAGTCACCTGCGCAAACAGCCCGGCGGCGCGCGCCTTTTTGAGCATGGCTGTGTTGGCGATGATGCCGTCGGCGACGCTCTGGCCCTGGTTGACGATGCCGAAGCCATCGGTGGCGACCAGCACGCAGCCCGCCTCGTCCAGCGGCCGCACGCCGTCCAGCGAGGCGATGGCGCGGTCGACGCCGCGTTCATTGAGGCACAGGCCGATGAAGCGCACGCCGGGCGCGGCGGGCAAGCCGGCGACCACGGCTTCGGCATCGGCCATTTGCGGCACGCGGCGCGGATTGACGAAGCTGGCAACCTCGATGCGGACGGCGCCCATGGCAATCAGCCGGCCTACAAGTGCCAGCTTGTCGGCCGTTTCGACAAAGCCGGCCTCGTTCTGGAGGCCATCGCGGGGCGACACCTCGACGATCTGCACGGGAGCGAGTGTAGGCATGGCCTTTGTATACAAATTCGGCTCTGCCCTGTATAGGGGACAAAAGGGAGGTCCAGGTGACTACGGGCGTGAACGAGACGGCAAAAGGCACCGGAATGGACTCGAACGAAACGGCACTTGCTGCCGATTATGCCGCCGCCGGATTTGGCGGCGCGCTGCGGCCTGGCGCACGGCCACTGCTGATTCTCATCGATTTTGCCAGGGCCTATTTCGACCCGGAATCACCCCTGTGTGCCGGCGTCGAGGACGCGCGGGCCAGCGCGGCGCGACTGGCGGATGCGGCGCGCGCTGCCGGGTTGCCCGTGCTGTTCACGCGCGTGGAATATGGCCCGGAGGGCGAAGGCGGCGGGATTTTCTGGCACAAGATCGCAGCGCTCAAAGTGTTCGTGCGCGGCAACCCGATGGGGGATTTCACCGCCGAACTGGCGCCGATGCCCGGCGACAGGGTGGTGACCAAGCATTTTCCATCGGCGTTTTTCGGCACCGGCCTGGCCGAACAACTGCATGCAGAAGGCGTCGACACGTTGATCATCACAGGGCTGTCGACCTCGGGCTGCGTGCGGGCCACGGCGGTGGACGCGCTGTGCCATGGCTTTGTGCCGCTGGTGGTCCGCGATGCCGTAGGCGACCGCGACGCCGCCGTGCACGCCGCCAACCTGTTCGACCTGGCGGCCAAGACCGCTGAAGTCATCGGCGAGGCGCAGGCACTGGCGTATATCGGTCAGATTGCCGTGCGAAACGCGTGAAATGCGCGGCGGATGTGCGCGGCCATGGTGGCGCGCGCCCATTCGGCGTCACCAGCGGCAAAGGCCTGGACCAGCTGGCCGTGTTCGACCACCGAACGCATCAGGTCGCTGCGGTCGTAACGCGCCGCCGTGCGCCGAACGACCGGCTGCTCGACCAGCGCCGACAACATGTTCGCCAGCCGCGCCGAGCCGGCAGCGGCAATGGTGATATCGTGAAAGCGGCGGTTTTCGCGCAAGAAAATGCCGATGTCGGGCACCGGCGCCGCCACCGCGGCCTCGATCGCGCCGTTGCTGTCGCGCAAGGCGGCCAGAACCTGCGGCGTCATGCGGGCGGCGGCGCGGCTGGCGGCATGGCCTTCCAGCATGGCGCGCAGGGCGAACATTTCGGCGACATCGTCGGCGTCCCAATCGGCGACCACCAGCCGCCCGCCGGGGGTGCGCACGGCATATAGCTCGCCCTCCAGGCGGCGCAGCGCGTCGCGGACGGGTGTGCGCGACACACCGACAATCCCGGCAAGCGCTTCTTCGCGCAGCGGCGTTCCGGGCATGGCATCGCCAGCCAGAATCAACCCGCGAATTTCGGCATAGGCGCGGTCTGCTGCGCTCGACATGATAAGAGCCTGGACCTTTCGTGTTGCAAAACTGCCGCGCCGGCCGGCAAAACCGCCGTGGCGGGCAGGGATTTGCACCGGAGCGGATGGGACTTTGCTTGGCAAGCGCCCCATTTTGTATACAATAGCGCGGATTGACGGTCGGGGAAAGCCGTCAGGGGATGGGGACGACAATGACGGTATCTTCAGGACATCAGCGGTTTCAAGCGTATCTGCTGGGCTCGGCCGCGCTGATGGCGCTCGGGCTGGCGGTGCCAGCCGCAGGCCAACAGGCAGGCCCCGCGCAGCAGGCTGCAGACGACACCGCTGCCGATGAAGAAATCCTCGTCACGGCACGGCGCGACACCGAACGCCTGATCGATGTGCCGGCCAGCGTCAGCGTGCTGACCGCCGAGACACTGGCGCGCACCGGCGTGTTCCGCGCGCAGGAATTTCTGCAGCTCACCCCCGGCGTCACCATCGTGTCGGGCACCGCCGAAGCGGGCGACACGCAGATCAACATTCGCGGCCTCAATGGCGCCCGCGACGCCGAAAGCTCGGTGGCGCTGGTTGTCGACGGCATTCTCAAGACCAACACCGCCCAGCTTAACCAGGTGCAGGGCACGCTGCGCCAGGTCGAAGTTCTCAAGGGCCCGCAAGGCGCCCTGTATGGCCGCAACGCTGCGGCCGGCGCCATTGTCATGACCACGATCAAACCCGGCGATGTGCTGTCGGGCGCCGTGCGCGCCAATTACGGGGAACTGGCAACCGGCCAGATCTTCGGGCACGTGGCCGGGCCGATCAGCGACACCATCGGCTTCGTGCTGTCCGCCAATTACCAGACCACCGATGGTTTCTGGCGCAACGAATTCCTCGGCAATCGCAAGGTCGTCGATGACCAGCAGAATTTCGGCCTCGATGGCCGCATCATCGCCAAGCTCGGCCCCGACACGACGCTGGACGTAAAGGCCCGCTATGCCAAGCTGTCCGGCGCATCGATCAACTTCAACGCCAGTTTCCACTTGCCGAATTTCGCCGGCGTGAACCCGGCGTTCTATGAAAACGTCAACGACCGTCCTTTTCGCTATTACAGCAACATCCGCCCGACCAACAATCAGGAGACATGGGAGACATCGGCCCGGATCGAGCATGACTTCGAATCCATGAAGCTGACGGCTTGGGCGCTGTATTCCGATGTCGATCAGGCGCTGACCGCCGATGGCACGTCGGCGGATTTTGCGCGCTACATCAGCAATATCAATAACCCGACCAGCCAGGCGGTGAACAACCAGTGCTTTGCCACCACGGCGCAGCTGACCGGCACGCCGCTGGCGCCGCCGACGTTCATCGGCCAGATTCCGGTGCCCTTCATCTTCGCGCCGGCCAATGGCTCGACCTTTGGTGCCTATAGCCCGACGACCTGCGACGGCACGCAGCTCCAGACCCGCGCACAGAGCGATTTCTCGGCGGAAATGCGCCTGTCCTCGACGGGTGATGGCCCGATCAGCTGGTCGATCGGCGCCTATTACCTCAACATCAAGCGCACCACCGGCATTTCGCTGGGCGCCGACCTTGGGCGCGGCGTGCTGCCGACCCTGTACAACGCCCCCGGCTCGGCGAACCCGACCAGCCAGTTGTTCAACGACCGTTTCAACACCAGCGTCTATGCTGGTTTCGGATCGTTGGACTGGAAGCCGGACGAAAAGTTCAGCGCCGGCCTTGCGCTGCGTTATGACATCGAGGACCGCAGCGCCACCAACCTGGTGCCGCTGGTCAGCGATCCGATCACTGGCGGACCGATCAACCCGGGCCAGGCCGGCGGCGCGATTGCACCCAAATCGGCGGTATTCCGCCAGCTTCAGCCCAAGGTGACGGTGCGTTACAAGCTGGGCGAAGACACGGCGCTGTTCGCCGATTGGGGCGTTGGTTTCAAGTCTGGCGGCTTCAACAACCAGGGCTCGGCCGCGATTGTCGACAACAATTTCAACGACGGCGTGACGCCCGGCACCATCAACGCCGGCGTGCGCATCGGCGATCAATATCGCAAGGAACGGTCAAGCGCGTTCGAAGCCGGCATCAAGGGCAGCTTCCTTGACGGCGCCGTCACCTATGATGCGGCGGCCTATTATACCCAGGTCCGCGACATGCAGTTCTTCGAATTCTTCGTCGGCGGCTTCGGCCTGCTGCGCGTCGTGTCCAATATCGACCGCGTCGATCTGTGGGGCGGCGAAGCCAATGTGACCGTCAAGCCGATCAGCGGCTGGTCGCTGTTCGCCTCGGGCAACGTCACCGACAGCAAGATCAAGCGCAACACCAGCCGGCCGGATACGGTGGGCAACAAGAGCCCGTACACCGCCGATTATACGCTGAACCTTGGCACGCAGGTCGTGCTGCCGATTACCGATGGCCTGCGCGGCACGCTGCGCGCGGATTACCGCCTGACCGGGCCGACCTGGTTCCATTCGGTGCAGAACCAGGAAAAGCCGACGCTGTTCTCCGGCCTGCTTCCCATCTCGGCGCTGGCCCTGCCGGCAGTCGTGGGCAACGCCCGGTACGACGTGACGCGCCGCGAGGCGTTCGGCATCGTCAACCTGCGCGCCGGCCTTGAGGGCGACAATTGGCAGGTGACGGTGTTTGCCAACAACCTGCTTGATCGGCAGTGGCTGAACGAAGTCATCCCGGCGATCGAATTCGGCGGCTCGTTCATTTCGCCGGGCCAGCGCCGCGTGATCGGCGTGGAAGCCGGTTTCAAATTCTGATATCCTGAAGCCTTATTGCATAGGCAGCGAACAACCCGCTGCCGCCGAAGCGGGAGGGCCGCTGGCGGCCCGCCATGGAAACACGGCGGGCCGTCATTATTTTTGGGGGACGGGCGCCGCAAGACGGGCGCACATGTGTTGTCGGGTCTTGGGACCGAATCTAGGACCGCCGCTGGCTGACATGCTGACGGGATAGCCGCCGTTCGCAATCGCCGGGAGGAAATGACCGCTTCCGACCCAGTTCCCGTCGATCAGCGAAGCTCGCGTGAACGGCCGCTACTGCGGGAACCGGTTGTTCGTTTGTCGTTGAGCGGCATGACGAAGGTGCGCCTGCAAAGGGAACTTGCCTATTTGTGATTTAAGCAGACCAAAACGGTACGGGGATTTATGCGCTGCGTCCTTCAGCTTGATTGATCAGAAGCAAAGCTTGAGAACGGGTTGTCGATCGGCGTGCAACGCGAGTTCACCCAAAGTCGTATCGACTTTTCGGCATTGCTGCATTATACAAAGCCTTCAAGCTCGGGCCTTCTAAAGCTGTGACCGATATCTTTCTGTCCTACAATCGCGAGGACCAAGCGAGGGCAAAGCTGTTTGTCGATGCGTTTGCGGCGCATGGATTCGCAGTCTGGTGGGACGTGGGGCTGCGGACCGGTGATAACTATGATCAAGTGACCGAAAAGGCGCTGAGAGCCGCAAAGGCCGTTGTGGTGCTGTGGTCGAAACATTCGGTGGAAAGCCGCTGGGTGCGAGCAGAAGCCACGCTGGCGGACCGCAACAAGACCCTCGTGCCCGTGATGATCGAGCCGTGTGACCGACCCATCATGTTCGAACTGACGCAGACGGCGGAGTTGGCGCACTGGCAGGGCAACACTAATGACCAAGCTTGGACGGCCTTCCTTGGCGACGTGCAGCGGTTCATGGGGCAAGCAGCTGCACCGTCTCTGGATGTCTCTGCCGCCACGCCTTCGGCGCCAACAGTCGAAGAAACTCTTAAGCCCGGCCAGAGCGGATCGGCCCCATCGCTGGCAGTGCTGCCGTTCACCAACCGCTCCGGGTTGGCCGACGATGACGTGTTCGCGGAAGCATTCGTTGAGGATGTCATCTCGGCGTTGTCGCAGGGCGTGAATGTTCGCGTCTTGGGCTCAACCGCCACCGCCAATCTCAACCGCAAGGCGGTCACCGATCTTGCTATGGTGGGTCGCCGGCTTGGCGTGCAGTACCTGCTCGAAGGCAATGTACGCCGTTCGGGCGCGAATTTAAGAGTTACGACGCAACTTCTGGAGGCAGCCACGGGCGAAGTAATAGGCACAGCGAGGTTCGACCGCCCTCTGGCCGAACTGGCCGAATTACAGGAAGATCTGGTGACAGAGGTCGCCGCCAGCCTCGATTCCGAGGTCTTTACAGTCGAGATGGAGCGGGCGCTTAGAAAGCCTAGGGACATCACCGCCTGGCAGGCAGTTGCAAGAAGCACTTCCGCTTATCGAAACTACAATGCGGCATCTTTGCAGCTTGCCATCAAGGAAGCCCGGCACGCCGTAGCCATCGCACCAGACTATGCTTATGGCCATGCCCAGCTGGCAACCACACTGGCGTTGAACTATAATTTCGCCGGTTGCGATGATCTAGGCGAGGTCGCGCGAATTCGCGCCATAGTGGAGCGTGCCTTAGAACTAGCGCCGGAAGATGCGACAGTACTGTCCTTGGCCGGGAACGCGCTTTGCGGCATTCGCGATCCCGAGGAAGGCATTCGATATACAGGAAAGGCCGTGCGTAAGGCGCCGGGCAGTGGGGTTTTGCAATATTTTTATGGCGTTTCCTGCGTCATGCTTAATCGACCTGACGAAGCGCTGTCACACTTCGCCTCGACATTGCGGCTGGCGCCAGGCTGGCACGTTACTTGGGCTGTAAAGTACTTTCAGGCGCTTGCGTATCGCGAACTGAATCGCTTGGCTGAAGCTGATGCTGCCATCGATGAGTGTATCAAACTACTCCCGACACTTGCTCATGGCCATGTCTTGAAGGCGCTGATCGGGGTAGCAGTTGGTCAAGATGATTTGGCGCGCAGGCATATCGAGACGGCGCGGAGGCTAGGGCTTGATGTGGCGGCAACGGAGTGGAGTTGGCGCGCCAACCGGCCACATAGCCCCAGGCTCGAAGCTGACATCGCGTTAATCCGCGGCCTTTATGCGGCGACGGATCCAGCGGCATAAAATCAACACGGCAGTGCCAGTCCGAGGCCCGCATTCCCTTCCCTCAGTCACGCCACGGCGGCCAGCCCTAGAATCCGCGGGCGATCAATGCCCGCGCAGTCGCGATTCCAGCCGCGCCGGCGCCGCTAAACACGACGTCGGTTGTGTCGGAAGGATGCCGCTCCGCTTCTTCAAGCAGGAGGGTCTAGATTGATCGGCCAGCACGCGTCATCGGCACCCTATGCGCGGCTCGACCCGAAACGCCCCGCCTTTCTGTGCCGCCGAAGCGAGGCTGACGACAGACTCCATTCCCTCTGCAAGCCGATAAACAGCGGCTACGATGGCGTTCGATACCGCGAGCGAATGTCTGCTTCTGCCAAAGGCAGACATTCAGCGACCCTACGAGGAACGACCGCTAAGTCCCAAAGTCGGTCGTTCGCACTTGGTTGCGCGCCGGATGCGCGAACGGCGGGTTCTGGGTAGGGCTGCGTATCACGCGAATGTCTTTTGCTACGGCGACAAGCTGGCGTCCCGATTCGCTCGACTATTGCGGCGTCCTGTCCAACCGCAGGCAGACGCACGGAGGCGCGCTTGTGGCGGTGGGCAGGTGATGGACCCTCGCCTGCGCGAGGGTGACGGGTCTTGGGGGCCGCAACCGTTGGTGCGATTGCAGCGCACATGTCTTTTCA
>NZ_JANPCD010000132.1:0-6839 GCF_031430775.1 Sandarakinorhabdus sp. | reverse complement strand
GGGGTGGCAAAGACCTTCCTCGCGCAATGTTTTGCCCGCGCCACCGGCCTGGATTTCGGCCGCATCCAGTTCACGCCCGACCTGATGCCCGGCGACATCATCGGCAGCAATCTTTTCAACTTCCAGACCAGCCAGTTCACGCTGACGAAAGGCCCGTTGTTCACGCAGCTGCTGCTGGCCGATGAAATCAACCGCACGCCGCCCAAGACACAGGCGGCGCTGCTTGAAGCGATGCAGGAACGGCGCGTCACCATCGACGGCCAGACCCTGCCGCTATCCGACCGGTTTACCGTGGTGGCAACGGAGAACCCCATCGAAAACCAGGGCGTCTATCCGCTGCCCGAGGCGCAGCTTGACCGGTTCCTGTTCAAGCATGTGCTAGGCTATCCGTCGCAGGCCGAGGAACTGGCCATCGTTGCCGGCCACGGCGCCCGCACGGGCCGGCCTTCCCCCGAAGCCTGGGGTGTCGGCGCGGTCACCGGTGCTGCCGGCATCGCGGCGGCGGTGGCACAGGTCGCATCGGTCACGCTGGTCGAGGATGTCAGCCAGTATATCGTCCGGCTGATCCGGGCGACGCGCACGTCGGCCGACCTCGCGGTGGGCGCGTCGCCGCGTGCCGGCGTCATGCTGGCGATGGCGGCGCGGGCCGAAGCAGCGCTGTCTGGCCGCGATTATGTGCTGCCCGACGACGTCAAGGCGCTGGCGGCGCCGGTGCTGCGCCACCGGGTCATCCTGTCGCCGGCTGCCGAAATCGAGGGGCGCCGCGCCGATGGCATCGTTGCCGCGCTAATTGCCGAAGTCGAAGCGCCGCGTTGACGTGATGGCGCCAACGCCAAGGGCCGCGCTGGTCGCCGCTGCGGGAGCGCCGCTGGCGCTGTGGCTCGGCCTGGCCATGCCCGATCGCTGGTGGCTGGCACTCGCTTGGCTTGGCGTGGTGGTGGCGGCCTGCGTCATGGATGCGCTGCTGCTGCCCGCCGGTGTCACAGCGACGATTGTTTCGCCCGGAACCGTGGCAGTCGGCGAGGATTTCACCGCGACCCTGCATGTTTCGGGCACGGCGGCGCGCGTTGCCACGGCGCTGGCGCTGGATGCGCGCCTGTCTGGCCCGGACGACAGCGGCACGGCGCACATGCAAGACGGCGCCGCAAGCATTGCCGTGCCGATCACGGCGCGGCGGCGCGGCACCGCCATCATCGGCCCGCTCGACCTGCGCTGGACGGGGCCGCTGGGGCTGGTGCAGCGCCTGTCACCGGGCGCAGCGCAGGCGCAAGTGGCCGTGACCCCCGATATCCGCCCCGCCATAATCGACGCGCCGCAATTGATGGCGGCAGACGCGCTGACCGGTGCGGCGGCACAACCATGGCGCGGTGAAGGCGGTGATTTCGACACGTTGGTTGCGTTTCGCCCCGGCATCGACCGCCGCCGCATCGACTGGAAGGCGTCGGCTCGGCACATGGACCTGCTGGCCAAGGAATATCGCGTCGAGCGCGACAGCAACATCATCCTCGCCATCGACTGTGGCCGCCTGATGGCGGAGCCGGTGGACGGCCTGACGCGCACCGACCGCGCGACCACGGCAGCGCTGCTCACTGCCGCCGTCGCGCTCAGGTCCGGTGACCGGGTCGGGCTGTTCGCCTTCGACGCGCGGCCGCAGCAGATGATCCCGCCGCTGATGGGCCTTGCCGCCTTTGCCGGTCTGCAACGCGCCGCCGCACAGATCAGCGATAGCGGCCAGGAAACCAATTTCGCGCTGTCGCTTTCGGCGCTGGCCGGGCGGCTGAACCGGCGCTCGTTGATCATCCTGTTCACCGAATTCGTCGATACCACCACGGCATCGCTGATGCTGGGCGCGGTGGGGCGCCTGCTCAAGCGCCATCTGTTGGTGTGCGTGGTGATGAAGGATCCAGCGCTTGAGGCGCAGGCGCTTGCCCGGCCGCACGCGCCCGAGGATGTGACCCGCGCCATGGTGGCCGGCGACCTGCTGCGTGAACGGCGGCTGGTGATTGCCCGGCTGCGGCGCATGGGCATCGATGTCGTCGAAGGCAGCCCGGCAGAAATCGGCCCCGGCCTCGTCCGGCGCTATCTGGCGATCAAGGCTGGAGGGCGGCTATGAGCCAGTCCCAGATTGCATTTCGCGCCGAGCGCGAGGCCGATTGGCAGCGGCTGGAATCTCTTGTGACGCGGGCGGAAAAGGGCGCGCTGCGCAAGCTTCCGCCCCAGGATGTGCTGCAATTGCCGCTGCTGTACCGGGCGGCGCTGTCGTCGCTGGCGGTGGCGCGCGAGACCTCGCTCGACAAGGCGCTCACGGATTATCTGGAATCACTGTGCGCTCGGGCGTTCTTTGTCGTGCATGGCCGCCGCCAGCCGCTGGGGGCGTGGACAAGGCAGTTTTTCGGGAGCGATTTGCCCGCCGCGATGCGCGCCATCGCCGGCGAAACGCTGGTGGCCACGCTGGTGCTGGTGCTGGGCATCATCGCCGGCTATGCGCTCGTCGCCGGCGACATCACCTGGTATTCGGCGCTGGTGCCCGATGCCATGGCCGGCGGTCGCGATGCCAGCGCGTCAGCGGCATCGCTGAAGAAAACCCTGTACAGCACCGGCAGCCAGAACAATGGCCTCGAGGTGTTCGCGGCGTTCCTGTTCAGCAACAATTCGGCTGTCGCCATCTTCACTTTTGCGTTGGGCTTTGCCTTTGGCGTACCGACGATCCTGCTGCTGCTTTACAATGGCGCCATGGCCGGCGCGTTGATTGCGCTGTTCGTGCGCGCCGGGCTGGGGTTCGAGCTTGGCGGCTGGCTGCTGATTCACGGCACCACCGAATTGTTCGCCATCGTGCTGGCCGGCGGGGCCGGGCTGTCGCTGGGCCGCGCGATGGTGTTTCCGGGCCGCATGGCGCGGCTGGCGGCGTTGTCCCGCGCCGGGCGCACGGCTGGCACCGCGATGATGGGCGTGGTGCTGATGCTGATGGTGGCGGCGCTGCTCGAAGGGTTCGGCCGCCAGCTGATCGTCATCGATTCCGTGCGCTACGGCGTGGCAGCGATCATGTTTGGCCTGTGGTGCCTGTATTTCTACGGTGTGCGCGATGAATAGGGCGGCGCGGCCGGCGCGCGCATCGGCGCGCCCACTTTGGGCGCTGCAAACGCCCGAAGGCGTGGCGCTGTCCTTTGCCATCCCGCCGGGCGGCGAGCGCGTGGCGGCCTTTGTCATCGACATCTTGCTGATGGTGGCGATTTTCGTCGTGCTGACCATATTGCTGCTGGTGACCGGCATCGCAGCACAGGGCTCGGCACTGGGCGGCGGCTCCGTCTTGCTGGTGCTGTGGGTGCTGGGAGGGTTCTTCCTGCGGTTTTTCTGGTTCACCCTGTTTGAATGCGGCGCCCGGGGGGCGACGCCCGGCAAACGCCGGCAGGGCATCCGCGTTGCCTCACGCAGCGGTGGGCCCTTGACACCAGCAATGATCGTCGCGCGCAACATGCTGCGCGAGATCGAGATTTTCCTGCCCATCGCCATGCTGTCCTACCGCGCCTCACAGGGTCTTGCCGACACCGCCATGGCCTTTGCCGGCATCGGCTGGACAGGCGTGTTCCTGCTGTTCCCGCTGTTCAACAAGCAGCGCCTGCGTATCGGTGATGTCATCGCCGGCACCATCGTGGTGCAGGTGCCGCGCCCGGTTCTCGCCCCCGATCTGGCCGCCGATCTGGCCATTGGGGCAGGGCCAGCAGGCACGGCGCAATTCAGCTTCACCGACGCCCAGCTTGACGTCTATGGCATCTATGAATTGCAGCGGCTGGAAACGGTCTTGCGCGGCGCCCGCCCGCAAATCCCCGGCCGCCCGCGCAAGGACGACGACCCGGTGGTCATCGTCGGCAAGGCCGTGCGCGCCAAGCTCGGGCTGCCATCCGCCGGCGACGACCTCGCGCTGCTCCAAGCCTATTACGCCGCGCTCAAGGCCCGGTTGGAGCGCAGCGTGGTGATGGGCCGCCGCAAGGTGGACAAATTTGATGGGGCGTGAGGGTCAGGCAACCGGCGGCAGATAACGCACGCCGCTGGCCGAAAGCTGTGCGCCGCGCAACTGATTGGGTTTGCTCGGTTCCAGCTCATAATTGTTTGGGTCATTCATGAATTGTAGGACCTGCGGCGATTGCGGGAATGTCAGGCGGCCATTGGAGTTCCAATAGTGAACGGCATCGACCAAATGCCCAAGGTCGGCCTTGCTTTCCGGGTATTCGTTCAACGGCGCCGACACCGGAAGCGGAGCGCCCGTTCCCGAGCGATTGTATAAGACAACCTGCCGCGACGGGTCATAGCGCCCCTGCGCCTGCATGCGTGCCTTGATGCTTGCAACGACCGTTTTCCCGGCGGAATTGCGCCGACTAGGCGTCGGCCCCATGTAGAATTCGCGTGGATCGTCGACCCAGGCAGTGAACTGCGAGCCCCAGTCCTTGTTGAAGTTCACAACATTGGTGGCTTCGGCAAGGAAAGGCTTTCCTCTCGGCCGCAGCCGCTTGTAGTGCACGAAAATCTCTGGTCCCGACTTGAGCGGTCCGATTGCCACGACCAGAGCAACGGAATTTTCGCGTTTGAGCTTGATGAGCGCATTGACGCCAACCTTGGCCGGGCCTGCCGCACCTGCACCAGCAGCCGTTGCGCGCGGATCGAGCGGCATCAACACCGACAGATGCAAAGATAGGGCCGCCAGATCGGCATTCAGGGCATCGACATCAACCGCACTCGGCGCAGGCGCACTGGCGCCGCCGCTGTTCAGCCTTGCCAGCCGCGTCGCCAGTCCGCCGCTCAGCAAGGCATGTGCCCCCGCATAGGCCGCCTTGACCGACGGGTCGGCCGAGGCGGCCACCGCAGACGCCACATTGGCGAGCCAGCCAACCACTGGCGTCGGGATGGTGGCGACCGTCAGGCGCGCCGCTTTGCCTTCACCAGCAAAATACAGGCTGTGCGGCTGGCCGCTGCGGTCACTGAAGCTGCGCCGCGCTTTCCACCAGGACGTCACCGCCGCCAACGCTGCCTTCCCGGCGCTGAAGGCCATCTTCCCCAGTTTTTTCGCCTGCGACACGATCCACGCCACCACCTTGTCCAGGGCCTTGTTGATGGGATCGCGGATTTTCTGGATCAGGCCGTTCACAGCGTCGGACACCTTGCCCAGCCCGGCCAGCCGCGCGAGGAAGCTGATGACGAGCACCAGCAGCCCGGCCATGGTCTTTTCCACCCGAGCGGCTGCCGGTGCGATATTGCCGGCGGCAATCGCAGCGATGCTGTCGATGAAGCTGGCCGCCACCGCCGCGATCTGCCGGATGCGTTCCACAAAGAACATGACCGTGTTGTAGATGGCGATGATCGCCTCGATGAAGGCGCCGGCGGGGCTGAGGAACGCCAGCAGCTTGCGCACCGCGATGGCCACGATGCGGGATTTGACGAAATCCATCACCGCATCGATGGCCATCTGCTTGAGGTTGGTCAGTGTCTCGACAATCTGCTGCCAGGCCGCCGCCGGGCCATCGGTCACCAAAGTCTTGACGATATCGAAGCCGGTTTCCAGCGCCTTGACCACAGTTTCATTAGTCGCGGTGACCAGCTTGGCGCGCATGTTGGCCCAGGTTAGCCCCAGCACCGACAGTGCGAATTTCAGGATTTCTAGGATATTCAGGGCCTTGGGAAGATAGATGCCGGTGCCGCCCATGGCGCCGGTCAGCCATTTGATCATCGAATCCTGCAAATGGCCCAGGAAATTGCTCGCGAACTTCTGGAATCCCAGCTTGCCGGCCGCCACCAGCGTGCGGACAAAGCCGATGGGGTTGGCGATGATGGACTTGAACGCCCCGCCGGCTTTCTTCAAATAAGGCACCGCACGCGGCGCCACCACGGTCAGAATGATTTCCAGCAGGCTGAGCACCGTCTTGCCGGCCCAGGCCAGGAAGCGGCCGACAAAGCCGCCAAAGGCCTTTGCAATCTTGCCGAACGCCCCGACGATGGTGACGATATCCATGATTGTCAGTGACTTGAGCGTAGCGACAACTTCGCCGGGAATGCCAATGACCAGCGCCAGCGCGTCCTTCATTGCGGTCTGGAACCAGTTCCACGCCTTGCCGATAGCGCCGCCTTTCTGGATGTTGTTCCAGATTTCCTCCTGGCCGATGAGCCGCATGAAGCCGCCGATGATGGCGTTTGCCGGGCTGGCGCTTTCGCCGGAAATCGGGTTCTTGCCAAAGACGCCGATCAGCAAATCCCATTTGGGAATGTTGCGCGACGCCCAGGCGCCCAACGGCTTTAGTATGGCGTCTTTCACCAGCGTGGCGATGCCGACAACCAAGCCCGTTCCGAACGAAATCAGACGCTTGACCGGCGCGGTGAAGATGGCGATGGCGCGGCTGATGACCTTGTGCGGACGCACGATGTCGCTCCAGCCCAGCGAATCCAGAAACTCCATCAGCGCGTCGCGGAACGCCGATCCGACCATGCCAAGGCTGCGGAACTGGTCCTCGATGAACTTGCCGCCGCGCTGCAAGATGCCGTGATTGGCCAGTGCGTCGGCCACAGCGCCGCCGCCGGGGATGATCTCCACCATGCCGCGCAGCAGGTTTTCCCCAGTGCGCGGCACCGACGACATGTTGATGGGGTTGGTACCGAGCACCACTGTGAACAGCCGGAAACCGGGGATGTTGTTGGCCTTTTCGGCCACCCAGTCGAGCGCCCGGCTGATCAGGCCGCGCTGCACCTGCGGCGCGCCATATTGGCTGACGCTGACCTCCGCCGGCGCCGGGCCAGCTGCCATTTCGCGCTGCACCACCTCGCGCTGCTGGATGGTGTGCGTCAACTCATGCGCG
>NZ_JANPCD010000131.1:0-13471 GCF_031430775.1 Sandarakinorhabdus sp. | reverse complement strand
CTTTGGGGCTTATGGTCCGGTCGCCCGAACGTCCGCTTTGAAAGCGCGAAGTTGCCGGGCAGCTTAGTCTGAGCTTGGTTTCCCCTTCCACCCCGCGTGGCAGTCGGCTCTAACGCTCCCCACCCGGCGCAGCTGCCGACCCCGCCAATATCCCGCCGTCGATGTGAAACTCGCTCCCCGTCACATAGCTGCTTTCGTCGCTGGCGAGATAGGCGGCCATGGCGGCGACTTCTTCTGATGTGCCGAAGCGTTTCAAGGGCGTGTCGGCGGTGAGGGCGCGCATGGCGGTTTCGCGTTCCTGCGGCGTGGTGCCCAACATCGGTTCCCACATCGGGGTCAGGATGGCGGCGGGGTGGACGGAGTTGCAGCGGATGTTCAGGCCCTGCTGGGCGCACCACAGCGCCACGGATTTGCTATGGTTGCGCACCGCCGCCTTGGAACTGGCATAGGCGGCAGCGGCGGGAATGCCGACAAGCCCGGAGCGCGACGAGATGTTGATGATGCTGCCCTGCGCTTGTGGCCGCATCGCCCGGATGGCAGCACGGCAGCCAAGGAACGTGCCATCGAGGTTGACGGCGTGAACGGCGCGCCAGTCGGCCAGGCTGGCATGTTCGGGGTCATGCGGGCCGGGGCTGCTTTCGAACCCGGTGATGCCGGCGTTGTTGACCATGATATCAAGCGGACCGACCGCCGCCATTACCCGGTCCCAATCCGCCTCAAGCCGCACATCGAGAGGCGCGAAATGCCCGCCGATCTCATGGGTCAGGGCTTCGCCGGCCGGGTCGGTGTCGGTCACCCAGACAGTCGCGCCCTCGGCGGCAAAGCGCCGGGCGATGGCGGCGCCGATGCCGCGAGCAGCTCCGGTGACCAGCGCGGTCTTGCCTTTCAATCTGGTCATTCCTGCGGTGTTGCTGCTGCGGCGGCTGCGGTCAAGCCGAAGTTGCCAGGGGCTTGCCGGCCGTTACAAAACTGTCTTGCAAGCGTCATGCAAGCGTCACCTGCAATGGTTAACAAAGGCACCGTTAACAGAGGGGGAATCCATGCGCTATTTGCTTCTGGCTGCTGCCGTGCTTTCTGCAATTCCAGCGTCCGCTGGCATCACTTTTGCAGGCAAGATCGACGTTGCCGGCGATGCGACGGACATTTCGGCGCTGGGCAATGGCCCCAACCTCAATCGCCTCAGCTTTGGCTCGGACATGGTGTATGACCAACGTCAACAAGTGTTTTATGGCATCAGCGATCGCGGTCCTGGCGGCGGCACCATCGATTGGGCGCCGCGCATCGAAACCTTCAAGGTTGAGACCGCTGCCAATGGCGCGATCAGCAATTTCCGCGTGGTGGACACCATCGTGTTTCGCCAGGCGGGCGGCCAGGTGTTCAGCGGCCTGAACCCCAGCCGCCAGCCCGGCGGCGCTGGCGTGCTGGGCAGCGCGCTGGATTCCGAAGGCATCGTTCGCCTGCCCAACGGCAATTTTCTGGTGGCCGACGAATATGGCCCGTCGGTGTACGAAACCAAAGCCAATGGCACCTTTGTGCGGGCCTTTACACAGCCGAACAACGTGCTGCCGCGCAATGCCGGCGGCAATCCTGATTTTGCCAACGGTCGGCCGACGATCGTGAACGGCCGGCAAGACAACCGCGGTTACGAAGGCCTGACCATTTCGGGGGACGGCAAGACCGCGTGGGGCATTCTGCAGGATCCACTGGTGAACGAAGGCGCCCAGAATGATGGCCGCCGCAGCCGTAACCTGCGGATCGTGCAGTTTGATGTCGCAACCGGTCAGTCCACCGGTCAATTCGCATATCAATTGGAAAGCATCGCCGACATCAACGCCCGGCTTGCATCGAACCCGTTCAGTGCCACCAACCAGGGCCGCAGCATCGGTGTATCGTCGATCACCTGGATCGGCGGCACCAGCTTTCTGGTGATCGAACGCGACAATCGTGGCCAGGGCCCCGACAATCTGATCAGCCCCAACGGCCCAGTTGGCTCCAAGCGGGTGTATCTTATCGATCTGGCCGGCGCGACCGACATTTCCGGCACCAGCCTCGCCGGCAGCAACACCCTTCCCGGCGGCGTATCGCCGGTGAGCAAGCTGCTGTTCCTTGATGTGCAGGCAGCGCTGCTGGCCGCCGGCGAAATCATGCCGGAAAAACTGGAAGGCCTCGCCATCGGTCCGCGGCTGGCGGGTGGTGGCTTTGCGCTGATGCTGGCCACCGACAATGATTTTTCGGTGACGCAGAATGACAGCGGCATCCAGTTTGACGTGTGCACCGATGGCACCGCGGCCTTCACCCAAGTCGCGTTGGGTGCGCTCTGTCCGCAGGGTCAGGCGTTGGTGCCGTCGCGGCTGTACAGCTTTGTCGTAACCGGCGCCGATGCGGCCCGGTTCGATGCGTCGTTGTTCAGTGTGCCGGAACCGGCAAGCTGGGCGATGCTGATCGCAGGCTTTGGCCTGACCGGTGCTGCCATGCGCCGCCGCCGCTCGGTTGTTACCGCCTGAGTATTTTGCCGCTTCGGCGTTTGCCGGAGCGGCAACAGCGGCTAAGGCGTCTTCCAATAGCCAAGGGAGATGACTGTGCAGACAATCGGTGTGATCGGTGCCGGCCTGATGGGAAATGGCATTGCCCATGTGTCGGCGCAGGCTGGCTATGATGTGATCCTGTCGGATGTGGCGATGGAACGCTGCACCGCGGCCAGGGCCACCATCTCCAAGAACATGGCGCGGCAGGTTGGAAAGGCGATCATCACGCAGGACGCCGCCGATGCCGCGTTGGCCCGCATCACGCTGACTACCGACAATGGCGCCTTTGCCGATGCCGATCTGGTCATCGAGGCCGCAACCGAGAATGAAGCCATCAAGGCGAAAATCTTTGCCGGCCTGACGCTGAAGGCCGGCGCGCTGCTGGCCAGCAACACCTCGTCCATCTCCATCACCCGGCTTGCCGCCGCCACCGATCGGCCGGCGCAGTTCGTCGGCCTGCATTTCTTCAACCCGGTGCCGATGATGCAGCTTGTGGAGATCATCCCCGGCCTGGCCACCAGTGCCGGCACCCGCACTGCGATGCAGGCATTCGCCGCCCGGCTCGGCAAGACGGCGATTCTGGCCGGCGATGCGCCCGCCTTCATCGTCAACCGCGTGCTGTGCCCGATGCTGAACGAGGCGATCTTTGCGCTGGGCGACGGGGTGGGCAGCGTTGCCGATATCGACATGGGCCTGAAACTGGGCGCCAACCACCCGATGGGGCCGCTGGCGCTGGCGGATTTCGTCGGGCTGGATACGCTTTTGAGCATCATGAAGGTGATGCAGGACGCCACCGGCGATCCCAAATACCGCCCGGCGCCGCTGCTGGTGAAGCATGTCGAGGCCGGCTGGCTGGGCCGCAAATCGGGCCGTGGTTTCTATGACTACAGCGGCCCGGAGCCGGTTCCGACGCGGTGAGGCTGGTCTTTACCAAGGGCGCCGGCAAATATGACCGGCTGGATATCGTGACCGCCGATGGCCCTCTTGCCGCCATCGATTGCCCGAAACAGGGCATCATCCCGCATGACATGGTGCATTTCGCCGTCGAAAGCGAAGTGGTGACCATCGGCTTTCTGGGCAATATCGCCGCCGGCGGCGACAGCGGCTTTCGGGCCGGCATGGACGACCGCCATGCCCAAAGCGTCGAACGGCTGGTCGAGACGGTGCAGGCAGAGGCGTGGGGAGGTTTTCATGGGAGCGGCGGGCCGGTGCCGTTCGCCGAATTTGCAGACATGTACCGCGTCACTTGCGAGGCACGCGGCGACCCTGTGCTGGCGCTGATGCCCGAAACGCTGGCGGCCATACGCGCGCGGCTGTCCGCGCTGATGGCGGCCTGGGCGGCTGTGGCCATCGGCGGCACGCTTGTCCTCGACATGCCGGCGCCTTCGTCCCTATAGGCGCATCATGAGCCACGCGCCGCACCCCGACATGCTTGCCAAGACGGAAACGCTGATCGAGGCGTTGCCCTACATTCAGCGCTATGCCGGCAAGACCTTTGTGGTCAAATATGGTGGCCATGCCATGGGCGATGCCGAGCGGGCGCGGGATTTTGCCGAGGATATCGTGCTGCTCAAGGCGGTGGGCATTTCGCCGGTGGTCGTCCATGGCGGCGGGCCGCAGATCGGCACCATGCTGAAACGGCTGGGCATCGAAAGCCGCTTTGTCGATGGCCTGCGCGTCACCGATGCCGCCACCGCCGAAGTGGCCGAAATGGTGCTGGCCGGCAGCATCAACAAGGAAATCGTCGCGTTCATCGCAGCAGCCGGCGGGCGGGCGGCAGGTATTTCCGGCAAGGACGCCGGCCTGGTCAAGGCGCGCAAGGTCAGCCGCACCAAGAAAGACCCCGGCAGCGCCATCGAACAGGCCGTCGATCTGGGCTTTGTCGGCGAGCCGGAAACCGTCGACAGGTCGATCATCGACACGCTGGTGGCCGCCGGCATCGTCCCGGTCATCGCGCCGGTGGCCGTGGGCGACGATGGCCACACCTACAACATCAATGCCGATACCATGGCGGGCGCCATCGCCGGCGCATTGGGCGCGGCGCGACTGTTCCTGCTGACGGATGTGGCCGGAGTGCTGGCCAAGGACGGCAGTTTGATGACCGACCTGACGCCGCACGACATTTCAGCGCTGGTGGAGGACGGCACCATTTCGGGCGGCATGATCCCCAAGCTGGAAACCTGCGTCACCGCCGTCGCTGCCGGCGTCGATGCCGCCGTCATCCTCGATGGCCGGGTGCCGCACGCGCTGCTGCTGGAAATCTTCACCCGGCGCGGCGCCGGCACGCTGGTGCGCAAGAGTTAAAGCCAGCCAGCGGCCACCAGTTCCGGCTTGGCGGCGCGGCTGACTGGCACTTCGAGCACGCCGGTCAGGCGCAGAACAGTGCGGCCGGCATCGCTGCTGGCGCCATCGACAGCGCCGCGTGCAACCCACCAGCTGCGGTGGACCCGCGCGCCGGGAACATCGATCAGCATCGCGATAGCATCGACCATGCGCATCAGCACGAGATCGCTACCGAGATCGGTGTGGACGCGCAGATAATGGTCCTCGGCTTCCAGCGCCAGCAGGCGGCCTGATTGCAGCCGGACCGGCAGGCGTTCCGCCAGTGAGACCGGCATCGTCGGCGGGCCGACGGGTATTGGTGGCGTTTCGAATTGCGGCTGGGGCGCCGGGGCAACTGGCGCCGATACAGGCGCCGCAACGATCACCAATTTGGGCGAAGTGGCAAAATTGATCGCGGTCAGCACGAGCGAAACAAACAGCACGACCACGCCGAACCACCCGATGAGCGACGGCGTGATGGCATTGAAGCCGAACATCAAAGTGCTGGCAACCACCACGATGAAAGTGTGCGGAACCGCAACCATCACCGACACCAGCAGCGTTTCCAGCAAAGGCCGACCCTCCAGCCTGCCCCAGGACTGGACAGCATAGGCCATCAGCAGGCCAAGCAGGCTGCCCGGCAGGACCACGGCGAGCCAATAGCCCAATCGCAGCCCGATCGGTGCCTGGTCCGTACCCAGCGCGCCAACCACGGTCAGCACCAGCGCGGCCACCACGCCAATGATCAGGCTGCGCATGGTCCGTTCGCGCAGCGGATCAACCGTTCGCGCAACGTGAACGGCAGGCTGGGGCTGTTGGCGAACTTCCGGCGTCATCCCGCGCATATCTCCATGACCAGTCATCTGTGCCCGGCGACAAGCAAAACAGCAACCGGCAGCGGCATCCCGCCGCCGCCGGGCACCACCGGAGACACCAGATGATCCTTCGCAACCTCGCCGTTTCGACCACCATGTCCGCGTTCTTCCTGCTTGCCGCCACGGCCATGCCAGCGCCGGCAGCCGCGCAGCAGCCCACCAGCACGCTGACCATCACGTTCGACGGCATCGCCGCGCCCACCGGTGCCATCATGATCGCGCTGTTCGACAGCGAAGCGGCGCATGACAAGGGCGGCAAGCCAGTGCGCGGCGGCATGGTCTCCATCACCGGTGTCACGGCCCAGTTTCAGGTCCCCGGCCTCAGCCCCGGCCGCTATGCAATCAAGGTCTATCACGACATCAACGGCAACGGCCAGATGGACAGCAACCCCTTTGGCATACCCACCGAGCCGTTCGCATTCTCCAACAATGCCCTGCCCCAGGGCGGTCCGGCGACATGGGCGCAGGCCAGTTTCGAAGTCGGTGCCGGTGCTGCCACCACCGCCATCACTATCCGCTGAACCTGGAGCACGCGCCATGATCGATCGTCGCCAATTGCTGGGCCAGTCCGCCCTGCTCGCTGCAGCCGCCGCCATCTCCGGCGGCGCGCAAGCCGCAGCACCTGCCCGGCCCGACTGGTTTGCCGGCGTGGGGGACCTCACTCAGGATGTCGCGCCGCAGGCTCTCGCCCGGTTGCACGGCAGGGCGCCAGCAGACCTTGCGGGCACGCTGTACCGCAACGGCCCGGCACGGTTCCGGCAGGGTGGCACCGCGGTTGGCCATTGGTTCGACGGCGACGGCATGATCCGGGCGTGGAAGATCGCTGATGGCAAGGCGGAACTGCGCGCGCGCTTTGTCGATACCGTCAAACGCCGCACCGACACGGCTGCCGGTGCCATGGTGCAGCCGGGTTTCAAGACCCAAGCCCGACCCGGCGCCCTGGTCGGCAGCGCGGACGATACCAACGCAGCCAACACATCGGTGATTGTCGCTGGCGGGCAATTGCTGGCGCTTTGGGAAGCCGGCTCGGCCTATGCGCTTGATGCCGATACGCTGGCCACCAAGGGCCCGGTCACTTTCCGGCCCGATCTGGCTGGCATGCCGTTTCTGGCGCATCCGCGCATCGAACCCGATGGCCGCATCTGGAACCTGGGGATGGGCGGCAAGATGGCCTTTGTCTGGCGCCTGTCAAAGGCCGGCGTGCTGGAGGCCGGACAGTCCATTCCCTTGCCAATGGCCAGCTATGCCCATGATTTCACAGCGACGGCGCGGCATCTGGTGATCGTGCTCCAGCCGTGGATCAAGGAACGCAATGTGCTGCCCTTTGCACATTCGCTGGCGTGGCGGCCGGAACTGGGCACCAAGGTACTGGTCATCGACAAGGATGATCTGTCGAAACGCCGGGTGTTCGAGCTTCCGCCGCTGTTCTTCTTCCATCTCGGCGACGCCTGGGAGGAAACCGATGGCACCATTTGTTTCGATGGCTGTTTCGACAATGACCCCGGGTTTGCCAGCGACGGCGCAAGCGCGCTGATCGAAGGCCGCTATTTGCGCACCGAACGGCCGGCGCTGCGCATGGTATCGCTGCGCCCCGATGGCCGCGCCAGCCTGGATGACGCAGGCATCACGGCCGAATTTCCGCGCAGCGATCCATCGCTTGCGGGGCTGCGGCGCACGCGCACCGTGCATGTCGGCGGATATGGAGCCGGCCGGCCGTTCGCGCGCAGCATCGGCACCTGGGACTGGCAGACCGGCAAGGACGATGCCCATGACTTCGGGTCGCGCCAGCTCGTCGAAGAGTTTGTCCCTGTTGGCCGCTGGTTGATCGGCACGACGCTCAATCTGGATGCCGGCGCCACCGAATTGCATGTGATGGACAGCCGCCGGGTGGCGGACGGGCCAGTGGTCAGCTGGCGCAGCAATGTCGCCATGCCGCTGAGCTTTCACGGCAACTGGCTGGCGGCCTGAGCCAGGTGCGTCAGGGCTGTGGCGGGCCCTGAACGCTGGCGTCCTGCGCTGGTGTTGTCACCGTGCGGGTCGATTGCAGCACGGGCGCCTCGCGGCCCGACCAGTCGAAATAGCTGCCGCGCGCACGCCGCGCATTGGCCTTGGGATCATAGAGGGTGACGCCGTCGAGGCTGAGATCGCGGGCCTCGGCATTGCCCATGGCCGCGATCAACGCAAAGGCCGCGACATAGGCGTTGCGCCGCGCGGTTGCCAGCTGCACGCGCGAATTGATGAGCTCCTGCTCGGCGTTGAGCACTTCGATGATGGTGCGATTGCCGACGCTGTTTTCGGCGCGCACGCCTTCCAGTGACAGGCTGTTGGCAGAGATTGCCGCTTCGGCCGATTTGATCACATCCTGGCTGGCTTTCCAGCTGGCAAAGCCCGAACGCACCTGCTGGATGACCAGTCGCTCGGTGATGACATGGTTTTCAAGCGCGGCGCCCTGCCGGGCCTGCGCCTGGCGGATCTGGGCAGCCGGCAGGCCGCCCTGATAGAGCGGCAAGCGCGCCTGCAGGCCGATCACGCCCGATGTCTGCTGCGACGGCTGGGCCGGAAAGCCCGGTGGCACGATGGCGCCGCCAAAGTTGTCATTGCGGTTGAGCCGCCCAAAGCCGCTGAGCGTCGGCAGCCGGCCGGCACGGGCTGCCTTCACGTCGTATCCCGACGCTTCGAGGTTTTTCAGCGCGGCGGCAATATCGGGGTTATCCTTGACGGCCACTTCCACCGCTTCATCGACCGACGCCGGCAGGCCCGGCAGCGGCGGCGGCGGCGTCAGCGCTTCAGGCGCCTCGCCGACCTGCTGGATGTAACGCTCCTTGGAGCCGATCAGATTGGATTCAGCGGTGCGCAAATCGGCGTTCGCCTGCGCCAGCCGCGCTTCGGACTGGGCGACATCGGTGCGCGTCACGTCGCCAACTTCGAACCGGTCGCGGGATGCGCGCAGATTGACATCGAGGTTGTTCACATTGGCACGGTTGAATTCGACGATGGCCATGTCGCGCAGCACGTCATTATAGGCCGCGACCACCTGGCTGAACACGCTGGATTCGGTACCGCGCAACTGCTCTTCGCCGGCGGCAATGCGGCCGTTTGCGGCCCGCACGGCGTTCCTGATGGCGCCGCCATTGTAGAACGGCACATTGATCTGGGCCTGGGTGTTGGCAGTGCGCGGGATGACGATGAACTGTCCGGGCGGAATCAGCACGTTTTCGTTGAAAGTCGTGTTCAGTTCGGCGCTGGGCAGGCCAGCGGCGCGCTGGATCGGCACGTTTTCGTCGGTGGCCATCTGGTTGGCACGGGCGGCGTTCAGCGTGGGATTGGTGCGATAAGCCTTTGCCAACGCGCCAGCCAGCGTTTCCGCGGCCACAGGCGCGGCCAGTGCCAGCGCGGAGACCGCGAGACCTGCCATACCCAAACCTGCTGCTCGAACCTTCATGATCGTCCGCATCCTTCAAACACCGTCGCTCAACTGTATTACTTGAACATATCACTTGTCCATAGGACACATGATGGGTTTGTCCAAGCCATTGACGGCCTGTCATTTGGGTCATGCAGCGTTTTTCGCAATCATGGCCAGCGTCCGTATCGCCGCGCCCGCCGCCTTTGGCAACATCAAATTGAGCCGCACTTTGAAAGTGCAGCTAGATCGTTGCGGGCGGCAGCCGGGTCCTGACCCTGGACCGCCGCCCGGACACATGCGGTCAGAATGTCTGCCGCGCCGTCACGCCAAAGGTGCGCGGCTGGCCGATGTTGAAGCCAAGCCGTGCGCGGCCGCCGCGTTCACGGTCAAAGGACAGCAAAGGCGTCTGGTCGAGCAGGTTGTTGACATAGGCCGTGACGGAGAAGCCTGCCTCGTTCTGCCAGCCAACGCTCAGGTTGACGAGCTGGTAGCTGGGCAGGCGCAGGTCGATGACCGTGGCATTCAGGCCCGACGCGCCGGCATATGGCAGGTTCGAGACAAAGCTGCGCGGGTTGTTTTCCTGGTCGGCCGGCTGGGTGAAGCGCGTACTGACATGCTGGATCGATGCGTTCAGCACGACCTTGCTGGTGTCCGAAACCGGCAGTTCATAATTGGCCGAGGCGGAAATCTGGAACCTTGGTACGGTCGGCAGGACATTGCCGTCACGGATACCGCCCAGCACGGCGCCGGTGCCGTCACGCACCGTCGAATCGAACTTGGCTTCAAGCAGCGTGCCCGACAGCGACAGGTTCAGGCCCTCGATGGGGTTTGCCCCCAGTTCCACTTCGACGCCGGCGCTATGCGCCTTGGGCACGTTGAAAACAACGCGGCTGGAACAGGAACCGGCATCTAGCGTGACCTGGAGGTTCTTGATGTCGTTGTAGAAGACGGCAGCATTGAAGGTGATGCCGCCGCCGCGCGCCTTGACGTTGGCTTCGTAATTCCACAGCGTTTCGTCAGTGTAGCGCTGATAGCCGCCAAAAATCGCCCGGTCTTCGGCCGTGCACAGATTGGCGTTCAGCGGGTCGTTGACGCCGCCGAGACGGAAGCCCTTGGATACCTGCAAGTTGACCGACAGGTCCTTGGACGCCTCGTAGCTGGCGATGAAGCGCGGCGTGAAGCCATTGGAGCTGGTACGGTTGCCCGGCGCGTCAAAGTCCAGGAAATTATCGCTGTTGGAAAAAATCCCGCCAGATTTGAAGATGCGCTTTTCGGTGAAATCATAATAGCGGCCACCGGCGGTGAGCTTGAAACCGCCGCCAAAAGCATAGCTGGCTTCGCCGAAGATCGCCTTTTGCTGCAGCTTGTAGTTGATATCCGCATTATAGGGTGAGTTGAGCGGGAAACCGTTTGCCACCGCGACCGAAGTGCCGGCGCCAAAGCGCACATCGGTGAACGGATCATAACCCGGGGTCGGCAGGCGCTGGGCATAATTGCGCTTCTGATCGGTGTAGAACCCGCCGAGCACCCATTGGAACGGCCCGTCCCCGGTCGAGGACAGGCGGACTTCCTGGGTGAACTGCGTCAATTCCGTGGAGTCGCGCAGGTTCGACGGCAATGTCACCGCGCTTTCCGGGAAACCAAGGCTGATGGAGACTGAGCCGGTCAGCGCCGAAGCATCGCGGCTGACCAGAATGCTGCGATCAGTATAGCTGGACACCGACGTCAGCGCGACACCGCCGAAATCGATGCTGGCAGTGAAATCAGCGAGCAGGAACTTGTCCTTGAACGCCTCGCGCAGCAGCAGGAACTGTTCGCGCTCACCCAACTGGGTCGGCGGCCGTGTCGTGGTGAACGGCTGGGCAAACAGGTTGAACGTTTCCTGCCGGTTGAATCCGTCTGCCGTGACTTCCTGATACAGGATGCGCGGGGTCAGGGTAATGGCTTCAGTCGGCTGGAGCATCACGGCGATGCGGCCGCCGGTGCGTTCACCGGAATTCACATCCTCGCCGCCGCCGGGGCCGCGTGCGTTGACAAAGCCGCCGTAGCGCGTGTGGTAGGCAACGGCACGGATTGCCGCCTTGTCACCCAGCGGCACATTGACAGCGCCCTTCATCGACCAGCCAAAGGCATCGCCGTCGACCAGATTGACATTGCCTTCGACGCTGCCTTCAAGCTTTTCGGTGGACGGCTGCGCGGTGATGTAGCGGATGGTGCCGCCGACCGAACCGGAACCGAACAGCGTGCCCTGCGGCCCGCGCAGCGTTTCCAGACGCGCAAGATCGAACAGATCGATGTCTGGCGTGAACAACGACAGGGAGATCACCGATTCATCAAGATAGATGCCGACCTGTTCCTTGACGCCGGGCTGGTCGCGGACGATCTGGCCAGCAGAGACGCCGCGGATCGACACCTGGCTCTGGCCGGGGCCAAGGTTCTGCACGGTCAAGCCGGCGACGCTGCGCGAGATATCCTCAAGCGTGGTGGCATTGGCGCGCTGGATGTCGGCGCCGGACACGGCGTTGATCGAAAAGGGCACGTTCTGCAGCGTCGAATTGCGCTTGGTGGCCGTGACGATGATTTCGTTGGAATCCGTAACTTCGGCTTCGGCGGCTTGGGCATGTGCGGCACCGGCAATGAGCGCCGACGCGGCTACGCCGGTCATGCAGATGACGCGCAGCAGAATCCGCATATTGTTGACTGCCATGGCTCTCTCCCCAGTTTGTTCTTTGCGCAAACGCTACGCCCGCCGGGGAATCTTGCAAGCATTCCAGAAATATGACGGAAAGTTCATGTTGTTCTGTTGCAGTACAGTGACAGTCACTGTGGCGGCAATGCCTTGATATAGGCTGCCATCGCAGCGCGGTCGCCGGCAGGCAATTGTGCCATGTTGCGCTGCACATCGGCCATGGAGCCACCGACCGCGTCATAGTCTGGGGTGAAGCCTGTTTCGAGATAATCGGCGATTTCTTCGGCTGACCAGCCGATGCCAGCGAGGCGAGGCACCTTGCCGCGTCCTTCGGGATCAGCGGCGCCGGCGAGCCATCGTGACGTGTCGAGCCGGCCCAGCCCGCCAAGCGTGCGCGGCGTGTGGCATTCGCCGCAATGGCCGGGTCCTTCGACGAGATATTGCCCGGCGCGCGCCGGCGGCGAGGCGCTGGCCGGCAAGGTCACTGCCGGTGCAGACGTCAGGAACAATCGCTTCCACAGGCCGATGCCGGAGCGGATACTATAGGGAAAGGCCACGCCCGATGTGGCAGACGGTGCTGCGACCTTTGGCAAGGTGCGCAGGTAGGAAAACAGGTCGGCAACATCGCCCTTGGTCATCCGCGCATAGGACGCATAGGGGAACGCCGGATAATAATGACGGCCGTCCGGGCTGACGCCGCGCTGCATGGCATTGGCAAAGTCCGCAAGCGACCAGGCGCCGATGCCATGGCGCGGGTCGGGAGAAATATTGGGCGCGCGGAAACTGCCGAAGGGCGTGACCAGCGCCGCGCCGCCGCCCAGCGCATGCCGTGCCTCGCCCTTGGCGCCGGCTGCCGCATGGCAGGACGCACAGCCGCCCAGCGCGAATATGCGTGCACCGCGCGTTGCATTGCCGCTGCCGGGCGCAGCGATAGCGTCATCTGCAAGTCGCTGCGGTGCCGCCAGCCAAGCGATGACGACCAGCGCACCTGCGGCGCCAACCGCCAGCCATGACCACAAACGGCGCACGCAGCAGTCTTTCCGGTTCAGCCTTTCTTGATCTTGAAGGCTTCGTGGCAGCTCTTGCAATTGGCGGTGACCGTCGAGAACGCCTGGCCAAAGGCTGGCAGCGCCGCCGGCCTGGTGGCAGCAGCAGCCGCGGTATCTTTCTCGAACTTGGCCACGGCGGCTTTCCACTCGGCCGGCTTGGTCCAGACCGCTGGCGCTGCTTCGGTGTCACCGCCGGTTTCGCTTCCCTTGGGGAAATGCGTGCCGAACGCCTTGGCTCCAGCGGCCATATCGGACAGGATTTTCTGCGCAGCAGCGGCATCGAAGGGCACTTCGCCCTTCAGCATGGCGCCGCCGGCCTTGGCGCCCTTGCCATTGCCCTTCATGATGGCCTGGCGTTCAGCGACATGTCCGGTTTGCGCCAGCGCCGGGGCCGCAAGCGCAAGAGCAATTGCGAGCGAGATGGATGTGCGAAGCATCATGACAGTGTCTCCTTGAGGGGCATTTCCAGACTGCACGAGAAACTTGCCGTGACGCAATGGCTGAATGCCGGTGGCGCCGTTACTTCGCCACGGTCGCGGCACCGGCGGCCGCGATCAGCCCGTCTTCCTGGCTGGTGGCGCCCGATACGCCCACGGCGGCCACGG
>NZ_JANPCD010000130.1:0-7674 GCF_031430775.1 Sandarakinorhabdus sp. | reverse complement strand
CGCGCTGGCCGCCGGGACCGACCTGCTGGTGGCCGAGCGCCTGCTGGCGGCGGGCGCCAAAGGGCGTCACCGATCGCGCCCGAAACGCCGCTTCGCCGCCCGGCAGCACGATGTGCAATTCGGCGCCCGCCGCGAGCAGGCGCTCGGCCACCAGCAGGTCGGCGCCGGCGGCCAGCGCGCCAAAGCCGAACCCGATGTTTTCGGCCGCGATGATGGCGTCGATACGCGCTGCCAGCGCCGGCTCCGCCTCGCCAAGCCGCATCGCGCCGGTGAAATGAAGGCTGCGCGGCGGCCGCAACGGTTCCAGCCATGCGGCATCGCCGCCTTGCTCGGCGATGATGGTGGCGAACTGGCGCAGCGTGACGGCGTGATCCTCCCATGCCAGCGGCGCCAGCGCCATCGCATCGGCCAGTGCGGCTCGCGCTCCGGCCTCATCCACCATCAGCAGCAGCGCTTCGGCCCGCGTTGCAGCCTGCCACCACGGCGTGTCCGGTTCCGGCGCAACCTCCATCAGCGCCAACACCTCGCCTGCCATCACCGCCGCCCCCGCCGCGTCACCGGCAATCAGCGCCAGCGTTGCGGCGTTGACCAGCGGATAAGTGGCAGGCCGCAGACGCGCCGACGCGAGATAGGCGGCGGCAGCCTGGGCAGCCAGCGCCCGCCGCTCGGCACCTGTTGCCGCCAGCGCCTTGTCCTTGAGCAGCCGGCCATGCAGCGCCTGGGCCGCAGGGTCATCGGCGCCGGCAAGACCATGCGCGTCGAACAGGCGCCAAGCCTGCACCGCTGCTCCGGCACGGGCCAGAGCGGTGATGGTGGGGATGATGGAGGCGGGATTCACGTGCCGAGATCAGCCATTGCCGCCGCGATTTTCGACATTGGGGTCGATGATGATGGGCAATTCAAGGCCATTGGGTCCCAAAAAGCGAACATAGTAATTGAAGGGGTGCAGGTCTCCTTTGCCGTTCTGCGGCTTTGCTCCCGGCTTATCGCACTGAATCGACAAGACCTGAACAACTTTGTCTGTCGCCCGCCATTCGCGCGCCGCGCCACCCTCGCATACCCAGCCCTTTGGCTTGCCGTACTTCTTGGAATGGCTGAAATCACCATCAGGCTTTTTCTTGGCCTTGATGGCATCTTTTCCCCCTTTCATGTCAAATGTCCAATAGCCGCCATGGAGGTACAGCACGACGTAGCAGGGTTGGGTGATGTCCATGTCCAGCGGCGTTGGCTCGACAAGCCCGTTGTCGCGTGGTGTCCCTTCGGTAGTAAATGGCGGCCTGGCGCACATTTCCGAGACAAGATTTTGCAACGAGGTGCCCGCAAGCGGCGTGCCCGGCAGATCATATTCGTCATTATCGGTGTAAGGACGAATGCGAAATTGCAGATCGATGTTATCGCCATCTGCGCCTGACTGGCTTGTTGTAAACAGAACAAAGCGCTTCACGTGTGTCGGCCCTGCCGCTTGATCGGCATCTAAATCCAATGCGACGTCGAAAACGGGCTCTTTTGATGAAATCGACATGTATTTTCTCCACAATTGCCAAGGAAAATCGTTTTATTGTCAATAATTTGCCGGACGAGTCAAAGAGCGTAGTTCCAGATTCATCTTGGCCAATTCCTCGCCCATCTCGCGATTGTCAGGGTCCGCCGCAACCAGCGCCGCCAGCGCCGCCCGCGCCTGGGCCAGCCGCGCCCGCGCTCTGCTATCTCGGCCCAATTGCCATTCCAGCAGCGCTATCGCCCGCTCGTTCCAGACCTGCGCCCTCGCCAGCCGGCGGTTTTCAGGGTCGCCGGCCTTTAACATCGCCAGCACGCGCGCCTGCGCCTCGCGCTGCGCCAGTGCCGCTTCGGGCTTGCCCAGAAACCGCCAGGCGTCGGCGAGCCAGCCGTGACGGTTGGCGACTTCGCGGCGGATGGCGGCATTGCCCGGCTGGGCATCGGCGGCGGCGCGCAATTGGTCGAGCGCACGCTGGCACAGCGCGATCAGGCCGTCGCTGCGTTTTTGCTCCAGCCGCAGCGTGCACAAATTGCCGGCGCCATAGCCGGCTTCCTCAAGGCTGCGCGGCTCGGCTGGCTTCAACGCCAGCAACTGCTGCGTGAGCCGGTCATAATCGCCGAAACCCGCTTCGGCGCCCGCCATGTCGCCGTTGTCCAGCGCCAGTTGCCCCACCCAATAGACGCTCTGGGCATGGGCAAAGACACGCTCGGCATCGCGCGGCGCTTCGGCAAGCAGGGCGGCTGTGGACCGCGCCGCTTCGGCGAACATGCGCCGGGCGCCGGCCTGGTTGCCGCGTTCCTGTTCGTCCTCGCCAAGCGCATGCAGGGCGCGGGCGCGGCGTTCCAGATCGGCGGCCGGCAGCCGCGCCAGATCCTGGCCCTCATAATGCCCCAGCGCCCTTGCGCTGGCCGAAGCCAGCACATCGGTACGGCCCACGCCGCGCAATTTCTCGCGAAGGTCGGTCAGCATAAATTCTACGAGCCCCTCCGCTTCGGCGCGCTGCCGCTCGGCCTCTTGCCGGGCGGACAGGGCGAACACTGTCAATGCACCCATCACTAGCATCGCAGCCACCGCCGCAACCGTGATGGCCGTCACGCGGGCAATGCGCGCCTGTGCATCGCGCTGCACCAGATCATCGAGCCGTACGCCGGCAATGCCGGCCACCAGCTTGAGGAAGCCCAGGCGCCAGCCTGCACCGCTGCTGAGCCGCCAGCCTGCACCGCTGCCCGTCAGATCGGCGGCAAGCGGCTCGGCGCCGCCGGCCAGCAACGCTTGCGGAAACGCCGTGGATGCGTCGCCGGCGACCATGGCGGCCAGCACGGGCCGATCAGGGTGCAGGCGGCGGAACAGTGCGATTTCCCGGCCCACCCAAGGCGAGGCCGCAGCATCGGGCGAACACAGCACCACCAGGCTGGCCGAATCGGCAAGCGCAGCTTCGACCGCAGCAGACAGGCTGTCCGCTGCCGAAAGCTCCTCGAGATCGCGGAAGATAGGCGCCAGCCGGCCGCCGGCCAGCCGCCCCGGCAAGCGATAACGCTCAAGCCGGCGATGCAGCCGCGCCGCCACCGCATCGTCTCGGTGCGAATAGCTGATGAAGGCGCGGTAGCGTGCAACTGTCCCCGCTGTATCCACCTTGCCCCCCGCAGCCCCCCGCTGTCGGCGCGAAACGTGCCCCAGCTTTTGTCGCACGGCAACAGGCATTTGGGCGGCGTGACGGCGGTCACGGCATGAGTGATGCCGAATCGCCTATCCCGGTGACAACGGCGCTCGGCGGGATGGTCCCGGCCTTTGGGCAGCGCCGGGAGAAAAGGGGTCTTCTCATGTCTGTTTCCGCTGCAATCGCTTTGCCCGGTGCGCCCATCACGGCGTCATCGGCCTTGTCCCGGCTGCTCGACCGCGCTTCCGCCGGCTTTACCGGTCAGGCTTCTGGCGGCTTTGCCGGTCAGGCCGACATCGGCCAGATTCTGGTGACACTGGATTCCGGCCTGTTCCAGCTGCGCCAGCAGATGGACGCCGCAGCATGGGCCGATGCCTGCCGCTTTGCACAGTCCCATCAGATCATGCACTGGTTGCGCCAGGACCCGTTCGTCGCCCGCTGCATTGCCCGTCCGCGCGGCTATGCCGGGGATGCCGTCATCATCGACATGCTTTATCATCATGCCGATATCAGCCATCAGGTCATCGCCGCCACGCCGACCGGGCGCCAGGTGCATATGGTGATGTCCCATGTTCCCGTCGCGCAGGCCGTGCGGGACCGGCGCCAGGTCATCGTCGATCTCATCGACGGCACGGCCCAGCGCCATTCCCAGCCGCATGTGCTGTCCATCGCTTGCGGGCACCTGCGCGAGGCCGAAATGTGCAATGCGCTGGCCAGCGGCCGGATCGGGCGCTTTGTGGCGCTGGACCAGGACGCCGAGAGCCTTGACGTCGTGCGGCGGCGCCATGGCCAGCAGGTCGAGATCATCGCCGAGCCGATCAGCACCATCGTCAAGGATCGCTTCCCGACTGACCGTTATGACCTGATCTATGCCGCCGGCCTGTACGACTATCTCGATGCCCGGCTGGCTGCGGCGCTGACGACGCGGCTGGCAGCGCGGCTCAACCCCGGCGGACGTTTCGTATTTGCCAATTTCAGCCGCGACCTGTGGGAAGCCGGCTTCATGGAAGCGCTGCTCGACTGGAAACTGGTGCTGCGCAGCGAAGCCGACATGCAGGCGATTGCCTGCGCGCCCGGCCCCGGCTTTTCGGGCCGCGTCTGGGCCGGATCGAACGGCGACATGCTGTACGGCGAAGTGGTGCGGCTGGGTTGAGCCGGCGCGGCAGCGGAACCGGAAAATGAACACTCGCACCTATTCGACATGGACCGGCGGGCCAGTCTGGCCGAAATGGACCGGCGGGCCGGCCATCGCCCTGCTGGTCGGCGCCATCCTGCGCCGCGATGGCAAGGCGCTGCTGTTCGGGCTGGTTGCCTGCGCCATCGCCGCCACCGTCGCCACCTTTCAGTTCGCCGTGTTCACCTCGTTCCTGCGGGCCGGCGCCGCCGCGCCCCGTTTTGTCGGCGCCGATGCCTGGATTGCGGCGCGGGGGGTCGAATGCTTCGATTTCCCCGCCCCGCTGTCCGAAGGTTATGCCGGCGCCGTGCTGGCCGCCCTGCCCGGCGCGCGGGTGCGGCCTGTGCTGGCCGGCTTTGGCGGCTGGGCCGGGCCGGGCGGATCGGCCGGCAATGTCATGGTCATCGGGCTGGAAGGCACCAATATGGGCCCGCGCGGCTTTCTGGCCGATGCGTCGGACCTGGCCCGGCTGAACCTCGCAGGCCCCGCGACGGCATCCATTGGCGGTATCACCATGACAATGGCCGGCACCACCGACCGGCTGGCGACGTTCCTCGGTGCGCCCTATGTCGTGCTGCCGGCCGATACCGCCCGGCGGGCGCTGGGCTGGCCGCCCGGGCAGATCGCCTATCTGGCCATCGATTTTCCCGGCGGCGTCCCCGCAGATCTCGACGCGCGCCTAGCCGGGCTGGCCGCGCATTATCCGGAAATCAGCGCCTATACCGGCGCGGGTTTCGAGGCGCGATCGTCGCTTTACTGGCAGGCCAAGACCGGCGCCGGCGCTGCCATCCTGTTGGCCGCCGTGCTGGCTGCGCTGCTCGACCTGTTGCTGCTGGTGAATGCCTGTGCGCGGTTCGTGCAGCGCCGACAGGCCGATATCCTGTCGCTGATCGGCCACGGCGCCGGCGCGGAACATGTGCTGGCACTGATCGTCGCCATGGCCGGCGTGTTGGTGCTGGGCAGCCTGCTGGCGGTGCTGCTCGCGGCGCCGCTGATCACGATGGTTGCCCGCCCCTTGTTGCCCTGGGTGACCTTCAAGTCCGCTGATCTTGTCTTTGCGCTGGGCTTGTCGCTCGTCGCTTTCATCGTGGCCGCGCTTGCCGCGCGCGCCGATATCCAAAGGTTCCCGCCCGATGCCATGTTCCGCAATTAAGGGCGCCGGCGCCGCCGCGCTGGTGTTGCTCGCCGGGCTAGGCTGGCATGCCGCCGGCCGCAGCGATACGGCGCCGCGCCCGATCAGGCCGGCCTTTGGCGCTACTGCGCAGGGCCGCATCGATGCCGTCAGCGAAACCCGCTGGCTGGCCGCCGAAGTCGATACCCGCATCGGCGGTGTCACGGTGCGCGAAGGCGACACGGTGGTGGCAGGGCAGGTCCTGATGACGCTGGCCTGCGACGATCTTGCCGCCGATGCTGGCGCCGCACGCGGCATGGCGCAGGCCGCGCAAGCGGAAAGCCGGCTGGTCATCGACGGCCCGCGCCGCGAGGCACGGGACGCAGCCGCCGCCCGGTTGGCCGAAGCCCAGGCGCGGTTGACCAATGCCCGCGACCAGCGCGACCGGTCGCGGGCACTGCTGGCGGCCGGTTTTGTCACCAGCCGCCGCCTGACCGAGCTTGAATCCGTGCTGGCCGGTGCCGAGGCCGCCCGCGCTGCCGCCGATGCCGAATGGCAAAGCGTGACCAGCGGCGCGCGCGCCGATGAACGCCGCGCCGCCGGTGCCCGCGCCGCCGCCGCCGCTGCACAGGCGCAAGCCGCCAGTGCCAGAAATGCGAAATGCGTCATCCGCGCCCCCATCGCCGGCACCATCCTCAAGGTGCTGAAGCACGCGGGCGAATTTTCCGGCGCCGGGGCGGGCAATCCACTCATCGCCATCGCCGATTTGTCCGAAATGATGGTGCGTGCCGAATTTCTCGACCGCGATGCGGCAGGGGTGCGCGCCGGGCAGAATGCCATGATCTGGCTGGACGAAGGCAAGGGCCGCTGGCACGGCGTCGTCATGGACAGCGCCGGCATGGTCGGCCGCCGCACGGCCCGCAGCCACGATCCCGGCGACCGTTTCGACCGCGATGTGCGTGAAGTGCGGATACGGATCACGGCCGGCGACCCGCCCAGGCTGGTGGGCCTGCGCGTCAATGTCGGGATAGCAGCGTCATGATGCGGTTGGCCGGCGTCGATTACGCGATTTCCGAAGGCAGCGGGCGGCGACCATTGCTGTCGGGCATGGACCTGACCTTTGCCGCCGGTGCCTTCACCTGCCTGACCGGCGCCAGCGGCACCGGCAAGACGACGATATTGTCGCTGCTGGCGGGTGTCTGCCTGCCCGACGCCGGGTTGGTGCTGGACGGCGACACGCCCTTGTCGGCGATGCGCGAAGCCGCGCGCACGGCGTGGCGGCGCGCCCATGTCGGGATGGTGTTCCAGACCTGCCGGCTGATCGATGTGCTGACGGCGGCCGAGCATATGGCGTTGGTCGCGCGGCTGCGCGGCCATGCCGAAGCGGAGGAAAACGGCCTGGCGCTGCTGGACCGGTTGGGATTGGCCGACAAGAAAAACAGTCGCCCGGGCCAATTGTCCGGCGGCGAGAAACAGCGGGTCGCACTGGCGCAGGCGCTGGCATCTCGCCCGCGCATCGTGCTGGCCGACGAACCAACGGCAGCGCTTGATCGCACCAATGCCGAGTTCGTGGCGCAGACACTGCGGGACTATGCCCGCCAAAGCGGCGCCGTGGTCGTGGCGGTCAGCCATGACGATGCCATGATCCAGAACGCCCATGCCCGGACGATGCTGACAAAATAGAGGGGCTGCTGCTTTGGCAGGTGTATCGGCGGCGATTGCTGATACTCACCGCACATGACACCCGGCACATTGATCCATCACGACCTCAAGGGACGCGCGCCGAGGCCGGGCGCCAGCCTGCCGATGCAGTTGTGGCGCCTGATCGCGCGGGCGTTCCTTGCCATCGGCGGCTGGCGGGTGGAGGGCGACTGGCCGGCCGATGCCAAGGTCGTCATCACGGCGGCGCCGCACACATCGAACTGGGACGGCATCTGGATGCTGGCAGCCGGCGGGGCCTGGGGCGTGCGCCTGCGCTACATGGGCAAGAAAAGCCTGACCGAGGGGCCGTTTGGCTGGGTGGTCAAGCTGTCGGGTTGCATCCCGATCGATCGCAGCCAGTCCAATGACGTGGTCGCGGCGATGAAGGCCAATTTTGCAGCGGTGGACGACCTGATCCTCGTCGTCCCGCCCGAAGGCACGCGCCATGCCGTGCCCAAGTGGAAATCGGGTTTCTATCATATCGCGGTGGGCGCCGGCGTGCCGATCACCTTTGCGGTGATGGATTATGGCCG
>NZ_JANPCD010000129.1:0-7224 GCF_031430775.1 Sandarakinorhabdus sp. | reverse complement strand
CGCCGTGCACGAACACCACCGCCGGGCGCTTGCCGCCGCCGGCGGGCCTGAACAACTGGCCGTGAATGGTTTGGCCATCCGGCGCCGTCCATGTGACCTTTTCCGGCACGACCATCGCGGCGCCGGCAAATTCGGCTGGTGCGGCCTGGCCGGGCAGGGTCTGACAACGCGGCGCACACCATTGCACGACACCGGCATCCCGCGCGCTCGCCGCCACCAGTGCCACGCCATCATGGGTGGCGGCGGGCGTCCATTCCAGCCCGGCACCGCTGCTCACCGGCTGCACAGCCCCGCCGGCCGCGTTGACGCGGAAGACATGCCGGCGGGTATCATCATCCTTTGTCGTCCCGGTGTTGGCCGAAAAGAACAGGGTGGTGCGATCCGGGCTCATGGCAACATGTTCGACCATGAAACCATCGCCAGTCAGCCGGGTGGCTGCCCCGCCGCTGGCCGGCACGCTGTAAAGTTGCTGCCAGTTGGTGGCAGCCGACAGGAACACCAGCCGGTTCGCGGCCGTCCAGTGCATATTGGCGCCGCCGGTGACATCGGGAAAGCTGTCACGCTGGCCGGTGCCGCTGGCCCAGGCCTGTCGCACCGCGCCAGAGGCGGCATCGCCGATCATGATTGCCCAGGGTTGCGGCCTTGGCGCCAGAAAGCGGCCATAGCCGTCCAGCCCGTCCCAGCGCCGGGTGAAGGCGATGCTGGCCCCATCCGGCGCCCAGACCGGGCCGTCATCGACGCCGCTGCTGGCGGCGAGATAGCGGACAGGCTGTTCAACGCCGCGATAGATGCCGATCAGCGCATGGCCCTCGCGGCGGGAGGTAAAGGCCAGCCGGGTGCCGTCGGGTGACCAAGCCAGATCGGAAAGCTTGCCGCGATCGAAGAACAGCTGGGCAAAACCCTTGCCGTCGGCGCCGACGTGCCACGCCTGCCCGGCCTTCATGCAGGCGATGGTGCCTTTGGCGGAGACGGCAGGGGCGTCGCATTCGGCCAGCGCCTGTGCCGCTGCGCCACTAGCGAGATCCGCTCGCCACAGCATCACCTTGGGTTCCAAGGGGCTGGCGGCCGGGTTTGGGGCAAGGTTGCCCGCAGCAGCCCAATTGCCATCGTGATCGCCACCGCGCACGAACAGCAGCGCCTTGCCATCGGGTGCAAAGGTCAATTGCGTAAGTTCCTGGCCGTCGTCGCCAGTGAACGCCGTCACCTGTTTCGGCGTGCCGCCGGCACCATCGGCCACCCAGATGTTGCGCACGCCGAAGACTTCCCGCACCCAGGCGATCCGCTTGCCATCGGAACTGGCCACAAGGCCGGAGGTGAAGGGATAGGCCAGCGCGCCATCCAGCGTCATCGGCGGCGTCATCGGCAGCGTCATGGGTGCAGCTGAAGCCGAACAGGTCAAGGACGCGCTGGCCACCAGCACTGCAAATGTCTGATATGCCCGTGTCGCCATGCCTGTTCCCCCGCCCGTAACCCAAACAACCGAAGCGTGAACCGACAGCCGGTGCAAGGCAAGCTGGCCAGCGCCCCTTATTTCACCAGGCCATGCGCCCAAGCCTTTCGATTTGTCCCCGGACGCGCTATCTAGGGTCCCTGAGTCCCAATAGGAGCAACCGCCATACCACCGCCACCCCGCCGCATGATGAACACGCCCGCGCCGATGAACGGCCCGCGTTATGACGAATTCATCACCGTCCCCAAGGTCCGCGTCATCGACCAGGATGGGGAAAATCTCGGTGTCCTTTATACCAAGGAAGCCATCGCCACCGCGCATGAGGTGGGGCTGAACCTTGTCGAGGTGTCCCCCGGCGCTGACCCGCCGGTGTGCAAGATCCTCGATGTCGGCAAGTTCAAGTACGAGGCGCAGAAAAAGGCTGCTGCTGCCCGCAAGAACCAGAAGACGCAGGAGATCAAGGAGATCAAGATGCGTCCCAACATCGATGACCATGATTACGATACCAAGATGAAGGCGGTCCACCGCTTCATCGAGGAAGGCGACAAGGTCAAGCTGACCCTGCGCTTCCGTGGCCGCGAGCTGTCGCACGGCGAACTGGGCCTGCGCCTCCTTGAGCGTGTGCGCGACGATTCGGCAGAATATGCCAAGGTCGAGCAGACGCCCAAGATGGAAGGCCGGCAGATGTTGATGGTCATCGCACCGCGCTGACGCACCGCGAGCGCGCAAGGCTCGCCTTGCGCGCCGACCCCAACCTCCGCCGGGGCAGGCAGGCGCGAAACCGGCCGGCTTGGCTGTTCAATACCGTTTAAAAAATTGAACGACCTATTTCTGTTTTGCTTTTTCGCGTTCCTCACAAAACGTCTTTACTTGGCGTTGCAGTTCAAACTCGCCATTGTACGACGCCATGTCCATTGCATTGATGCAATCGCCACTCGTTGCCAATTCGGCTACCCTTCTTCGAATATATGCAGCGTTATTTTGTTGCGCATTTTGCTGCATGTAGATCTGATTTTGTTCATTTTGAAGCTTCTTAGTGCGCTCTTGCTCCAAATTTTCTTTAAATTGATCAAGATTTTGTTTCTGTATTTCTTGATACTGGCGCTGCCATACACCAAAACTGCCCCATATATCGTTTTGTTGATTCGTTCTGGTATCGCAATTAATCCACTGACCGCTTACAAAGCAGGTCGTGGATGAGGTCGTTTGCGCACCGGCGGTCGTCGCACTTAGCAATACCGTAGCGAAAAAAAGTCGCATGATAGACCTCGGTTGGGCTGTTGCGGTCAGACACAATAAAATTTCCATGAAACTGGCGCCATAGAGAATTTTCCGGCATTTGCCAGCTTGCGGTGTCGTTCATGCTTTTCTGTGCGAACAAAAGATAGGCCGATCCACTCAGGGTTATGCCGCGCCACATCGCCCCCTTCCCCCGCCCGGCCCTTCTGCTAAAAGCGCGTCCGTGCACCGTTTTGCCAACCCGACGCGATTCCTGAAAATCGCCCGCATCGCGACGCCCATTGTCACGTTGCTCGGTCTCGGCCTGACCATCGCAGGACTGTATATCGGCCTGTTCGCCTCCCCGCCCGATTACCAGCAAGGCGAAAGCGTGCGCATCATGTACGTGCATGTGCCCGCCGCCTGGCTGGGTGCCGGCGGTTACATGGGCCTTGCCATCGCATCGGCCGCTGCGCTGATCTGGCGGCATCCGCTGGCCGGCATTGCGGCGCGCGCCATCGCAGTGCCGGGCGCGGCGTTCACCGCCATCTGCCTGATGTCGGGCAGCCTGTGGGGCAAGCCGACATGGGGCACCTATTGGGTGTGGGATGCGCGGCTGACGTCGATGCTGGTGCTGCTGTTCCTGTATCTGGGCTATATCGCCCTGTCGGCGTCCGAAGGCGAGCGGGGGGGCGAGCGGCGCGGCGCGGCGATCCTGGCGCTGGTCGGGGTCATCAACCTGCCGATCATCAAATATTCGGTGGAATGGTGGAATACCTTGCATCAGGGTTCCAGCATCAGCGTGCTTTCGGCCAAATCCGCCATCGCGCCCGAATTGCTGACACCGCTGCTGTTGTCGGTGGCGGGCTTCTCCTTTCTGTTCGGGGCCATCGTGCTGATGCGGATGCGGGGGCTGTTGGCCGAGCAGCGTGTCGAGGCGCGTTCGCGGCGGCTTGCCGAGGCGTTGGCATGACGAGGGGCGCATAATGGTGGCAAGACCCGATCTGTGGGCGGCCTTTATCTGGCCGGCCTATATCCTGACCGTCGGCGGCCTGGCCGCGATGCTGGGCTGGGCGTTCGTGTCCATGCGCCGCGCCGAAAAACAGGCAGAGGAGCTGCGGCGCAAATGAAGGCAAAGCATCAACGGCTGTGGCTGGTGGTCGGTGCGCTGGGCGCGCTGGGCGGGGCCGGCGCACTGGCGTTTTCCACGCTGGGCGACAAGGCGACCTATTTCTATGCACCGTCCGATTTGGCCAAGGGCGCACCGCCAACCGATGCCATCCGACTGGGCGGTATGGTCGAGCAAGGATCATTGGTGCGCAACGGCGCGACGATCACGTTCCGGGTGACGGATTTTGCGCGCCAGGTGCCCGTCACCTACACTGGCATCCTGCCCGACCTGTTCCGCGAGGGGCAGGGCGTGATTGCCGAAGGCCGCGTCGATCCGGCGACCGGCCAGTTCAAGGCCGAGACGATCCTGGCCAAGCACGACGAGAAATACATGCCTCCCGAGGTTGCCGGCGCGATGAAGAAGGCCGGGCCGGTCAGCTAAGCCTGCGGTGCGCGCCGGATTTGGCGCGCACATTTGCGAACATGGATGCAGGCGGTTTTGCGGGCGAAGCGCGTGTGCGCGTTGTCGCGGGTGAAGTCGATGCGCGTGCTGTCGCGGGCAAAGCCCGCGACTCGTCGGACGGGTTCGGCCGGCTTTGGGCCGGCCGCCCCGCTGGCCGGGCTGGCGCGAGACGGGGCGCAGCTTTCGCTGCGCCCTATCCGCGCTGCGCCTCAGAAGAAGCTGCGCAGGGTCACGCCATAAGTGCGCGGTTCACCAAGGAAGGTGCCGAACAGCTGGTTGCCGGTGCTGCCGTACAGAATGGTTGCAGCCTGGCTGCCGCCGCCCTGGAACGGCGCGTTGAAGGCGACCTGCTGGAAATCCTGATTGAAGACGTTCTGCGCCCAGAACTCCAGTGCCCATTTCTGATCCGGGCCGCGAATGCCGATGCGGGCGTTGACGAGCGTGAAGCTGGCCTGACGCTTTTCGACGAACAGGTCGGAGCCCGTGTTGTAGCCATCGGAATGGCGGGCATCGACATAGAACAGCGCCGACAGGTTTTCGTTGATTTCCGGAGTCCAGGCAAAGGACGCGGTGGCCACGATTTCCGGCGCGTTGGACAATTGCTGGCCCGGCAGACGGAACAGTGCCGGGTCAAGCGCGGCGCCGGAGCGGTTGCCAACCAGGTTCCTGGCATATTTGGTGCTGGCATAGGTGATGCCGGCGCCGATCATGATGTCCTTGGACGGGAAGAAGGTCGATTCGATTTCGATACCTTCCGACCGCACGCCGGCCTTGGTGCGGTTGGCGGCGCATGAACCGGTGACCGGCGATGTGTCGCGCTGCGCATTGCCGAGATCGTCCTTGCAGCCCATCACGGTCTGCACGAGGAACACCGAGCCGTTGAAGGTGTTCAGCTGGAAGTTGCTGAAATCCTGACGGAACAACGCCACGTTGACGTTGAACTGGCGGCTGCTGAACTTGATGCCCAGTTCATAGGCATCGACCAGTTCCTGGTCGAATTGCAGGTTGCGGGTGCCGAACGGCGCACCGTTGACGACGGTGTTGCGCGGATCGGTCGGCGCGTAGATCGGCAGGCCCAGCGCCGAGCGATCGAGGTTGAAGCCGCCCGCCTTGTAGCCGCGCGAGAAGCTGGCATAGGCCAGCCAGTCATCCGTCGGCTTCCACGCGACCACGGCAGTGCCGGTCAATTCGCTTTCAACACGGCGGTCGGCAAGGTTGAGACCGTTGAGCGCCGACGTGTTGTTGCCCTGGCAGGTCAGGTTGACGATGGCCTGCGTAAAGCCCTGCAACGCGGCCGGGAAGGCTGTGCTGCCACCGGGCAGGAAGTTCGAGAAGGCCGCCTGCTGCGCGCCGCAGATGGTGTTGGTGTTGTTGAACGACGCGTCGAACCGCTTGACTTCACGGGTCCAGCGCAGGCCGCCCGTCACCGACAGCGTATCGGTGATGTGCAGGACGTTGTGGGTGAAGAACGCGAAGTTGGTCGACAACTGGTTGTAGCGGGTGCCGTTGTCACCGACATTGTTGACGGTCGACAGGCGGTTCAGGCCGCTGATCAGCAGCGGCGCAGCGCCGCCGAATGCGCCATTCAGCGTCGCGGTGCCGGTCGGTGTCAGGCAGCCCGGCTGCGTCGGGTCACGCAGCGCGGCCGAGCCGGAGATCAGCGTGATCAGGCGGCACGAGGCAAAGGCGCCATATTGATTGCCGAACTTGATGTTGTCCGACACCCGCAGTTTTTCCGACGCGAAGAAACCGCCGACAAGGAAATCGAGCTTGTCGTCGAACAGCGACGCCTGCAAGCGCACTTCCTGTGTGAAAGTGTTGAACTGGCGGAACGAAGTGCCATCATCGGCGCGGTAAAGGATATCGACATTGTTGTAATCGACGTCGCCGGCGCCGCCTGCCTTGTAGCGGCGATAGGCCGTGATCGAGGTCAGGTTGAAATCACCGAACTTGTAGTTGATTTCGCCCGACAGGCCCCAGTCGCGGGTGGTGTTGTTATAGCTGCGACCGGGCGTGACCGACACCTGACGGGCGAACGGATCGCCCTGCCCGATGACGCCGCCAAGGCTTTGCAGCACATTGAGGATCGGGTTGGCGCGGAACGCGATGGCGCCATCGGTGTTGAAGCCGGGCGTGGTCGCATTGCCGGCGCCGGCGGTGGGATCGAAGGTTTCGCCGACACTGGGCAGATAGCTGGCGGCGCAGCAGGCTTCACGGCGATGGCTGAAATCGCCGATCAGGCGGATCGACAGATCATCCGAAGGCTGGAGCAGCAACTGCCCGCGCACGAAGAACCGGTCGCGGTTGTTGATCTTGTTGCCGCTGATCACATCGGTCAGGAAGCCGTCGCGCTTGACATAGACGCCGTCGATGCGGAACGCGGCCTTGTCACCGAAGATCGGCCCGGTAATGCCGCCCTGCAAGCGCCAGAAATCGAGATTGCCATAGTTGATTTCGGCATTGCCGCCGAATTCGAAATCCGGCTTTTTCGACACGATGTTGATGAGACCGGCCGACGCGTTGCGGCCGAACAGCGTGCCCTGCGGGCCACGCAGCACTTCGATCCGCTCAAGTTCGCCCAGTTCGTTGAGGCCGATGCCCGAACGGCTGCGATAGACGCCGTCGATGAACACCGCGACCGAGCTTTCGAGGCCGGGGTTGTCGCCAACCGTGCCGACGCCGCGAATACGAGCCGAGCCATTGGCTTCGTTGCCAGTCGAGGAGACGAGCAGCGACGGTGCCAGCTGGTTCAGCTGGCGGATATCGGCCGCGCCGGAATTGCGCAGCTGGTCCATGCTGACGGCGCTGACCGCGATGGGAACGTCGGACAGCTTTTCGTTGCGGCGGGTTGCCGTGACGATGATCTCGCCCTGCTCCATCACTTCGGCCGCTTGGGCGGTCGTTTCCTGGGCTTGGGCAGCAACAGGCAGGGTCAGCGCGGCAACCGTCGCCAGCAGAAACGTCTTCATAAATTCTCCCCAAA
>NZ_JANPCD010000128.1:0-8357 GCF_031430775.1 Sandarakinorhabdus sp. | reverse complement strand
GCCGCCTTGTGCTTGCGGATCGACTCGATCGCCGCCGGGCCGCGCTCGGCCTTGCCGACCATCGCGATCAGCCCGGTCTTCGCCAGCATCGTCTCGGTGAACTTGTCCATGCGCGTCGACGTCGTCGGGCCGGCGGGACCGACCACGGCCACCCGCATGGACAAGTTCACCGAGACGATGCTGGCGCAGACCGGCCTGATCGCCATGGTCGGCAAGGCCGAGCGCGGCCCCACCGGCATCGCGGCCATCAGCAAGCACAAGGCGGCCTATCTTATGGCGGTGGGCGGCGCGGCCTATCTCGTTTCCAAGGCCATAAAGGCATCAAGGGTGGTGGCGTTCGAGGACCTGGGCATGGAGGCGATTTACGAGTTCACCGTGCGCGACATGCCGGTAACCGTTGCCGTCGATTCGCACGGCACATCTGTGCACCAGACCGGCCCGGCCGACTGGAAGGCGCGCATTGCGGCGCGCCGGGCGCTGGCACCTGCCTGAATGTTGTCCGTTCGCCCTGCCGGACTCGTTTTCGACATGGATGGCCTGCTGCTCGACACTGAAAGGTTGATCCGCACGGAGATGTTCGCGGTGATGGCGCAGGCCGGCCTGCCGATGACCGAGGATGATTTTGCGCAATTGATCGGTCGGCCCGAGCCGGCGAGCCGCACCATCATGCAGGCGAAGTTCGGCGCCGGCCTGGATTATGACGCCATGCGCCTCGCGGTGCGGGAGCGGATTTCGGCGCAATGGGGCCCCGTGCGACCGGTCAAGCCGGGCGCCGCCGCGCTTATCGAACAGGCCCGCGCCATGGGAATCATGTGCGCCGTGGCCACATCGTCGGAGCAGGCTCTGGCGCGGGCGCATCTGGGACATGCCGGATTGATCGCGGGCATGCACGTCATCATCGGCTGCGACGATGTCGTCATGGGCAAGCCGCACCCTGAGCCCTATCTCGCCGCGGCAGCCGCGCTGGGGCTGTCGCCGGGCGATTGCCTGGCGCTGGAGGACAGCCATAACGGTGTTCGGTCTGCTTATGGCGCCGGCATGCCGGTGGTCATGGTGCCCGACCTGCTGCCGGCCACGCCCGAAATCGCCGCGATGACGCAGGCGGTCGCACCTGACCTTATGACCGTCGGGCGCTGGCTGAGCGATGCTGCATGACGATACCCGCCATCTGGCCGTTCAGGCGGCAGAAAGACGCCGCCCGCCACACAGTCCTGGGTTATCGGGTGGAGACGGGGATGACGAGTTTCAGACGGCGTGCGTCGGCAATGGCAGTGCCACTGCTTGCGCTTGCGGCGTGCAGCAGCCCGCGCGGTTCGGCGCCCAGCTATCCGGTTCCCAGCCAGCAGGTGCCGCCGCCGATCGCCGTCGGACCGGTTGGCCCGTCCGACTCGGTCGCAGGACCGCAGCAGGTCTGGCATCTGCGGTCCGCGCTGAACGTCGCTGCGCTGGCCTGCCGCGAACGCCAACTGACAGATCACTACAACCGGCTGCTCAAGCATCACCAGGATCTGTTCGCCCAGGCCTATGCCGCCGAACAGGCCCGTTACCGCCACCAGTATGGCAACAGCTGGCAGACGGTTCAGGACCGTGAGATGACTCGCCTGTACAATCTTTTTGCCAACCAGCCGAGCCGGGGGCGCTTCTGCCAGGCCGCCGGCAGCATCACGGCGCGCGCTTTGGACACGCCAGCCGCCGATATGCCGCTGTTGGCCGCGCGCAGCCTGCCGGCGCTGGAAGGTGCTGGCGCCCGTTGAACCGCCGCTATTTTGCCCGCGCCAGGTGCGCCGTCAGCGCGTCATAGGCCGGGATAGTCACCGGGTTGATGGCGCGGTTCGTTGCCACCGGGTGACTGGCAAAGCGCGCGATGACCAATTCGGCCCTTTGGTCGATATAAATGCCCTGACCGTTGACGCCCATCGCCATCATCTGGCCGCCGGCGCGGTGCCACCATTGGCTGGCGTAGCTGCCGCCATCCAAGCCGGGGTATTTCGTATGCGCAAACGTCGCCGGGTCGCCGCCGCGTGCCAGTTGTTCGACAACCGCGGCGGGCACGATCTGCTGTCCCTTCCAGCGGCCGCCGAGCCTGATCATTTCGCCAAAACGCGCCATGTCACGCAGTGATGCGTTCATGCCGCCGCCGGCAAAGGCCGTGCCGCCGCCATCGACGATCAGGTTGGCATCCTGCTCCATGCCCAGTTTCGACCAGAAACGTGCTTCGATCTGGGCGGCGACGCTCTGTCCGGTGATCCGCTCGATGACCCAGGCCAGCACCATGGTGTTGGGCGTGCGATAGACGAAATCCCCGCCATGCGTGCCGTTCGCGGGGATGGACGCCGCCAGTGCATAGCCGCCATTTGGCCCGTCATAGCCCGGCGGGCGCGGCGCCAGGCCCGATGCAATGCTCATGCGCTGCACATCGGTCAGTCCGGTGGCGCCGGGAACATAATCTTCGCTGAAGGCGATGGCGGTGCGCATGTCGAGCACCTGCCGCAGCGTCGCATCGCCAAAGCCGCTGCGTGCCAGTTCGGGCACATAGCTGGCAATGGTGCGGGCCGGGTCGAGCTTGCCTTCGGCAATCAGTGATTCGGTGATGGTACCGACAAAGCTCTTGGTCACCGACATGGCCAGATGCTTGTCGGCCGGGCCGAGCGCGCCAAGATAGCGTTCATAGATGATGCGGCCACGGTGCAGCACGACAATCCCGTCGGCATAGACGGCATCGAGCGATTCCCGCCAGGTCATCGCCGTGCCATCCAGCGTTTTCAGGGGAATCGCATCGATGTCGCTGCGTGTCGCGCGGGGCAGGGGGCTGACGGCGCCGCTGCGGCGGATCGGCACGGTCGGCACCAGCGCAGCCATGTTGCTGAAGGCCCAGCGCGTGTTCGGGAACCGCCACATCGACGCATCGTCAAAGCGCACCTGCTTGTCGGCCGGGACCGGAAAACCCTGCATCAGGCCCAGCCGCACCGGGTCGGATTCGGTTGCGGTCGGCGGGGCGGCATGTGCCGTTGCTGCCGCCATGGCCGCGCCCATCAGTGCACCTTTGACCCCGCGCATATCGTTCCCCCGGCATTTATTGCGACACGGATGCTAGGCCAGCGCCGCTGCGACCGCTAGGGTCTTTGCCCCGCGTGTTTTTCTCGAAGGACCATATGTTCATGACCAGCCTTGCCGATGCGCTTGACAGTGCCTGGACCTTGCTGGTGCGCGGCGGCGCCGATCGGCGCAGCCCCATGCACACGCCCGTGGTGTCAAGCATTGCGGCCAATGGCTTGCCCGATTCCCGGGTGATGGTGCTCAGAAAGGCCGAGCGCGTATCGGCATGCTTGCGCTTTCACACCGATGCGCGCAGCCCCAAGGCGCAGGCGCTTGCAGGCGCGCCGGTCAGCATTCTTGCCTATGATTCCGGCGCGGCCATCCAGCTGCGCCTGTCCGGCTCGGCCCGCGTGCGCACCGACGGCCCCGACATCGACGCCATCTGGCACGCGTCCACGCCCTTTGCCCGGCGCTGCTACATGGTCGGCAATGCGCCCGGCTCGGTCCTGGATGCGCCCGGATCAGGGTTGCCGGCCGATGTCGAAGGCCGCTCGCCAACCGCCGGGGAATTGCTGCTGGCGCGGGCCAATTTTGCCGTGGTGATGATCGCAGTGACAGGCATCGACTGGCTGCACCTTGCCGCCAGCGGCCACCGCCGCGCCCGATTCTGCGCTGCAGACGGCTGGCAGGGATGCTGGCTGGCGCCCTGACAGCCAGACCGGTCTCAGCGACTTTCTGTTGCATCTGCGCCAAGCATCCGTTTTGCGCGGTGCTTTTCCTCGCTAAGGACGTTTACAGCGCATCGGCACGCGCAGCAGGGCATTTGGGGGAGCATTTGTGGCATCGGGACTTTTCGCATTGCTGGATGACGTGGCCGCAATTGCCAAGGTCGCAGCCTCGACGCTGGATGACACCGCCGCTGTTGCGGTCAAGGCTTCGGCAAAGGCTGCCGGGGTGGTCATCGACGATGCTGCCGTCACGCCGCGCTATGTCGTGGGCTTTGCCGCCGACCGCGAATTGCCGATCGTGGCCAAGATCGCGCGTGGTTCGCTGCGCAACAAACTCGTGCTGCTGTTGCCCGGCGCGCTGCTGCTCAGTTATTTCCTGCCCGCCGCCATCACGCCGCTGTTGATGGCGGGCGGCGCGTTCCTGTGTTTCGAAGGCGCCGAAAAACTATGGGAAAAGCTGTTCCCGCATGACGATGACCCCAGCGATGATGTCGCCGTCGATCCGGTGGAACAGGAACGCAATATGGTCGCAGGCGCCATCCGCACCGATCTCATCCTGTCGGCCGAAATCATGGCCATTGCGCTGGGCACGGTCGAGGCCGCACCGATCATGGAGCAGGCCGCAGCGCTGGTTGCGGTGTCGCTGGGCATCACCGCGCTGGTGTACGGCGCTGTCGCATTGATCGTGAAGGCCGATGATGCCGGCGTGCACCTCGCCCGCAGTCGCAGTATCACGATGCGCGGCATCGGACGCGGGCTTGTGGCGGGCATGCCGCCGTTTCTGGTCCTGCTCGGCTGGGTGGGGCTGGTCGCCATGCTGTGGGTCGGCGGCCATATCGTCATCGATGGCCTCAATGTCTTTGGTGCCGCGCTGCCGCATGAATTGCTGCACAGGGCCATGCACGCAGCCGAGCCGGGCGGCGGTGTCGCGGTGTGGTTTGCCGAGGCCGGCGGATCGGCGATTTTCGGCATCGCGCTGGGTGCGGCGATCGTCGCGGTGATGCATCTGGTTCCGTCGCGGCGAGGCAAGGCTGCACATTGACGATGGCCTGATGGCGTATTACTATGACAATACACTAAGGAGATTTTGCCATGCGCGTTGTTCGTCTTGCTGTTCCGATCATCCTCCTGTCCGCCGTGCTGGGCCTTTCCGCCTGCGGCGACAGCGCCGTTTCCGACAAGAAGAAAGAAAAGGGGGGTATCAGCATCGATTTCGATGATGACAAAGGCAAGGCCGGCAGCAGCGGCGGTTCCGTCAACATCGATGCCAACAGCGAGACCGGCGATGTGGCTGTCAGCATCCCCGGCGGCTTTTCGGCCAGGATCAACAAGCCCGGTGGCTTCGAGACGAAAGGCAAGTTCGATTTCGATGATGTCGGCACCTATCCGGGCGCCCAGTTCCGGGGCGTGAAAGTCGCCGCAAATACCAGCGAAGGCCATGACGATGCCAAGGTCGTGCTGCGATTCTCTGCGCCGGGCGATGCTGCTGCCGTGGCCGACTGGTATCAGAAAGCCTTTGAGGACAAGGGCCGCCGCGTCACCCGCAGCGGAGAGACTTTGACAGGCACCACCAGCGACGGCGAAGCTTTCACGCTCACAATGGCACCGTCGCCCGGCGGCAGCACCGGCGTCATCAACATCGTTTCAGACGGCAAGAAGGACGCGAACTAAAGCTGCCGCGCGGCGAAGGTATCGCAGGCCGAGATTTGCCCCGTATCAAAGCCGCGCCGGAACCAGCGCATGCGCTGCGCCGAAGACCCATGCGTGAAACTTTCTGGCACCACCACACCCTGCGCCGCCTTTTGCAGCGTATCATCGCCGATGGCCTGGGCCGCGCGCATGGCTTCCTCGACATCGCCGGCCTCCAGAAGCGTTTTATTGTCATGCCCCCAGACGCCGGCGAGGCAATCTGCCTGCAATTCCATCCTGACCTGCAACGCATTGCCTTGGGTTTTCGATGCGCTCGCCTGCGCCTTGCGGACCTGATCGGAAATTCCCAGCACGGTCTGGATGTGATGCCCGACTTCGTGCGCGATCACATAGGCGGCGGCAAAATCGCCGGGCGCACCGAACCGCCGCGACAGTTCATCAAAAAAGCTCTGGTCGAGATAGACGCGCTTGTCAGCCGGGCAATAAAACGGCCCCATCGCGCTTTCGGCGGCGCCGCAGCCTGACCGGACGGTGCCGGAAAACAGCACTAGGCGCGGTGGTTCATAGGGCTGGCCGACCTGTTCGGGGAACAGCCGGCCCCATGTGCGCTCGGTGGTGCCCAGCACCTGTGCCACGAACTTGTCGCCCTCACTGCGCTGCCCGGCTGGTGCCTGTATGGCCGGCTGCGGCTGGCCGATCTGTTGCGGCTGGCCCCCCTCTTGTTGATGACTGGCGTCGGGCGTGCCGCCGCCGCCCAGCAGCGTCATCGGGTTGATGCCGAACACCAGCGCCAGCACGACGACGATGGCGATGGTGCCCAGCCCCATCTTGCCGCCGCCCAGTTGCAGTCCGCCGCCGCCGCCAAGCGGCAGCTGGAAGCCGCCGCCGCCGCCTTGCCCGCGGCGATCTTCGATGTTGGCGCTTTCTTCCTCGTCGTCGAGCCGCATGGCTGCCCCCTATCGTCCCAAAGTCCGGTTGAGCATGGCTGCGATCCGCACGCCGGCCTGCGCTGCCCGCTGCCGCACCGCCGGTGTTGCAGCCGCAACATAGCTTTGGTCGATGTCGGCGCGCACGCCGGTTTGGCCGGGGCATTGGTCGGGCAGGTTGGCGATGCCGGTATAAACCCTTGTGCGCGAGATTTCCCAGCTTTCGCGCGCCCAGTCAGTGACGGTGCCTTGCGTCCACGCGGCGCGCTGTGCCGGCGTAATGGTGACCGGGCTGATCGCCGGCGGCTCGGTCAGCGCGCGTTCGGCCAGTTCGGTGTCCCAGATGCGGTGCAGGTTCATGCGCGGTGGCTCCTTGGCGCCATAGCGTGCCCGTACGTCATTGCCGCCGCGATCATCCTTTTCGCCAAGGTGCAGCGGCTGGTGCATGTCGCCCATGAAATGCACGAAAAACGCCAGCGCCTGCGCCCGCTTCGCCGGCCCGCCGCGCGTGTCGGCCAGTATTGCCAGCTGGCGCGGAATCTGCGCTGTCACGCAATTGCCGTCAGGGCATTTGGCGGCGATGTCGAACGGGCGGCACACGCTGATGTTCTGGTAATGCCAGGTCGAGGCAAAGTCGAAACGGTCGCCAAGACCGCGCACGCAATCGGCCCATACCGCGGCCTCTTCCAGATTGCCGAGCGGGCAGCCCGGCGTATCGACGCTGGCGCCGCGTGCCAGAATTGCACGCACGGCGGTGCGCGCCTTGGGCGTCAGCCCGGCCATGGCGATACGGCCGGTCAGCCGGTGCGCATAATCGCCCCAGGCCAGGGCAGGGGCGGGAAGGCCCAGAGTCAGAATCAGGCTGGGGGCCAGCATCAGGAGAATATTGCGTTTCATAGGCGGCATCATGGCGCAAACAACCGGTGCTGGCGATAGCAACAACTGATGCTGGCGGTCGCAACAACTGATGCTGGCGGTCGCCAGGGGGGCGGGCTATGGTCCGGCTTGCAAAATCAGTTCGTGTTGCACATCTGCGGCATGGATATCGTAAGACAACGCAATTCCTTGCCCAACTCTTGGAACGGTCCAGACAATCAATGCGTGATCCCTATCAGGTGCTGGGCGTGTCCCGAACGGCCAGCGAGGCCGAAATCAAAAAGGCATTCCGCACGCTTGCCAAGAACAACCACCCTGATCGCAACGCCGACAACCCGGCGGCGCTGGAACGGTTCAAGGAGGCCAATGGCGCCTATGAACTGCTGTCCGACCCGGTCACTCGCGCCCGCTTCGATCGCGGCGAAATCGGCCCCGATGGCCAGCCGGCCTCGCCCTTTGGCGGCGGCGGTTTTCGCGGCGCCAGTGACCCGTTTCGCGGCGGCGGCGCACGCGGCGGTACTCGCAGCGACGGCGCCAGCAACTCGGGCGGTTTTGATTTTGCAGCCGGCGCCGATGATTTGTTTGCCGATATTTTTGGTGGCCGCAGCCCGTTCGGCAATGGCGGCGGTTCTGGCAGTTTTCGCACCCAGCCGCGCGGTCCGGACGTGGCCTATCGGCTGACGGTGCCGTTCACCGATGCCGCCGCGCTGAAACCGCAGCGCGTGACCCTGCGTTCCGGCCGCGCCATCGAGATCAAGCTGCCCGCCGGGATCGAAAGCGGCCGCCAGGTGCGGCTGGCGGGGCAGGGCGAACCCGGCCCCGCCGGTCCCGGTGACGCGCTGGTAACGCTGGATATCGATCGGCACCGCGTCCTGGAACGTGACGGTGATGATATCCGGCTCGATCTGCCCGTGACGCTGGACGAGGCGGTGCTGGGCGCCAAGATTCGCATGCCGACCGCCGAAGGGCCGGTGACGCTGACCATTCCTGCCGGCACCTCGTCGGGCAAGGTGCTGCGCCTCAAGGGCAGGGGCTTCACGCGGCTTGATGGCACGCGCGGCGACCAGCTTGTCACGGTGATGATCAACCTGCCGGCCGATGATCCCGACCTCAAGGAATTCGTCGGCAAATGGGTCGATGG
>NZ_JANPCD010000127.1:0-35199 GCF_031430775.1 Sandarakinorhabdus sp. | reverse complement strand
GGGCATTGCTGTCGGCCAGGCCGATATCCTCGCTGGCAAAACGCACCAGCCGGCGCAGCAGGTACAGCGGCTCTTCGCCCGCCGTGAGCATCCGTTCGAGATAATAAAGCGCCGCATCAGGATCGGAGCCGCGCAGCGCCTTGTGCAGCGCCGAAATCAGCCCGTAATGCCCCTCGCGGTCCTTGTCATAGACCGGCATGCGACGGTGCAGGAATACGGCCAGCGCGTCCGGCGCCAGCGGTGCGTCGCTGGCCAGCGCAAACAACGATTCGGCCTGGCCCAGCAGAAAACGCCCATCGCCATCGGACGACGCTACCAGCGCGGCGCGGGCATCGCCCGTGAGTGGCAAGGCGCGGCCCATCACGCCTTCGGCGCGGTCCAGCAGCAGCGCCAGCGCCGCCTCGTCCAGCCGGCGCACGATCAGCACGCGCGCCCGGCTGAGCACTGCGGCGTTCAATTCGAAGCTGGGATTTTCCGTGGTGGCGCCAACCAGCGTGACGGTGCCGTCCTCAACAACGCCCAGGAATCCATCCTGCTGGGCGCGGTTGAACCGATGGATTTCGTCCACGAACAACAGCGTTTTCTGTCCGGTCCGCGCCGCTTCACGCGCTTCGGCAAACAGCTTTTTCAGTTCGGCCACGCCCGAGAATACCGCCGATATGCCGACAAAGCGCAGCCCCACCGCCTCGGCCAACAGGCGCGCGATGCTGGTCTTGCCGGTGCCTGGCGGTCCCCACAGGATGAGGCTGGACAGGCTGCCGGCCGCCACCATGCGCCCGATGGCGCCGTCTGGGGCGGTCAGATGGTCCTGCCCCACAACTTCGGCCAGGCTGCGCGGGCGTAGCTGTTCAGCCAGCGGCGGTATGCCGGCGGGCATGTCTTTGGCAGCGAACAGGTCAGCCATGACCGATCACTCGCCGATAACGCCCGCGTCGCGCAAGCGCGCAGTTAGACAAAAGGTCGCGCACGCGCGCAGTTGTACGAGCGGCTGGTCGCAGGCGGCAAACTTTGGCAAGATACTGTGGGGAGAATCGCTCATGCGCCTTGCCGTTTTCAACGTCGAAAACCTGTTTGATCGCCCAAGGGCGATGAACCTTGACAGCTGGGCCAATGGCAAGCCGATTCTGGATGCCTTCGCGGCCCTCACCAAATTGCTTGGCGAGCCGGTCTATACCGCCGCTGCCAAGGCCGAGATGACCGCGCAGATGACCAGCCTGGGGCTGGACAAGGACGATGAAGGGCCGTTTGTAGTTCTGCGACGCAGCCGGGGCAATCTGTTGCGCCGGCCGCGCACCGGCGGCATCGAGATCACCGCTGCTGGCCGTGCCGACTGGATCGGGTCACTGGAACTGCGGCGCGAACCGATCAACGAAAACGCCGTGCGCAACACCGCCCGCGTGATCGAGGCGGTGGGCGCCGATGTGCTGGGCGTCGTCGAGGCCGAAAACCGCCCCGGCCTGTCGGCGTTCAACGAAATATTGCTGCCATCTGTCGGTGGCCGGGCGTTCCGCCATGTCATGCTGATCGACGGCAATGATCCGCGCGGCATCGATGTCGGGCTGATGACCCGCAGCCGCTATCCGATCGGCGTGATGCACAGCCGTGTCGATGACCGCAATGACCGGGGCGTGCCGCTGTTTTCGCGCGACTGCCCGGATTTCACCATCACCACAGCGGCCGGAAACCGGCTCGTTGTCATGGTCAACCACCTCAAAAGCAAGGGTTTTGGTAGCCCGGCCAGCAACGACGCCCGGCGCATGGCCCAGGCGACGCGGGTCGCCGACCTGTATCGCGCGCAGATTGCAGCGGGCCAGGCCCATGTCGCGATCCTCGGCGATTTCAACGACACGCCGGGCAGCGCCCCGCTGGCGCCGCTGCTGGCGGGAACCGATCTCAAGGATATATCGGCACTGCCCGGTTTTGCCGATGGCGGCTTTGCCGGCACATTCGGCAGCAGCAGCGGGCGTGAAAAGTTCGATTATATCCTGTTGTCACCGGCGCTGTTTGCGCTGGCCAGCCGCGCCGGGGTGGAACGGCGCGGCATGTGGGCGGGGGTGCGCCCACGCAAATGGGAGATGTTCCCCGAAGTCACCCGCGAGGTCGAAGCGGCATCAGACCATGCCGCGCTATGGGTGGACCTGGATTTTTGAGCCCTGGCTTTTGAGACTCAGCTCTTGAACCAGGGTTCGACCTTGCCCTTGAGCTTGATGGTCAGCGGCTGGCCCTTGCGATCGAGGCTTTTGCCGGCGGCGACGCGGATCCAGCCTTCGGAGACGCAATATTCCTCGACGGTGGTCTTTTCGACGCCCTCGAAGCGGATGCCGATGCCGCGTTCGAGCAGCGCCGGTTCATAGAATTCGCTGCGCGGGTTGACCGACAGGCGGTCAGGCGGCGTGTCGATGGCCGGCACTTCGGCGGGCACGACGGGTTCGGGTGCGGTGTCAGTCATGACCCGCCTCTTGCCCGGCCCGGCCCGGGGGTCAAGCCCAGAAAGCAAAACGGCCGCGCTCCCGGGGGAGCGCGGCCGTCATGACTGGTGCAAAACGCGGCTCAGGCCTCGTCAGCAACCTCGGCGGCAACCTCGGCAACACCGTCGTCATCGGCGATGTCGTCGGTCGGCAGGGTGCCCGGCTCTGCGTTGGGGTCATAGGCTTCGGTGAAGCCCGTTTCCTCACGTTCGAACATGTCGGCGTTGACGTCGACACCCTTGGCCTGCAGCTCGGCTTCTTCGGGCGAACGTGCGATGTTGACCTTGACCATCACGGCGACTTCGGGGTGCAGAGCAACCTTCACGTCGTGCACGCCAAGCGTCTTGATCGGCTTGTCGAGAACGATCTGGTTCTTGAGCACCTTGTGGCCGCCAGCGGTCAGCACTTCGGCAAGATCGCGGGCTGCGACCGAACCATAAAGCTGACCGGTGTTCGATGCCGAACGGATCATGGTGACGCTGGCGCCATCAATGTCCTTGGCTTCGCTGCGGGCAATATCGCGGCGCTTGGCGTTGTCGGATTCGATCCGGGCGCGGTCGGCCTCGAACTTCTTCTTGTTGGCTTCCGATGCGCGCAGCGCCTTGCCGCGCGGCAGGAGGAAGTTGCGCGCAAAGCCGGGTTTCACATTGACGACATCGCCAATGCTGCCAAGCTTTTCGACGCGTTCGAGCAGGATGACTTGCATGTGATCTGCTCCTTACTTCACGAGGTAGGGCAGCAGGCCCAGATGACGAGCGCGCTTGATGGCCTGGGCCAGTTCGCGCTGCTTCTTGCCGGACACGGCCGTGATGCGCGACGGCACGATCTTGCCACGCTCGGACACGAAACCCTGGAGCAGCCGCACGTCCTTGTAATCGATGACGGGGGCGTTGGCGCCCGAGAAGGGGCAGCTCTTGCGGCGGCGGAAAAATGGACGTCCCATGTGCTTTTCCCCTTAACCAGCGAACGCGCGCGGGGCGCGGTCTTCGCGGCCACCTTCGCGAGGCCCATCACGGCGGGGACGTTCCCCGCGCGGCGGACCATCACGGTCACCACGGCCTTCGCGGCCACCCTCACGGCCACCTTCGCGGCCTTCACGGTCGCCGCGGCGGGTCATCGCCGACGGCTCGGTGGGCAGCGCTTCGGTGCGCACGGTCATGTAACGGATGATATCTTCGTTGAGCGCGACCTGCCGCTCAAGCTCGTGCACGGCAGCTGCCGGGGCATCGATGCTGAGCATGACGTAATGCGCCTTGCGATTCTTGGCGATGCGATAGGCCAGCGTGCGCAGGCCCCAATATTCGTTGTTCGCCACTTGACCGTCATTGTCGGTCAGGATCTTGGTAAAGCCTTCCGTAAGCGCTTCGACCTGGGCCTGTGTCAGGTCCTGTCGCGCCAGAAAGACATGCTCGTAGAACGGCATGTTCATCTCCTCTGTCCGATCGCTGATGGGGGCACCGTGCCCACACCCCTCCGGCTTGCGTCAACGCACATGACGGGGCTGGCCCGGCAAATACGAAGCGGCGCCTATGAGGCAAGGCCGCCAAGATTGCAATCGATTCATTGCAACCGCTACATTGCAACGGGCTCGGGGCCGGGGCACGGTGGCGGCATGACACCCCCACTCATCGTCGTCGGCGGCGTTGCCGGATGCGGCAAGACCACGCTTGCCGCTGCCATTGCCGCTGCTGCCGGCCTGCCATTTCGCGATGGCGATGAACTGCACCCGCCGGCAAATGTCGCCAAGATGGCCGCCGGCAACCCGCTGACCGATGCCGATCGCGCGCCCTGGCTGGCGGCCTGCGCCGCGCAGCTGGCGGCTTGGGGCGCAGCAGGCAGCGGCGGCGTCATCAGCGCGTCTGCATTGAAACGCCAGTACCGCGACACGCTGTATGCCGCGCACCCCTCCGTGCGCTATGTGCTGATTTCTATCACGCCAGCCCTTGCCGTAATCCGCGCCAAAGCCCGCACCAAATCAGGCTCGGGGCACTTTTGGCCCGCCGCGCTGACCGCCAGCCAGTTCGCCATCCTTGAATTGCCGGCGCCCGATGAAGGCGCCGTTGTCGTCGCGGCGAACTGGCCAACACCACGGCAGGTCGGCGCAGTCCTGAGCGACCTCAACCAGCTGCGCTGAGCGGGGATTTCCCGCGTTTGACCATCAGCTTGTTGAGCGCATTGACATAAGCGCGGGCGCTGGCGACCAGCGTGTCCGTGTGGGCGCCGGTGCCGCGCACGGTGCGCCCGGCTTCGGCCAGCACAACGCTGACTTCGGCCTGCGCGTCCGTCCCTGCCGTCACGGCATGGACCTGATAGAGTTGCAGCACGGCATCGTCATGCGGCACCAGCTTGCGGATGGCGTGGAACAGTGCATCGACGGGGCCATTACCGCGTGTTGCTGCCGTCACTTCCTCGCCGTCGATATGCAGTGTCAGGATCGCCCTTTGCGGGCCGTTGCTGCCGCAATACACCTCGACTTCGCTGACCTGGATACGGTCATGGCCGCGCAGCACTTCGTCATCGACCAGCGCGACGATATCCTCGTCGAACACCTGCTTCTTGGCGTCGGCCAGATCCTTGAACCGCTTGAAGGCATCGCCGAATTCATTGTCGGACAGGTCATAGCCCATTTCCGACAGCTTCTGCCGGAACGCCGCGCGGCCGGAATGCTTGCCGAGCACGAGATTGGTGGCGCCCATGCCAACGCTTTCGGGAGTCATGATCTCATAGGTGCTGCTGTCCTTGAGCATGCCGTCCTGATGAATACCGCTTTCATGGGCAAAGGCATTGGCGCCGACGATGGCCTTGTTGGCCTGAACGGCCATGCCGGTGATGCCGCTGACCAGCCGGCTGGCGCGGGTGATTTCGGTGGTGACGATGCCGGTACGCACCGGCAGCACGTCGTGGCGGACGCGGATCGCCATGGCGATTTCCTCGATGGCTGCATTGCCGGCACGCTCGCCGATGCCATTGACAGTCGCCTCGCACTGCCGCGCACCCGCCATGATCGCCGCCAGCGTGTTGGCCACCGCCAGCCCGAGGTCGTTGTGGCAATGCGTGGAAAAAATCGCCTTGTCGGCATCCGGCACGCGCGAAATCACGTCGCGGAACATGGCGCCATAGGTTTCGGGTGTACCGTAACCCACCGTATCGGGCAGGTTGATCGTGGTGGCGCCGGCGCGAATGGCGGCTTCCACGGCGCGGCACAGATAGTCGGGGTCGGACCGGGTGGCGTCTTCGGCTGACCATTCGACATCCTCGCACAAGCTGCGGGCATGGCCGACCGAGCGCGCGATGGCTTCGAGCACCTGCTCCGGCGTCATGTTCAGCTTGGCGCGCATATGCAGCGGCGATGTCGCGATGAAGGTGTGGATGCGCGGCCGGCGCGCGTGCTTCACCGCCGCCCAGGCGCGGTCGATGTCGCCGGCGGCGGCGCGCGCCAGGCTTGCGACGATGGCCGTCTCGCATTGGCGGGCGACTGCGGACACGGCTTCGAAATCACCTTCGCTGGCGATGGCAAAACCGGCTTCGATGATATCGACACCCAGCGCTTCGAGCTGGGCGGCCACTTTCAGCTTTTCTTCGAGGTTCATGGAGCAGCCCGGCGATTGCTCGCCGTCGCGCAGGGTGGTGTCGAAAATACGGATATGGTCGGTCATGGGCCTGGCCTGTCTTGAAATGGGGTTGCTGCCGGGCATTTCTGCTCGGTGGCGGGATGGTCCCTCAGGCGCGGTGGCTCGAACCCCGATGGGCGAGCAGAAACATCGCGCCTAAGGGCGCGTAAGTCGAAGCAGCAAGGCACCAGATGCAATCACATTGTCATCATGCCTGCTGGTGGCGCGCGTGTCCAGACAGTGCGGCACCCTTCTCGCAAGCGGGAGAGGGGTATCCAAACCTCAATTCTTCGCCTTGTCCACCAGCGCGTTCTTGCCGATCCACGGCATCATGGCGCGCAGCCTGGCACCGACTTCCTCGATCGGATGGGCCTTGGCGGCGATGCGCGCGGCCTTCAATTCCGGCTGGCCGGCGCGGTTGTCGAGGATGAAGTTCTTCACGAACCGGCCGCCCTGGATATCGGCGAGCACGCGCTTCATCTCGGCCTTGGTTTCAGGCGTGATGATGCGTGGCCCGGTGGTGATGTCGCCATATTCGGCGGTGTTCGAAATCGAATAGCGCATGTTCGCGATGCCGCCTTCATACATCAGGTCGACGATCAGCTTCACTTCGTGCAGGCACTCGAAATAGGCCATTTCTGGGGCATAGCCGGCTTCGGTCAGTGTTTCGAAACCCGCCTGGATGAGATGGGTGAGGCCGCCGCACAGCACAGCCTGTTCACCGAACAAGTCGGTTTCGCATTCCTCCTTGAACGTCGTTTCGATGACGCCCGAACGCCCGCCGCCGATGGCCGAGGCATAGGACAGTGCCACGTCATGGGCATTGCCCGAAGCGTCCTGATGGATGGCGATCAGGCAGGGTACGCCGCCGCCGCGTGCATATTCGCTGCGCACGGTATGGCCGGGGCCTTTCGGCGCGATCATGAACACATCGATGTCGGCGCGCGGCTCGATAAGCTGGAAATGCACATTGAGACCGTGCGCGAACGCCAGCGCCGCGCCGGGCTTCATGTTGGCATGAAGGTCGTCGGCATAGATGGTGGCCTGATGCTCGTCGGGAGCCAGCACCATGATGACATCGGCCCAGGCGGCGGCTTCGGCATTGCTCAACACCTTGAAGCCGGCGCCGGCGGCCTTTGCGGCCGTAGCCGAGCCGGGGCGCAGCGCGACGGCCACATCGGCAACGCCGCTGTCGCGCAGGTTCTGGGCATGGGCATGGCCCTGGCTGCCGTAGCCGACAATCGCGACCTTCTTGGACTTGATCAGGCCGACATCGGCATCGGCATCATAGTAAACGCGCATGATATGTGTCCTTGTTCGTTACCCCCCATGCAGGCGGGGGTCCATCACCGGACCGGTCCGCCTGCACGGTTGGTGCAGCTGTTGGATCCCCGCCTGCGCGGGGATGACGTGAAACCCTATACCTTCAAACCGCCTCTGCCCCCCGAGCGATGGCGACAACCCCGGTGCGCGCGACCTCGACAAGGCCGACCTCGCGCATCAGGGCAATGAACTGGCCGACTTTTTCAGTCGATCCGGATACTTCGAAAACGAAACTGCTTGTGGTGGTATCGACGGGGCGCGCCCTGAAAATATCCGCCAGCCGCAGCGCCTCGACGCGCTTGTCGCCGACGCCGGCAACCTTGACCAGCGCCATCTCGCGCTCGACGTGCGGGCCGTGCGCCGTGAGGTCGAGGACGCGGTGGACGGGCACGATCCGGTCAAGCTGGGCGATGATCTGCTCGATGACCGGCGGCGGGCCGGAGGTGACGACCGTGATGCGGCTGACGGCATGGTCGTCGGACACATCGGCCACCGTCAGGCTTTCGATATTGTATCCGCGCGCCGAGAACAGCCCGACGATACGCGCCAGCACGCCGGCTTCGTTGTCGACGAGGATGGACAAAGTGTGGCGTTCAGAGGGGAGATGTTTCATCACACCAGCGCCTTTGCATCTTCGTCCGCCTCGCCGCGTTCATCGGCCGCCGACAGGATCATGTCGGTATGCGACGCCCCCGACGGGATCATCGGGAAGCAGTTGGCGAGCTTGGTCACCCGGCAATCGACTATGACCGGGCCGTCATGCGCCAGCATGGCTGCGATACCGGCATCGAGATTGTCGGCTTGATCGATAACGATGCCCTTCCAGCCATAAGCCTCTCCCAATTTGACGAAATCGGGCAGCGAATCGGAATAACTCTCCGAATAGCGCGCGCCATGGTTCATCTCCTGCCACTGGCGGACCATGCCCATGTATTCGTTGTTGATGATGAAGATCTTGACCGGGAGGCGATATTGAATCGCTGTGCCCAGCTCCTGGATGTTCATCTGGATGCTCGCTTCGCCGGCAATGTCGATGCACAGGGCGCCGGGATTGGCGATCTGCGCGCCGATGGCCGCCGGCAGGCCATAGCCCATGGTGCCCAGCCCGCCGCTGGTCAGCCATTTGTTCGGTTCATGGAAACCGAAATGTTGCGCTGCCCACATCTGGTGCTGGCCGACCTCGGTGGAGATGATCGGCTTTTTGGCGCGGGTCATTTCATACAGCCGCTTGATGGCGTGCTGGGGCATGATATCGCTGCCCTTCTGCTGGAAGCTGAAGCTGTCGCGCGCCCGCCAGCCGGCAATGTCCGCCCACCAGCCGCCAAGGTCTGCCGGCTTCTTGCCGCGTGCGCGCCACAGCTTGAGCATGTCTTCCATGACGCTGCCGACATCGCCGATGATGCCGAGATCGACGCGCACCGTCTTGTTCACCGATGAGCGGTCGATATCGACATGGATTTTTTTCGAATGCGGCGAAAACGCATCGAGGCGCCCGGTGACCCGGTCATCGAAACGCGCGCCCAGGCAGATCATCAGGTCGCAGCGGTTCATCGCCATATTGGCTTCATAGCTGCCGTGCATGCCCAGCATGCCGAGGAACTGCGGATGATCGTCCGGCATGGTGCCAAGCCCCATCAGCGTCGATGTGACGGGCGCGCCGGTCAGCTTGGCAAGCTCGCGCAGCAACTGCGTTGCCACCGGGCCGCTGTTGATGATGCCGCCGCCGGTATAAAAGATCGGCCGCTGCGCCGCGCTGAGCATTTCCACCGCCGCCTCGATGCTGGCGAGTTCGCCCTTGATCTGCGGCTTGTAGGTCTTGTGGCCGATGGTACCGGGGCGGGTGTATTTCGCCTTCATGATCTGCACATCCTTGGGGATGTCGATCACCACCGGGCCGGGCCGGCCGGAGCGGGCAATATAGAATGCCTCGTGCAGCACCGGGCCAAGCTTGGCCGTCTCCTTGACGAGGTAATTATGCTTGGAACAATGCCGCGTGATGCCGACCGTGTCGCATTCCTGAAAGGCGTCGCTGCCGATCAGATGCGTCGGCACCTGGCCGGTCAGCACGACGATCGGCACCGAATCCATCAGCGCGTCGGTGATGCCGGTGACAGCATTGGTGGCACCGGGACCCGACGTGACCAGCACGACGCCGACCTTGCCGGACGAACGCGCATAACCTTCGGCGGCATGCACTGCAGCCTGTTCGTGGCGGACCAGGATGTGGCGAATGCGGCCCTGCTGAAACAGCGCGTCATAAATCGGCAGGACGGCCCCGCCGGGATAGCCGAATATAACCTCGACCCCCAGATCGCTGAGAGCCTGAACAGTGATTTCGGCGCCGGTCATTTCCGTGGCCATGACAATATATCCTGCCTGTGTGTGGGGCAGGCGGGGATTAGGACAAGGAAATTAGCAGGTCAACCAGTTTTCGCGCAATTTATGAATAATTCAGCCGGTCAGGACACAACTTCCTGAAGGCCCCGGCGGCGACGCAGCATGGCGCCAGTCACGACCAAGGCTGTCAAACCCCCCACGACTTCCAGCACCGAACGCCCCGAAGCGTCGATCGACCGGCGTACAGCAGCATCCGATGTCGCCGATTGGAGTACGATCGTCGGAGAAGCGGCAGGAAAGGCGACCGGGACCGCCGCGCCCAAGGGCCCCGCCATCATGGCAAGGCCGGTTCCGATACAAAGCCTACGCAACGCCATTACAATCACCTGATAACCATGTTGCGTTGCACAAGACCATGTGATTGTAAAAATCTCGTGAAATTCAGGTAAACTCTCGGTAACATTCGAGATTATTTCCGGGATAAATGACGCAGAGCAACAAGAACAGATGTGCCGCACCGGTGGGGATCGCAAACATGCGGGCGACCGGGCGGGCTCGGATCAAGCTACGACGGATGCGCGGGCTCGGTTGCATCGCAGCGCAGTCATCGAAGGTGATGATGGCGAAGCGGGGCATGTGGCCACCTTCATCCCGCCAGTGCCGCCTCCAGCCCGGCCACGTCATCGGCCGCCACCCGCGGCCAATGCGCCACCTGGTTCCGCGCCCAGGTCAGCTGCCGTTTTTGGTATTGCCGCGTTGCTGTCGTCGCCTCGGCAATTGCCGCGTCGATCGTCATGCGGCCAGCCGCCACCGCGCCGAATTGCGGCACCCCCAGCGCCCGCAACACCGGCCGGTCGTCCGCCAGCCCGCGTGCCATCAATGCCGCAACCTCATCCAGCGCGCCTGCGTCCACCATCGCCCGCAACCGTGATTCGGCGCGCACCTTGAGCAGCTCTCTTGCACAATCAACCACGACCGCCCGCACCGCCACTGCGCCGCCGATGCCGCCCACCCGCGTTGTCTGCCAATGCAACAGCGATTGCCCGCTTGATCGGACTACCTCCAGGCCCCGCAGGATCCGCTGCCGGTCCGCCGGCATCAATCGCGCCGCCAGTTCGGGGTCCTCGCGCCCCAACGCCGCTGCCGCGTCCGCCGTGTCCATCGCCCGCACTGCTGCCCGAACCGCAGCATCAATCTGCGGCACCGGCGCTATGCCGTCGATCAAGGTTGTCAGGTACATCCCCGTCCCGCCAACCAGGATCGGCACCCGCCCGGTCGCCAGCACCTGCGCAATCGCTGCCTTTGCCATCTCCGCCCAGCGCGCCGCGCTCGCTGCGTCGTCGCCGTCCAGCACGCCGTACAAAAGGTGCGGCACCGCCGCCTCATCGGCCGGCGAAGGCCGCGCGCTGACCACCGCCAGATCGGCATATAGCTGGCTCGCATCGGCATTTATGATGGTCCCGCCGATGCGTTTTGCCAACGCCATCGCCAATGCCGACTTGCCGCTCGCCGTCGGCCCTGCAATGACCGCCACCATGGAACCGCTTGCTGCCACCTTGCTCGTCACTCTTGTTGCCGAAGGCTGCTTGTCGTCTGCCGACGCCGCCACCGCAAGCGACGCCTTGCGCGCCCTTGGCGCCGAACCCGGCCCGCTGGTCTGGCTCGACCAGGGCGACGCCGCCGACATGCGCGCATCCGGCGTCACGGCGGCAGCGGCACGCGCGGCGCTCGAAGCCGCGCTACCCGCCGTCGATGTCATCGTCCAGAGCGCCGATGCACCCCGGCGCAAGGCGCTGCTGATCGCCGACATGGATTCGACCATGATCACGGTGGAATGCATCGACGAGCTGGCCGATTATGCCGGCATCAAGGCGCAGGTGGCCGCCGTGACCGAGGCGGCGATGCGCGGCGAGCTGGATTTCGCCGAAGCATTGGATGCCCGCGTGGCGCTGCTGGCCGGCATGGACGCCCGCGTGCTCGAACAATGCCGTATCGAGCGGGCGCGGCTGATGCCCGGCGCGCGAACGCTGGTGCGGACCATGGCGGCAAATGGCGCTCACACGTTGCTGGTATCGGGCGGCTTCACTGCCTTCACCGTGCCCGTGGCCGCCGAAATCGGCTTTGCCGCCCAGCACGCCAACACGCTGGTCATCGAGAACGGCCGCCTGACCGGCAAGGTCGCGCGGCCCATCGTCGATGCCGCCACCAAGCGCGCGCGGCTGCTGGCGGCGGGCGTGCCGCTGCCGGCGACAATGGCGGTGGGTGACGGCGCCAACGACATTCCGATGCTGGAAGCCGCCGGGCTGGGCATCGCCTATCATGCCAAGCCCAAAGCCGCTGCTGCAGCCGACGCCGCCGTGCGCAGCGGCGACTTGACGGTGCTGCTGCGCGCGCAAGGCTACAGCCGCAGCGACTGGATGGATTAAGCCGCGCCGAGCAGCGCCTTGAGGCGTTCGTTGACCACACCGGGGTTGGCTTTGCCGCCCATGGCTTTCATCGTCTGGCCGACGAAGAAACCGAACAATGCCTCCTTGCCGGCCTTGTACTGTTCGACCTTGTCGGCGTTGCCGGCGATGATCGCGGCGATGGCGGCATCGATGGCGCCGGTATCGCTGACCTGTTCCAGCCCGCGCGCCGCCACGATGGCCGCCGGGCCTTCGCCGGTTTCTATCATTGCCTCAAGCACCTGCTTGCCGATCGAGTTGGAAATCTTGCCCGATCCGATCAGCGCCAGCAATTCGGCGGCATGTGCCGGCGACACCGGGCTGGCCTCGATGGCGGCGCCGATTTTCTTCAGCGCACCGAACAGTTCCGACGTCACCCAGTTCGCAGCAGCGGTCGCTGAGCCGGTACCGATCCCGGCAATCACCGCATCGAAATAACGCGCGGTTTCAACATCGGCGGTCAGCACGGCGGCGTTATAGGCCGAAATTCCCAACACGTCGGTATAACGCGCGCGTTTGGCCACCGGCAATTCGGGCAGGCTGGCAAGGCAGTCGGCGACATAGGCATCGTCGAATTCCACCGGCAGCAGGTCGGGGTCGGGGAAATAGCGATAGTCGTGCGCGTCTTCTTTCGACCGCATCGACCGGGTGGTAGCGGTGGCGGGATCGAACAGCCGGGTTTCCTGCACGACGGTGCCGCCGCCCTCGATCAGATCGACCTGGCGGCGGGCCTCCACCTCGACGGTCTGCATGATGAAGCGCACGGAATTGACGTTCTTGGTTTCGGTGCGGGTGCCAAAGGGCGCGCCGGGCTTGCGGACCGACACGTTGACATCGGCGCGCATCGACCCTTCGTCCATGTTGCCATCGCAGCTGCCGACATAGCGCAGCAGCTGGCGCAGCGCCGCAACATAGGCGCCAGCCTCGGCGGGAGAGCGAATATCGGGCTTGGAAACGATTTCCATCAGCGCGCAGCCGCAGCGATTGAGATCGACATAGGACATGGTCGGGTGCAGGTCGTGCACCGATTTGCCGGCATCCTGTTCCAGATGGATGCGCTCGATTCCGACAACGCTCTTGTCGCCCGCTTCGGTTTCGATGGCGATGGCGCCTTCGCCGACGATGGGATGATAAAGCTGGCTGATCTGGTAGCCCTGCGGCAGATCGGCGTAGAAATAATTCTTGCGGTCAAAGCGCGACCATTTGTTGATCTGCGCATTCAGCGCCAACCCCGTCCGGACCGCCTGGCGCACGCATTCGCCGTTCAGCACCGGCAACATGCCGGGCATGGCGGCATCGACCAGGCTGACCTGCGAATTCGGCTCGGCACCAAAGCCGGTGGCGGCCCCCGAAAACAGCTTGGCGTTGGCAGTAACCTGGGCGTGGACTTCAAGACCCACGACGATTTCCCAATCGCCGGTGGCGCCCTTGACGGTGTAGGTGGCGGTGTCAGTCATATCGCCGCTATGGCGCAGGCGCCGCCGGCTTGGCAAGCGGGCGCGGCGTTCGCGCCGCCCATAATTCCTGCGCCTGTTGCAAGACCACCCCCAGCGCCACAGCCATCACCAGCGTGGCATAGGGCGCGACATAACCCAGCCGCAGTTCAATCAGGTTGATGACAATCAGATGCGTCAGATAAATCATGAAACTGGCCTTGGCGACGGCGATGACAAGCGCTGCGGCCGGGCGCGGCAGCGCGATGCGCGGCACGAATCCGATGACCGTCAGCACGCCGACCGCCCATGCCAGCCGCGAGCTGGCCATGCCCCAGTCGCCCATGGCAAAGACCGCCGCGACCGCAATCAGCGCCAGCCGGTGCGCGGGGCGCGTCAGCACCGCCGCCGCCCAGCCAAGTGCGACATAGGCCAGATTGGCATCAAAGCCCCGGTGCTGAAGCTGCTGCTGGTCGAGCAGCAATGCACCGCCGGCCTTGAGCAGCGCGGCACCGGCCAGGAACGCCACGGCAAATGCCTTCGGCCGTTCGGCAGCCAGCGTGCGCGCCGCCGGCACCGCCATGATGCCGGCAGTGATGAGCAGACACTGCGCCACGGCTTCGAGGAACCAGTAAGGCTCCAGCATGTCGCCGAAATGGCCGAAAAGATTGCCGACAAGCAGAAGCAAATGCCAATCGAGTTGCTGCTTGTAGAGGCCATAAGCCAAGAGAATGACGATGTAGGGCAGCATCACGCGCCTGAAGAAATCACCGACCACGCGCAACCGGTCGGCACCGAGCAGCCGCTGCTGCTGGAACCGCGCCAGGTTGAAACCGAACAGGATCATCAGCGCCAGCGCGCCGCCGCCAATGCCGGCGCCCGGCCCGGCAACATGCACGCCGGTATGGACCAGCACGACACCGGCAATAGCGGCGGCGCGCACCACCAGATCGCTGTCCACCCGGCGCAGCCAGCCGCGCACCGGCGGTGCCGCCGGCTGCAAGGCCGCCAGCGCCGAAAGGGACATTGACGGCCAATCGCCAGGCAACTGCCCGATGATATCCTCCAGCGCGATGGCGAAAGTGACATGGCCAAGCGAATCGCCGCCAAGCGTAGTGAAGCTGTCATCCGGCGCGATGGCGCGGCCCGGAAAACTGCGGGCGAACACGGCGGCGACATCGCCGGGATTTTCGCTGGCATCGGCCTGCGCTGCAAGCACCATGGCACGCGCCCCGCCGTGATCGGGCTTGCCGGTGGGAAGGCGCGGCAATTCGGTGCAGGCTGCGGTGAGGAATGCATCTGCCGGCAGCCCGAAATGGGCCGCCAGATCGCGCGCCAGACCAACCGGCGCCGGGCCGGTGTGCAATATGGTCAGCGCCTTGTCATCGCCGCCGACAAGCGCGGCGATGCCCCGGCCGGCCAGATGCGCCTCCACGGCGTCATGGCTGACACGAAGCCCGAACAGCTTGCTGAACCGGCTCATGCGGCCCGTGATGCGAAACAGGCCATCGGTTGTCTGCTCGGCCAGATCGCCGGTGTGCAGCGCATCAAGCTCCGGCCCTCGCGCCAGATCGGCGGGCGCGCTGGCATAGCCCATCATCACATTGGGGCCGCGATAGACCAGTTCGCCCATGGGCTCGGTTGCGCTCAGGCTGCCGCCCGGAATGGCGATGCCGATGCAATCGGCATGGGTCACCGCCAAGTCCGGCGGCAGATAGGCGATGCGAGCCGTTGCCTCGGTCTGGCCGTACATGACGAAAAAGCGTTTGCCGCACGCCGCCGCCCATTCGGCATAGGTCTGCACCATATCGGCGGGCAGGCGCCCGCCGGCCTGGGTGAGGGTGCGCAGCGCCGGCAAGGCGCGCCCCCGAAGACCCATCCGCTCGAACAGTTCATAGGCATGCGGCACGCCGGCCAGATGGGTGATGCCATGCGCCTCCATCTGCTGCCAAAAGGCCGGGTCGCTGACCGATGTTTCCGTCAGCAGAATCGCGGCGCCGGCGGCAAGGTGCGAATTGAGCACCGACAGGCCATAACTGTAATGCAGCGGCAGGCTGGTGACCGCCCGGTCGGTTGGAACGATGCCGAGATATTCGGCAATGGACGCGGCGTTGCTGGCGATGTTGCGCGCCGACAGTCGCACCAGCTTGGGGCTGCCGGTGCTGCCGGATGTGGACAGCAGGACAGCCAGATCGGGATGCAGGTCGGCGCCGGCGGCGGTCAGCGGCTCGCCGGGCATCCACGGCGCATAGGCCGCGCGCACCGCCTTGCCGACAAGGCTGTCGGTATCGTCCATCAGGATCACCGGATAGCGGCGGCGCAGGCAGGCGAGATAGAAAATGACGGCATCGGGCGTCGCGGCCATCGGCAGCGCGACCAGGCAGCGCACCGGCGGCAGCGGCGCCGCATCAGCCGCAGCAGCAAGCGCGGCATAGCTGATGACACGGCCATCGGCACAGATCAGCGCCGGCCGGTCACCATGGCTGGCCAACGCTTCGGCAAAGCCGATGAGGTCGTCATGACACGGCGGCGCGGCTGTCAGGGACATGAGCCCTGCCCGCTTCGCTTTGTGAAATAACGACGCAATACCACTGGTTCGATTGTCCTTTTCCTGCCCGAAAAGACGCTCTTAACGTGCCTGCGACGACTTTGCACAGGCAAGATTTGACAATTCCGGGTCGCGGGGCCGTTCAGCCCCGGCGCCTCACGCCGGCCGCGCGGCGAACCCCGCCGCACGTTCAATGGCACGACCGGCATCCAGCACGCCGGCTTCGTCCATCGGTCGGCCGATGATCTGCAGGCCCAGCGGCAGGCCTTCGGGTGACAGCCCGGCCGGCACAGACATTGCCGGCAAACCCGCCAGCGACGACGGCACCGTGAAAACATCGTTGAGATACATGGCCAGCGGATCGGCTTTTGCACCGAATTCGAATGCCGCCGAAGGCGCCGTCGGTGTCAGCAGCACGTCGCATTGTTCGAATGCCAGCGCGAAATCGCGGGCGATCAACGTGCGGACCCGCTGCGCCTGGGTATAATAGGCGTCATAGAAACCCGCCGACAGCACATAGGTGCCGATCATGATGCGGCGTTTGACTTCCTTGCCGAAGCCGGCGGCGCGGGTGGCGCCGTACATATCGGCCAGATTGCCGCCCGGCGGCGTCACGCGCAGGCCGTACCGCACGCCGTCATAGCGTGCGAGGTTCGACGAAGCCTCGGCGGGCGCGATGATGTAATAGACCGGCAGGGCGTATTTCGTGTGCGGCAGAGACACATCGACGATGGTGGCGCCGGCATCGCGCAGCCATGCAATGCCCTGGTCCCACAGTGCGGCAATGACGGGGTCCATGCCATCGAGGCGATATTCGCGCGGGATACCGACGCGCCGCCCACGCATGTCGCCGGTCAGCCCGGCAGCGAAATCGGGCACCGGCACATCGAGCGAGGTCGAATCCTTGGGATCGTAGCCGCACATGCTGGTCAGCAGAATCGCGCAATCCTCGACGGTGCGCGCCATCGGCCCGGCCTGGTCGAGCGACGAGGCAAACGCCACAACGCCCCAGCGCGAACACCGCCCATAGGTCGGCTTGATGCCGGAAATACCGACAAACGCCGCCGGCTGGCGGATCGAGCCGCCGGTATCGGTGCCGGTGGCGCCGGCCGCAATACGCGCTGAAACAGCCGCAGCCGAGCCGCCGGACGAGCCGCCGGGCACCAGTTCGGCATTGCTGCCCGCCGCGTGCCAGGGCGAGATCACCTTGCCATAGGCGCTGGTCTCGTTCGACGAGCCCATGGCGAATTCGTCCATGTTGAGCTTGCCGAGCATGACGGCGCCGTCACGCAGCAGATTGCCCGACACGGTCGATTCATACTGGGGAATGAAGCCTTCGAGGATTCTGGAACCAGCCGTGGTCTGCACGCCCTTGGTGCAGAACAGGTCCTTGATACCCAGCGGAATGCCCGCCAATGGCCCTGAAATGCTGCCGGCATCCACGGCGCGTGCGGCGGCGCGGGCGATTTCGGGCGTTTCGACGACATAGGCGTTCAAATGCCGATGGCTGGCCATGGCGGCCAGGTGCGCATCGGTGAGTTCGAGCGCCGTGAAATCACGGGCGGCAAGGCCAGCACGCATCTGCGCGATGGTCAGGTCAACAAGGGTGGGCATTATTCGATCACCTTGGGAACGGCGAAAAAGCCCGACGCAGCATCTGGGGCATTGGCCAGCACGGCGTCCTGGATGCCGCCATCGGTCACGACATCAGCGCGCCACGCCAGCGTGATGGGGATTACCGCCGTCATCGGCGCGACGCCGCTGGTATCGACCTCCCCCAATTGCTCGACCCACCCCAGTATGCCGTTCAGTTCGCCGACCAGCGGCGCCACATCGGATTCGGGCAGGGCGATGCGCGCCAGGCGCGCGATCTTGCGGACGGTATCGGCATCAACAGACATGCCACGCCGCTAGCAGGGCGGCGGCGCTGCAACAAGTGGGGGATGGCCGCGGACGCGGCAAAAGGCTAGCGTTGCGACCATGATCCGGTCCCTGACACTCGCCCTTGGCCTCATGCTGGCCGCCCCTTCGCTGGCGCAGCCGAGCGTTACGCCGTTCCCGGCACAGCCGGTTGGCACACTTGCCGTGGCCGAGACAGATTTCACCGCCAGGGATTTCCGCTTTGCCGATGGCAAGGTGCTGCCACAGCTGAAACAGCATTACCGCACGCTGGGCCAGCCGGACCGCAATGCGCAAGGCGAGATCATCAATGCCGTGATGGTGCTGCACGGCACCGGCGGCACCGGCGCACAGTTTCTTGTGCCACAATTCGCGGTCGAGCTTTTTGGCCCCGGCCAGCCGCTGGATGTGGCGCGCTATTTCATCATCCTGCCCGATGCCATCGGGCACGGCGCATCGTCCAAGCCTTCCGACGGTCTGAAAATGGCGTTCCCGGCCTATGATTATGCCGACATGGTGCGGGCGCAAAAATTGCTGCTCGATCATCTGAAGGTCGGCAAGCTGCGGCTGCTGATGGGCACGTCGATGGGCTGCATGATGGGGTTCCAGTTCGGCACCGATTATCCGCAAATGGCACGCGGGATCATGCCGCTGGCCTGCAACACGGTGCCGCTGGCGGGGCGCAACCGGCTATGGCGGCAGATGGCCATCGACGCCATCAAGGCCGATCCGGTTTGGAATGGCGGCAACTACACGCCGCCGCCGCTGGCCGGTCTCAAGGTCGGCATCGCGCTCCAGGTGATGGCCAGTTCCGCGCCGGTGCGCATGCAGGCGATGTGGCCGACGCGCGAAGCCTCGGACGAAGCCGCAGCGACATTGATGGCGCAGGGGCTGGCCGCCAGCGCCGATGCCAATGACCGGATCTTCCAGCTTGAGGCGTCGCGCAATTACAATCCCTCGCCGCTGCTGGCGCGCATCCCCGTGCCTGTGACATGGGTTAACAGCGCCGATGATTTCATCAATCCGCCGGGCTTGGGCCTTGCCGAACGCGATGCCGCCAAGCTGCCGCAAGGGCGCTTTGTGCTGATTCCCGAAAGCGCCGACACGCGCGGGCATTCGACGCACACCTGGGCGAAATTCTGGAAGGGCGAACTCACGGACCTGCTCAGGCGCAGCGAATAGGCATACGCAAGCGGGCCGGGTTCAGGCCGGGCATTTCCCCGTCCCCGGTCCCTTCACGAACCGCCCGGACACCGCGCCGGTCGGCTCGCCGTCCTTGAGCACCTGCACGCCATTGACGAACACCTGGCCCACGCCGGTGGCATATTGCGCGGGCTTGGCGAAAGTCGCGTGGTCGGTGATCGCTGCCGGATCGAACACCACGACATCGGCAAAATAACCGGCCTTGAGCATGCCGCGCTGCTTGATGCCCAGATTGGCCACCGGCAGCGACGTCAGCCGCCGCACCGCATCGGCCAGCGTCGCGGTTTTCTCCTCACGCACATATTTCCCGAGCAGGCGCGCGACATTGCCATAGGCGCGCGGATGATCCTGGCTGAGCAGGAACACCCCTTCCGCCGACGGCGCGCCGGCATCGGAGCCAAAGCTCATCCACGGCAGCGCGGTCTGGCGCTTCACATTGGCCTCGTCCATCAAGAAATAGGCGGTGCCGACGCGGCTGCCATCCTCGATGACCAGATCGATGGCCGTGTCCTCGGGGCTGGTGCCGCGCAACCGCGCGACCTCGCCCAAAGTCTTGCCGGTCAGCGGTTTCAATGCCGGATTCTTGAAGCCCAGCAGCAGCACATTTTCCGGGCTGCCGGCACGCTTTTGCAGATTTTCCCAATCCGCGTTTTCGTCCATCATCTCGGCCTTGACGCGGGCGCGGATGGCGGGGTCCTTCAGCCGTCCGATCCACGCTTCCAGCCCGCCGGCCTGCACCCATAGCGGCATGGCGGCATCAAGGCCGGTCGCGCCGGCGGTGTAATTGTACATGTTGGCAGTGATCCGCACGCCCTGGCTGCGCGCCGCCTCGATCTTGCCGATGATGGTGTCGAGTTTGCCCCAGTTCTTCTTGCCCGACATCTTCATGTGCCAGATTTCGGCCGGGCCGCCGGATTGGCGCGCAATATCGATCAGCTCGTCCACCGCCTGTTCGATGCGGTCGCCTTCGGACCGCATATGGCTGATGTACATGCCGCCGCACGCCGCACTGGCGCGGGCCAGCGCGATCAGTTCGGGCGTTTCCGCATAGGCTGCCGGCGCATAGATCATCGAGCTGCCCAGCCCCAGCGCGCCTTCGTTCATGGCGGCGCGGACCAGCCCCTGCATCGATTTCAGCTGCTCGGGCGACGGATCGACATCGCCTTCGCCCAGTTCATGGACGCGCACCGTGGTATGGCCGACAAAGCTGGCGACATTGGGCGCGATGCCCTTTTTCTCCAGCGTGTTCAGATAGTCGCCCAAAGTCGTCCAGGTGATGGGGAATTTGATATCATCCTGCCGCTGCACGTTCAGCCGCTTCATTTCGGCATTCAGCGGCCCCATCGACCAGCCCTCGCCCATGATTTCCAGCGTCACGCCCTGACGGACATCGCTCTGCGCCCGGCCATCGACCAGCAGGCTTTCGGTCGCCCAGCTCAGCATGTTGACGAAACCCGGCGCAATGGCTTGCCCGCGCGCGTCGATGGTGCGGGCCGCCTTGGGCGCGCGGCCACGCCCGATGCGCTCGATCCGGTCACCGGTGATGCTCACCCAACCCTTGTACGGCTTGGCCCCCGAACCATCGACGATCAGGCCATTGCCGATGACCAGATCGGCAGATAGCGCCGGGCTGGCGATGACAGCGGAGGCAAGGAGAAGGGCGGCAAAGCGCATGGCGGATCCTTTATTGACCCGCCAAGGCTATGCCGGGGCGCAGCCGCTTACAACCGCTCGATCTTGCGCGCCGCCTCGTCGAGGATGGCAGCAATGTCGAAGGCGGTGTCCTTGCCGGCGCCATCGGCGGCCATGCGGGTCTGCACTGCCATCCTGATGTTGGCCATGCCGCGCCGCACCGGGCCAGTTTCGTCGGGCGCCGCTGCCGCCGCCATTTCGGCCAGCCTGGCCAGCAACCCGGCGAGCGTATCGGCAGCCCCGTCAAGCTCGGCCTGACCGGCAGGTGTGATGGCAAAGCGCCGGCGGCTGCCATCGGCTTGCTCCTCGACCATGCCCTGATCGGCGAGCAGCGTCAGCATCGGATAGACCATGCCGGGGCTGGGCGTGTAGAATCCGCCCGACAGCGCGCCGATCTCCTTGATCAGTTCATAGCCATGGCGCGGCGCATCGCTGATGAGCTTGAGCAACAGCATGCGCAGCGCATCGCCGTCAAACATCCGCCGCCGGCCAAAGCCGCCGCGCATCGCCTGCCCAGCCATTTCCGCGCCGAACGCCTGTGCGAATGCCGACCAGCGCGCGCCCTGGCGATGTTCGCGGCGGGAGCCGCCGCAATGGGTTCTGAAGTGCATTTTGGGGTTCCTTGAGTTGTTATAATAAACTCAAGATATATCTTACCGGCGAGATTTCAAGGCTGTTGATGTGCAAGATACTGAATACGTCGCCGCCGTTCCGTCGCGCCGGTCAAACCAAAGCCCATGATCAGCATCGTCCAAACCGCCGGCTCGGGGACATCGTTGGTGAACCGAACCGAAAATGCGCTGAAGGTGGCCGGCGGCACTGGCCCCGGCGGTCCGTAGGGCAGCACGGCGCTATCGAGGTGGATGACGACACGCATGCCATCGAACGCTAGCGGTCCGCGTTGGCGTTGGCGGACGCCCGTGAAGGCGACGGCTGGATTGCGGTCGAAGACGCCAGTGCGTGGACCCGTTGTCTCGTTCACGGCGCCGGCGGGATTGATGAAACTGAAAGTCGCGGTCGATTGATACACCGTACCCGTGGCGCCAGTGCCGCCAAACACCGTGAATTGCACGATGGAGGGAAGAAAACCGAGGTTCAACTGCGCTCCGCCGACAAATGTCAGCGTGACGTCAAGCGTATCACCGGGATCAAATGCAAAGGCGGGCAAATATTGCGTATAATAGCCGGGGTTTCGGTCCGACGGCCCCGGGAAGGTATAGGGCCGGTCGAGCACGGCATTGACCACGGTTGTCACCGCCTGCGCCGCCGTGCTGCCCAGAAGCGCTGCCACCAGCGCCAGAACCACCGATCGCTTGTCCATTGCCAGCTCCAGTCGGAACGCGTTCCATTCTTATCAGATTGCGTCCGCTGCCGATACAATGATCGAGACATGGTCCGGTTTCCCTGCCCGCGATAGTATTTTTCCTTGTCCCGGTAGCGACCCGCCGCCTCAAACCCTCGGCGCCGCAGCCCTTCGCAGCCGGTCGTTGATGGCGGCGCCCAGGCCGTGGTGCGGAATAGGCGCGACGGCGATGGCAGGGCGGCCAGAGGCCTGTGCCTCGTGGAGCAGGGCGAAAAGGCGCGCAGCGGCTTCGGTGAGATCGCCGGTGGGGGAGAGGTTGGCATCGCCGGTGATGCTGCCGAAGCCGACATGGAATTCGCTTGCGCTGGCGGTCAAGGCGCCGAGGCGGACCGGCTGGCTCGGCGCATAGTGGCTGGCGAGCATGCCGGGGGCGGTAATGGCCGGCGCAGCGCCCTGCACAGACCGGCCCGGCCCGGCGATGGCAGCAATAGCTTCGGCGGGCACGGCGCCGGGGCGCAGCAGCGTCCAGGCGTCATTTTCGACCGCAATGATCGTCGATTCCAGCCCGGCCGCGCTCGGCCCGCCATCCAATATCAGGCCGACATCTTCCCCTAATGACGCATCGACATGCGCGGCACTGGTCGGCGAAATCCGGCCCGAGGCGTTGGCGGACGGCGCTGCCAATGGCCCGACCGCGGCAATCAGCGCCTGCATCACCGGATGCGCCGGGCAGCGCAGTGCCAGTGTCGGCAGGCCGGCGCTGACCAGATCGGCAACGGGCGCGCCCGCCAGGCGCGGCAAGACCAGAGTCAGCGGCCCCGGCCAGAACGCCGCCATCAACTGCGCGGCCAGCGGCGACACATGCACCAACGTCTGAGCCTGCACGGCGCCAGACACATGCACGATCAACGGATTGAAGCCGGGCCGCTGTTTGGCCTCATAAATGCGCGCCACAGCCGCCCCGTCATCAGCGCGTGCGGCCAAACCATAGACGGTCTCGGTCGGCACCGCCGCGATGCCGCCGGCGCGCAGCACCGCCGCGGCTGCGGCAATGCCATCAGCATCAGCGGCAAGGATGCGGCTTTTGTCGGTCATCGCCCGCGTCTATACCGGCTGCGACAACAGCCCAAGGCCGATTTGCATGCCCTATACCGCGCCCATCACCGAACAGCAGTTCGTGCTCGACACCATTGCCGATGTGCCGGGGCTGGCGGCCTTGCCGCAATACGGCAATGCGACCCCCGACATGGTCGCCGCGATCCTGTCCGAGGCCGGCAAGCTGGCCAGCGGCGTGTTCGCGCCGCTCAACATGGTGGGCGACCAGACGCATGCCCGGCTGGCGGACGGTGTCGTCACGCTGCCGCCGGGCTTTGCCGATGCCTATCGCCTGTATGTCGACGGCGGCTGGGCCGGGCTTGGCGTTGCAGAAGCGCACGGCGGCCAGGGCCTGCCGTTCGTGGTCGCGGTCGCCGTGCAGGAACAGCTCACCAGCGCCAACATGGCGTTCGCGCTGTGCATGATGCTGAGCCAGGGCGCCATCGAGGCATTGGCGGCGCATGCGTCCCCGGCATTGCAGGAACGCTATCTGTCCAAGCTGGTCAGCGGCGAATGGACAGGCACCATGAACCTGACCGAGCCGTCCGCCGGTTCCGATGTCGGCGCGCTGAAATCGCGCGCCGAGCCAGTTGGCGACGGCAGCTACCGCGTCAAGGGCACCAAGATCTACATCACCTGGGGCGAACATGATGCGGCGGACAATATCGTCCATCTGGTGCTGGCGCGGCTGCCCGATGCGCCGGCCGGCACCAAGGGGATTTCGCTGTTCCTCGTGCCCAAATTCCTGCCCGATGGCGCGCGCAACGACCTGAAGTGCGTCGGCATGGAGCACAAGCTTGGCATCCATGCCTCGCCCACCTGCACGATGTCATTCGGCGACAACGACAATTGCATCGGCTGGCTGGTCGGCGATGAAGGCGCCGGGATGCGCGCCATGTTCACCATGATGAATAACGCCCGCGTGCAGGTCGGCCTGCAAGGTGTCGCCATTGCCGAGGCGGCAACCCAGCATGCGCTGACCTATGCGCGCAGCCGCGTGCAGTCGGCAAAATTCGGCGGCAGCCGTGATCCGGTGCGCATCATCGAACACGCCGATGTCCGCCGCACATTGATGACCTGCCGCGCGCTGACCGAGGCGACGCGGGCGCTGGTGTATCTGAACGCGGCAGCGGTGGACCGCGCCCACGCGGGCGACAGACAAGGCGCCGGCCTCGCGGATCTGCTGACGCCGATTTCAAAGGCATGGGCGACCGATGTCGGCGTCGAGGTGGCGTCGATGGCGCTGCAAGTGTTCGGCGGCATGGGTTATGTCGAGGAAACCGGTGCGGTGCAGTTCCTGAGGGACGCCCGCATAGCGCCGATCTATGAAGGCACCAACGGCATCCAGGCGCTGGATCTTGTCGGCCGCAAGCTGGGCATGGACGGCGGCGCGCATTGGCAGGAGGTGTTTGCCCAAATCGGCGACACGCTGGGCGAGCTCGGCGCCAGTGCCGAATTGCGCGGCCTTGCGCCATGGCTGGAGGATGCGCTTGCCGCCACCCGCGCCGCAACGGTCTGGATGACCGGCGCCAATAACCCGGATGATATCGCCGCCGGCGCGACGCCATATCTGCGCATGATGGGCATCACCATCGGCGGATGGTTGCTGGCCAAACAGGCGCTTGTCGCGTCGGCACAGCTGAAGGCCGCCCCGGCCGATTCTGGGCTCGACCCCAAATTCCTCAACGCAAAGATCGTCACAGCGCGTTTCTTTGCCGAACAGATCCTGCCGCAGGTCGGCGCGCTGTCCGGCCCGGTCACGCGCGGCGCGGCGACGCTGTTCGCGACCTCCGAAGACGAATTGTCGGCCTAGCGCATCCCGCTCGACACGGCCGCATTCGCCTGAAAACGTCGGTAGATTTTACACTCTGCAAAATGGCGACATAGCCAGTTACAATGAAATCAACTGCTTGACGCGAAAAGCCATGTGGCACGTTTATTGCAGAGTTGTAATGCTAATCAAGCGACCTGACTGCGTCGCGATACCGAAAACCACTGGAGTTTGCGTTTATGAAACGCCTTGCAATCATTGCGGCCCTGGCAACGCTGGCCGTTGCCGCACCGGCGGCCGCCGTTGTGACCACCTTTGCCTCCTTCGGCCCGATCAGCGGCGCCAACCTTCGTTTCGTGAACTCCGGCACCGGCGCCAGCCGCGCCAACGATGCGGTTTATTATACGACTGCAACGCCGACCGGCACTGTGGCCGGTGCGGTGAGCGTCAATTTCAGTTTTCTGAATTCGGCGCTTTCGCCCTTCGTCACCAACGTCACCTCCTTGTATCGGCTTGACGCCGTCGTTGCGAAGGGTTCGCCTGCGCAATTGCTCGGGTCGCTTCTTGTCCAGGGCGGCATCAGCGGCACCTTCAGCTATCTTACGACATCAGCGATCACGGTCAGCGGCCCCGGCTTTGTGACCACGACCTACGCCGCAGGCTCCAACCTGCTGTCAGGCAGCTTCAGCAATGCCTCTATCCTCGCCACAAACGGCGGCACGTCGGGCTCCAGCTTTGCCTCGGGCCTGATAGGCACGAACATCTCCTTCACGTCCGACTTCCTGTTGTTCGCGCCGGGCTCGGGCCTGGACCGGTCGACGACATTCACCTCGATTACAGCGGCTTCGGCCGTGGCCGCAAATGGCGCCCTGCGCAGCTTCCGCACAGTGACCGGCGGAACATATTCGGCCGATCCGGTGCCGCGTGCGGTCTCGGCCGTGCCGGAACCGGCAAACTGGATCATGCTGATTGCCGGCTTCGCGCTGGTCGGTGTCTCGGCTCGCCGCAATCGCGCCGTCGCTGCCTGATCATTGCAGGAACTGACAATGGCGGGTCCACAGGGCCCGCCATTTTCATGTCCGGCCCTTGCGCGCAGCAAGCGCGCAGTCCAACATCACAATCATGAAACTAGCCTCATTGCACCACGGCCGGGATGGCCGGCTCGTCGTAGTCTCTGATGATCTGGCATGGTGCGCCGCACCGCCGCCCATGTATCCGACGCTGCAATCCGCCCTTGATGACTGGGAACGCGCCGCGCCCATCCTCGAAGGGGTGGCGCTCAGCCTGGCGCACGATGCCGTGCCGCATGCCCGCTTTCACGAACGCGAGGCCGCAGCGCCGCTGCCGCGCGCCTTTCAATGGGCCGATGGCTCGGCCTATGTGAACCATGTTGAATTGGTGCGCCGGGCGCGCGGTGCCGAACTGCCGGCCAGTTTCTGGCATGATCCGCTGATGTACCAGGGCGGCAGCGACCAGTTTCTGGGGGCGCGCGATGCCATTGCGTTTCATGATCCGGCCTGGGGCCTTGATCTGGAGGCCGAGGTTGTCGTCGTCACCGGTGATGTGCCGCAGGGCGCCAGCCGCGAACAGGCGCTGGCTGCCATCCGCCTCGTGGGCCTGGTCAATGATGTGTCGCTGCGCGGGCTGATCCCCGATGAACTCGCCAAGGGCTTTGGGTTTGTCCAGTCCAAGCCGGCGAGCGCGCTATCACCGGTGTTCGTCACCCCCGACACGTTGGGGGCAAGCTGGCAGGACGGCAAGTTGCACGGCGTGCTCAGCGTCGATCTGAACGGCGCGCCCTTTGGCCGGGCCGATGCCGGCACCGACATGACATTCGATTTCGGCACGTTGATCGCGCATCTGGCCAAGACGCGGAACATCGTGGCCGGCAGCATCATCGGGTCGGGCACCGTGTCGAACCGTGATGCTGGCGGAGGCCCGGGCAAGCCGGTGGCCGATGGTGGGCGCGGTTACAGCTGCATCGCCGAAATCCGCATGATCGAGACGATTGCATCAGGCGCGCCCGTCACGCCGTGGCTGAAGCCGGGTGATACGGTGCGGATTGAAATGTTGGACAACGCCAATCATAGTATCTTCGGCGCGATCGAACAGACGGTCACCGCCTCCTGAACATCGCAGATCGGGCGCCGCACGCGCTATTGTACACTTGTATAATAGCGCGTGCGGCCCGAGCCGTTTCAGCTTGCCGGAAAGCTGATGCCGCGAACGCCGGTGGGCAATATTGCCTCGACATCATGGACCCGCTGCGGGGTGTCGCTGCCGGGCAATTGGGCAATCATATCAGACACTTCTGACAAAAGATCGTCCCAGGCTGCGACCATTGCCGGCGTCAGGGCGCTGCCGGCGGCGTCGCGGATGGTGGCGGCGACGAGCGGGAAGAAATCGGCAAAAACGTGGCGCGAAATGCCGTAATTGTCATGCGTCACCGCCTCGGATTCGATGTAAAGCCGCGCCCATTGCTGCGGCCCGGCCATGTCCATGATGGCCTCGAACACGCGGGTCAGCATTTCGCCCCGGATGGCGCCGGACCGGTCGCGCCAGAATTCGGCCTCCATGCCGGGATGCATGGCGAACAGCCGGGCATAGACCAGCGGCACTGGGTCGCCGGCCGCTGCGATGGCGGCGGCAAAACTGGCTTCGATCAAGGCGGCGCGGTCGGTCATGGCCTGTCTCCCTTGGCCAAGATTGGTCCATGATTTTGCGGAGCACAACACCGCACTTTGGCGAGCACGCATGAAAAAGCCCCGGCAGTTTGCACTGCCGGGACGATTTTCGCATTTGAAATCAGGATTAACCCGAAATCAGAAGGTCATGCCGACGCCGACGGCGAGGGTGTTGATGTCAACGATGTCGAAGTAACGACGATACTCGAGCTTGCCGTAGAAGCTGCCGCCGAACTTCTGCTGGGCGCCAACGCCGAGGTAGGGGGCGGTGTCGCCGCCGCCGAAGCCGAGGCCGCCAGCAGCATACAAGCGGGTTGCATCGCCGAGCTTGGCGCCGACGCGGCCACCAACGCCCCACAGGATGTCGGAACCGGAAACCAGAACCTTGTCGGCCGAACCTTCGACGCCGATGAACGCGGAATCGCTGATGTCGAAGTCATAACCGACTGCAACGCCGAGCACGGCTTCCGAACCGGAAGCGCCAAGGCCGTTGAACCAGGCAAGGCCGCCACGCACTTCGGCGCGGGCTTCGCCAGCAGCCTGGGCAGTGGAAGCGGTCAGCGCCATCAGGGCAACGCCGGCGAAACGAACGATATTCTTCATGTTTTGTCTCCCGTTAAAACAGTGACACGGCTGATGCCGACTTCGATTCGGCGATGCAATGATTATGTTGTGTTTCTTGTCATATTCATTGCTTTGATGCGCAATAATCGCCAAGCTGTGGCAGTTGTGCAACACGGAGGTCCACAGGCCGCAACGAAAGGCCGCCAGGGACTTCAACAAGGAAGATGACGCCGCCCCGACAGGCAGCTAAGAGCGTGTCTCACTCATTTTTCAAGCCATGGCACCTCCTTTGAACCCTTCATCAAACCTGTTTCATACCTATGCCGCCGTCGTGGAAGCCGCGATCGGGCAACTGGTCGCCGCCGGCGAACTGCCTGCCGGGCTGGACCTGCGCGCCGTGACCGTCGAGCCACCGCGCGATGCCAGCCATGGCGATTTGTCGACCAATGCCGCCATGGTGCTGGCCAAGCCGGCCGGCATGGCGCCGCGCGACATTGCCGTGCGCCTGTCGCAGCTGCTGGCCCGGCAAGCCGATGTGGCAAGCGCCGAAGTGGCCGGGCCGGGGTTCATCAACCTGCGCCTGAAGGACCATGTCTGGCACGCGCAATTGGCCGCCATCACGGCTGCCGGCGCCGATTATGGCCGATCGGGCATGGGCGCCGGGCAATCGGTCAATGTCGAATATGTCTCGGCAAACCCCACCGGCCCGATGCACATGGGCCATTGCCGGGGCGCCGTTGTCGGTGATGCGCTGGCCAGCCTGCTGGCGTTTGCCGGTTACACCGTCGCCCGCGAATATTACATCAACGATGCCGGCGGCCAGGTCGATACGCTCGCCCGCTCCGCGCATCTGCGGTATCGCGAGGCGCTGGGGGAAACCATCGAAATCCCCGAAGGCTTTTATCCCGGCGACTATCTGGTGCCGGTCGGCGCGGCACTGGCGGCGGAGTTCGGCCCAACATGGGTTGGCGCCGACGAGGCCGACTGGCTGACGCTGTTCCGCACCCGCACCGTCGCCCTGATGATGGACCGCATCCGCGATGATCTGGCGCTGCTGGGCATCCGCCAGGACGTGTTCTTTTCCGAAGCGTCGCTGGGGCCGCGCGTGCAGGAGGCGCTGGAGGCGCTGGAGCAGCGCGGCCTGATCTATCAGGGCGAGCTGGAAAAGCCCAAGGGCGAGACCGGCGACGATTGGGAACCGCGCCCGCAAACGCTGTTCCGTTCGACGCAGTTCGGCGACGACAGCGACCGGGCGATGCAGAAATCCAACGGCAACTGGACGTATTTTGCCGGCGATGTCGCCTATCATTGGGACAAGCTGAACCGGGGTTATGACGCGCTGGTCAACATCTTTGGCGCCGACCATGCCGGCTATGTCAAACGCATGACGGCGGCGGTAAAGGCGCTGTCGGATGGCCGGGTGGCGCTGGATATCAAGATCGTCAATCTGGTGAAGCTGCTGCGCGCCGGCGAGCCGGTGAAGATGTCGAAGCGGTCGGGCAATTTCGTCACGCTGGGCGAAGTCGTCGAGGAAGTCGGCAAGGACGTGGTGCGCTTCATCATGCTCACCAAGCGCCCGGAATCGCCGCTGGATTTCGATTTTGCCAAGGTTGTCGAACAGTCGCGCGACAATCCGGTATTCTATGTCCAATACGCCCACGCCCGCATCGCATCGCTGGGCCGCAAGGCCGCAGAAGCCGGCATCGTGCTGCCGCCCGCCGACCCGGCGCTGCTGGACGGACAGGAACTCGCCCTTATCAAGCTGGCGGCGAATTTCCCGCGCATCATCGAACAGGCGGCACAAACCCGCGAGCCGCACCGCATCGCCTTCTATCTGGCCGATCTGGCCGGCGGCTTTCACAGCCTGTGGAATGCCGGCAATGACGATGCAGCCCGCCGCGTCGTGCTGGCGGACCGCCCCGATCTGACGGCGGCGCGGCTGGCGCTGGCCGGCGCGGTGGGGCAGGTTCTGCGCGGCGGCCTGGCGGTGATCGGAGTCGAGGCGGCGCAGGAGCTTTATTGATGGCAGGCGATGACGAAGCCCCATGGCTGAAGGAAGCAGGACCGGCGGCGACACAGGTGTCGCGGCGCTCGCTGTTCTGGACGCTGACGCTGCTGCTGTCGTTGGCGGCCATCGTTGCTGTCGGGCTGGTACTGCTGCTGGGCCGCAAGGATGGCGGCTCGACACAAGGCTATATGGAGGCCGAGCAGGCGCCGCTGATCGAGGCCGATATCGGCCCTTACAAGGTGGCGCCGCGTGATCGCCAAGGGCTGGATGTGCCCGGTACCGGCGATGTCATCTATGAGGCCGGCGAAGGCATGGACCAGGGCAGCATCATCGACAACAGCGCCCTGCCCGAAGAACCGATCGGCCGCCCGCGCGACCTGTTGCCGGGGGCAGCCGGCCCGGCTGCACCGGGTGCAGGGCCGAGTGTGGCGCCGAACGCTGTGCCGAGCGCCGTGCTGCCGGCACAGCCCGGCGCCGCCGTGCGAACCGCGCCGCAGACAACGCCGGTTCGTCCGACTGCCGGTGTCGTGACGACCGCGCCCGCTCTGGCGTTGCCGCCGAAAGCGGTTGTGCCCGTCAAGCCGCCGGCTGCGCCGAAAGCGGTTGTGGCTGTGCCTGTCAAGGCACCGGTCACACCGGCAAAGCCCGCCGATCCGACTGCGGCCGGCTCTGGGATCGTCCAGCTTGGCGCCTTTTCCACTCGTGAAAAGGCCGAGGCCGAATGGGTGCGGCTGGCTGGCAAAGCGGGCGTTTCGGGCAAGACGATCATATCCGTGCAAAGCGGCGGCCAGACCTTGTACCGGCTGCGCTCCAGCACCGCCGACACCGCCGCCACCTGCAAGAAAATCGTGGCCGCCGGCGGCGCGTGCAGCGCGGTGGATTGACGGGATGCAGCCGACATTTCTGGGCCTTGCCGGGCTGACGCTGGGCGACGACGAACGCGCATTGTTCCGCAGCGCCGACCCCGCCGGCTATATTTTGTTCAAGCGCAACACCGATACGCCGGAGCAAGTCCGCGCGCTGACCGCCAGCCTGACCGACCTGGCCGGCCGGGCGCTGCCGATCCTGATCGACCAGGAAGGCGGGCGGGTGGCGCGGCTGCGGCCGCCGCATTGGCCGGTGTTTCCCGCCGGGCAGCGGTTTGCCGACCTGTATGACAAGGCGCCTATTACCGCGATCGAGGCGATGCGGCTGAATGCGCTGGCGCTGGCAGCGATGCTGAAGGATCTGGGCATCACCGTCGATTGCCTGCCGCTGCTGGATGTGCGCGACGCGGGCGGCCATGACATCATCGGCGACCGGGCGCTGGGCATGGCGCCGATGCAGGTCGCGGCGCTGGGCCGGGCGACGCTTGACGGGTTCCGGGCCGGCGGCATCTGCGGCGTCGTCAAGCATATCCCCGGCCATGGCCGCGCCGCCTCGGACAGCCATCTCGAACTGCCTGTGGTGGATGCCAGCCGCGACGCGCTGGAGCGGGATTTCGAGCCGTTCCGCACGCTGAACACCGCACCAATGGCGATGACGGCGCATGTCACCTACACCGCCATCGACCCCCATCGCTGCGCCACGCTGTCGCCGATCGTCATCGACCTCATTCGCCGGGACATCGGCTTTGATGGCCTGTTGATGTCGGACGATATCGGCATGCATGCGCTGGGCAATCCGGCTGCGGGTGGCCTGGCGCCGGGCAGCAATGCGCTGCTGGATTTCGGGGCCCGCGCCATCGCCTGCCTTGATGCCGGCTGCGATATCGTGCTGCATTGTTCGGGCGATTTTGCCGAGATGCGCAGCGTTTGCGAGGCGATGCCCGACATTGGCGAAGCGGCGGCGGCACGGTTGGCGGCGGCCATGGCATGGGCCAGACCCGGCGATGCGACGCCGGCAGCGGTCTGGGCCGAAGCCCGCGACCAGTTGCTGGGCATGGCCTGAGCGATGGACGCGGCGTTCGACCTGCCGGTCCGCGAAGCGCCTGCAACCTTGGTGCTGCAACTGGGCAGTTGGGAAGGGCCGCTCGACCTGCTGCTGTTGCTGGCGCGCAGCCAAAAGGTCGATCTGGCGCAGATTTCAATTCTGGCGCTGGTCGATCAATATCTGGACTTCATTCGCGACGCCAAGGTCTTGAGCCTCGAACTCGCGGCGGATTATCTCGTGATGGCGGCATGGCTGGCCTATCTGAAATCGCTGCTGCTGCTGCCTGCCGAGCCAGGCGCGGCGCCGGACCCGGCCGACCTGGCACTGAAACTGCAATTCCAGTTGCAGCGGCTGGATGCCATGCGCGATGTCGGCGCCCGGCTGCTGGCACGGCCGCAGCAGGGCTGGGACACGTTCCGCCGCGCGCACCCCGAAGGATTGGCGCAGGACAGGATCGCCACATACGACACCAGCCTGTTCGAACTGCTGTCGGCCTATGGCGGCATCCAGGCGCGGAACAATCGCAGCGTGCATGTCGTGCGGCGGCGGCCGGTGATGGCGCTGGACGAAGCCATTGAACGCCTGGCGCATCTGTTGGGCACCGGCACCGACTGGACGGAATTGTCGCGGTTCCTGCCGCGTGACATTGCCGATGAAGACTATGCGCGGTCGGTGCTCGCCTCGACGTTCGTGGCGGCGCTGGAACTGACGCGCACCGGCAAGGTGACGATCAGCCAGGGCGCGGCCTTTGCCCCCATCCTGCTGCGAGCAAAAGCATGAGCGATCCCGAACTGATGCGCGCGTTGGAGGCCATCGTCTTTGCCGCCGATGCGCCGCTGACCATCACCGATATTGCGCGCCATCTGGGCGAGCGCGGCGATCTGTTGCCGGCCTTGCGCGAGCTGGCGGACAGCTATGAACCGCGCGGCATCAACCTGGTGGAGCGCGCCGGGCGCTGGCAATTCCAGAGCGCGCCCGATCTGGCGCATCATCTGCGGGTGGGGCGGGAATCCGTGCGCAAGCTGTCGCGCGCCGCTGTCGAGACACTGGCGGTCATTGCCTATCACGAGCCGGTGACCCGGCCCGAAATCGAGGAAATTCGCGGCGTGGCCGTCAGTGGCGGCACCATCGATGTGTTGATGGAAGCTGGCTGGGTGCGGCCCGCCGGCCGCCGCGAAACGCCTGGGCGGCCGCTGCAATATGCGACAACGCCGGGGTTTCTGGTGCATTTCAACCTGAGTGCGCGGCGGGATTTGCCGGGGCTGGCGGATCTGAAGGCAGCGGGCTTGCTGGACAGGGAGCCGCCGACAGAGTTGCCGTTGCCGTTGGGCGGGCGCGAGGAATAGGGGCTAGGTTGGGCGGCAAAGGGCGCGGGCAAAGCCCGCGCTTGACTTCGAACGGGTTCGGCGGACTTGTTGTCCGCCGCCCCGCCGGCCGGCCTTGCGCCTGTCGGCGCGCAAGCATGGCTTGCGCGCTCGCGGCTCAGCGGCGGAAAAGCGCCTCGCCCTGTTCCAGCGCGGTGCCGGTGCCCGGCACGACCGGCGCACCATGTTCGGCCAGATAGGCCGCAGCCGCGCGCTCGGTTTGCAGCTGCTCGATCATCGCCGCGCGTTCTTCGGCGACCTTGGCGGGATCGACCGTCATGTCGATACCGGCCTTTTTCGCAGCGGCGGCCACCAGTGCATCCATTTCGCGCTGGCTGGTCAGGCCCAGCGTCACCGGGTCGCGCGGCTGGAGATTGGCGTAGTTCCAATGGCTCTTGTCGCGGATGGCGGCGATGGTCGTCTTGGTGGTGCCGATCAGCTTGGAAATCTGGTTGTCGGTGATTTCGGCGTGATTCTTGATGATCCACAAGATGCCGTCGGGCTTGTCCTGCCGCTTTGACACGGGGGTGTAGCGCGGGCCGGACGTGCGGCGGGCCTGTTCGGGCAGCCGGGCCATTTTCAGCACATAATCCGGATCGGCCTGGCCGCGCGCCAGTTCATCGGCGGTGAGTTCGCCGGCGCGCAGCGGGTCGCGGCCCGCCAGCTTGGTGGCGGCGGTGTCGTCGGCGATGGCCTGGATTTCGAGTACGTGCAGGCCGCAATAATCGGCGATCTGTTCAAAGGTCAGCGCGCTATTGTCCACCAGCCAGGCGGCGGTGGCATGCGGCATCAGGGGAGTGGCGGGACCGGCCATGAGAAGTGCCTTTTTGTCGGACTGGAATAAAAAGAGCCGCCCCTGGGGGGACGGCTGGACAGCGCCAGATTAGTCGAGGATGCTGCGGCGCGCAAGGTAAAGCATGGGGGTCGCTGCCTTCGCGGCAACAGGGCTTGCCGTGCCCGCGCCATCGGATAAGGCAAGGTCATGACAAGCCCCCCAGATCTTGCCGCGCCCGACCTTGCCGCCCTTGATGCTGCCGACCCGCTGGCGCCAATGCGTGCGCGGTTCGCGATGCCGGACGGCGTCGTGTATCTCGACGGCAATTCGCTGGGGCCGCTGCCCGCCGCCCTGCCCGCCATCATGGCCCGGGTGGTGACGGAGGAATGGGGCGGCGGGCTGATCCGCAGCTGGAACGATGCCGGCTGGATCGGCCTGCCGCAGCAACTGGGCGCGGCCATCGCCCCCATCATCGGCGCCGAGCCGGGGGCGGTCGTCGCCTGCGATTCCGTCAGCGTCAATCTGTTCAAGCTGGCCGGCGCCGCGCTCGCGCTTCGGCCGGGCCGGCGCACGATTCTGATGGAGGCCGATGATTTTCCCACCGACGCCTATGTGATGCAGGGCCTTGCCGGGCTGGCGGGCGCCACGGTCAATCGTGTGCCGCGCGGCGATATCCTGGGCGCGCTGGACGGCGATGTGGCGGTGCTGCTGCTCACGCACGCCCATTATGCCAGCGGCGCGGTGCATGACATGGCGGCGATGTCGG